>NZ_AP023366.1:300000-467500 GCF_015097055.1 Effusibacillus dendaii
CGGTAGGAGGTGACGTGGAAGCAGGTTTGGCAATTGCGGAGATGATCGCTTCCCTGTCAAAGCCGACCGTTACACTGGTGTTAGGCGGTGGCCATTCGATCGGCGTGCCGATTGCCGTGGCATCCAATTATTCTTTTATCAGTGAAACGGCGACCATGACAATCCATCCCATTCGATTGACCGGCCTTGTGATCGGGGTTCCCCAGTCTTTTGAATACCTGGAGAAGATGCAGGAACGAGTGATTCGTTTCGTGACGAAGCATTCCCGTGTCACGGAACCCAAATTCCGTGAATTGATGCTCAAAACGGGCGAATTGGCGCGTGATATCGGAACCACCGTGGTTGGCAGGGACGCTGTAGAATATGGTCTCATCGATGAAATGGGAGGTCTTGGCGAAGCGTTACGGCACCTGAATCAACTGATCGAACAGAAAAAACTTCAAAAATCGGGGGGTGTCCAATAATGACAATGCTCTATTGGGCAGCTATCCCGCTTGAAACCGTTTTTGAAGGATTTGATTCCACCTCCTACAATTGGCTTGAGACCGATTATCAAAGAGTCAAAATGATCGTGGAACCTTGTGGCAACGGCTGGGGTAAAATCGTCCGCCTGCTGTCTGCCAACCCTTATGACTACATGGACCCCCGTTTATCACCCGGGTCCTTGGTTCCGATTGCATCGCTTACCTAGCCGATTCTGGAAAATCCGGTTGCAGCGGCAGGAATATGCAGGTCACTGAAGAAACAATAACTATAACAATTACGCTGGCACCCGTCGGGTGCTCTTTCTTTGGTCGAGTTGAATGTGCATTCGTACTCGTGAGTGAAGTGCTTGTCACTTAGTTGGGTGTAATTTGGGGCTCGCCTACGCCAGATGTTTGGATGAGCCAAGTTTATTTTAAATTGGGTGAGAATGGAATGGCCAAAAGAAAAAAAAGCACGGGAAAAACAAAACAGTTTATCAAATACGAGATCCTAGGCTTGCTCTTATTGGCGGTCGCTATCCTTTCGTTTGCCGGAATGGGGCCAGCAGGCCGAATTTTGATGCGTGTGTCGATGTATACAGCAGGTATTTCCTACTGGATGATTAGCGGTTATCTGATATATTTGGCTGTTTATTTTATGGTCAAACAACAAACCCCTCGTTTGACCTCCCGGCACTTAGGAATTCTTCTTGCCATTTTAACAATGGCCGTCCTCCACCATTACAATTTATATTTGGAAATTTTAAGCCCCGGCCATAAATCGGATCTCTGGTTGGTCACGAATGAAAGAATCAAGACATTATACGATTCCCATACCGTTGCATCTTCGGACCGGCCAATTGGAAATATCGAATTCGGCGGTGGAATTATAGGGTTCCTGGGATTTAGTTTACTGCATACGCTGTTTGATACAGCGGGTACGCTTTTTGTCATGATGATCATGGGGGTTATCTCCTTGATTTTGATTTCCGGCAAATCCCTTACCGCTGGCTTGCGCAAAGGCCGCCAGCTTGCGGCGGGATGGCTGCGGAAATGGGCAAAAGAAGTAAAGGAAGCGTGGCACGTATTAAAATCATCACCCCCGAAGGAAACCGCTAAGAATAAGAACGTCAAACGACCGGCTGAAACGCGAACGCAAACGGCCGCCGCTGTAGCGGAGCCTGTTTTTGATGATGAACAACCTTTAAAGATCAGGGATTTTGCCGATCAAGTGGAATCGCCGTCCAAACACCTGCAGGTTCTGCCGGGCGGTAAACAAAATGGGCAGATCACTATAAAATATAAAGAACGTCAAACCGGCAAAGCCGTTAAAAGCGAAGTTCCGAATTACGAAGAAACAGATCCATTGGTTCTCCAGATGCAGACCGCAGACAATACGTACGAATTGCCGCCGCTGGATCTTTTGGAGGCTCCTTATGGTCCGCGAACGGGTGGAGACCATAAAGATTTGGAATCAAACGCGTTAAAATTGCAGGAAACGTTGGCCAGTTTTGGTGTACAGGTGAAAGTTACCGAGGCGCATCGGGGACCGACCGTAACCCGCTATGAAGTACAGCCTGCAATCGGAGTTAAAGTATCACGAATCGTAAATCTGGCTGATGATTTGGCATTGGCATTGGCAGCCAAGGATATCCGGATTGAAGCTCCCATTCCTGGCAAATCAGCGGTTGGTATTGAAGTTCCAAACCGCGAAGTGGCGATTGTCACGCTGAGGGAAGTGATT
Organism: Effusibacillus dendaii; assembly: GCF_015097055.1. NCBI lineage: Bacteria > Bacillati > Bacillota > Bacilli > Caryophanales > Alicyclobacillaceae > Effusibacillus > Effusibacillus dendaii. The sequence goes on from NZ_AP023366.1 coordinate 302,209, forward strand.
GAATCGAATGAATTCCTCACTTCACCATCGAAGCTGTCTACCGTGTTGGGAAGGGATATCAGCGGAGAACCGATTGTCGGAAGTTTGGCGAAAATGCCGCATCTGTTGGTAGCGGGAGCGACAGGTGCCGGGAAGTCGGTTTGTATCAACGGTATTATCGCGTCGATTTTGTATAAAGCAAAACCAAGTGAAGTTAAATTTATAATGATTGATCCGAAAATGGTAGAATTGAACGTTTATAACGGAATTCCTCATCTGTTGGCTCCTGTGGTTACAGATCCGCGACGGGCTGCCTACGCACTGAAAAAAGTCGTGCAGGAAATGGAGCATCGATACGAATTGTTCGCCGCAGAAGGCACACGCAACATGGAAAGCTACAACTCTATCATGCAACAGGCGAACAAAAGCCCACTGCCGTATATAGTTGTCATCATTGACGAGTTGGCCGATTTGATGATGGTTGCCCCAACCGATGTGGAAGAGGCGATCATCCGATTGGCGCAAATGGCCCGCGCTGCGGGAATTCATTTGATTTTGGCTACACAGCGGCCTTCTGTTGATGTCATTACAGGTGTTATTAAAGCAAACATACCGTCCCGCATTGCATTTGCGGTTTCCTCGCAGATGGATTCGCGAACCATTTTGGATATGGGCGGGGCAGAGAAATTATTAGGCCGGGGGGATATGCTTTATCTGCCGGTCGGGGAATCAAAACCGGTCCGTGTGCAGGGGGCATTTGTATCTGAAGCGGAAGTGGAACGGTTGGTTTCCTATGTGAAAGAACAGCAAGGAGCAGCTTACCATCTTGATTTGAGCGAGATGAAAGAGGAGTCCACGCCGGAGGAAGGAGAATTGGATTCATTGTTTTGGGAAGCAGTAAAGCTGGTTGTTGAGTCCGAGCAAGCTTCTGTTTCGATGCTCCAAAGACGTTTGAAAGTCGGGTATTCGCGGGCGGCGCGATTGGTTGATCAAATGGAAGAGCGTGGAATTGTAGGCCGATTTGAAGGCTCGAAACCGCGTGAAGTGTTGTTGAGTAAAGAACAATGGTCGCAAATGCAAAATGGATTGTAATTCACCGTGAGTGGAGGTGGTTCTATGTTTGCCCAACTGTTTCCCGATACACTGTCAGAAGTTTTGCTACGGTTGTTTTTGGCGTTTTTGGCGGGCGGCATCATGGGATTTGAACGAGAACGTTATTTTCGGGAGGTGAATGAACAACGGGGGGCCGGTTTTCGTACTTATACGTTAACCTGTTTCGGGTCTTGCCTGTTTGGGCTCGCCTCCATATACGGATTCCCCGCTATCGGAAGCATGATGCACGACACTGGACGGGTCGCGGCGCAAGTGGTGGCGGGAGTGGGATTCCTGGGAGCCGGGTCGATCCTCAAAAACGGATCACAGATCAAAGGCTTGACAACGGCGGCCGGGATGTGGACAGCCAGCGCGATTGGTTTGATGTTGTCAGCAGGAATGTATTTACCCGCCTTGATAGCCTCGCTCTTTGCCTATATTGTGCTCGATTTTCCACAGCTTTTTCCGAAAGCATTCACCTGGCGGATAAGAAGCAGAATCGGGCAACAGCAGAGCGATTATGCTCTCCCACGCATTTCCCGGCGTACCCGAAGTTTGGGGCGACCCGCTCAGAGAATTTTACGAAGAACGACCGGTCAGCGGTGACAGACAACCAAATCCAATATGTATGGCAACAGCTTTGACAGGTAAAACTATCGAAAAAGAGAAGGGGTGACCCTGTGAGGTCGGAAAGTTCACGCGTCATCCATCTTTATGATGTGCCGGAATCGACTATTAAGCACGTTCTCGATGTTCTTAAAAATGACTTAAAAGAGTATGAATCGTTGGACGCAGATTTCGGTGAAGGAACAGAGAATTCTCTGAAATCTTTTATTGCCGAATTGTCCAGGCATTTTTCGTAGATAAGGAGGGTGTTTATGCATCCGGCTTGGGTGGCATGGGGAAATTGGATTTGGTACGGTACTATTGTTCTGGCGGTCACTCTGGTACTCTACTTGGCTACATACAGACGACGCAGGCAAAAACGATAAAGAAAACTTGGCTTCGCCAAGCCAAAGGCTGGCGAACCTTAGTTGCCCTTATGTCGATAGGACAAAATTTATAAATTCCTATCGACTAAACAAAAAACCTGTTTGCTTCCGAATCAGTCGGATGCAAACAGGTTTTTTCATTCGTGTGCGATGCCAATCACATAGGCGTGGGAGTAACCGATTTCCAATTGATGGGCAATCCGTAACAGTGCGTAAATCATTGGTTTGTAGCCGTTTTCGGTCAATGTCTCGGCAATGGAATAGACCGTATACGGCTCAGTCAAAATATCCTGACGGTTCGGATCATCCAACAACAGATCGATCCATTGGTCGTTGTAATATTTTCCAAGTCGTTTCTTATACGCCAAACGGTAGACGTCTTTGACGTTATATGGCAACTCTAAAGCTTCCAGGTAAGTATTTAATTGAAGTAATGCTTTCGCCACATTTTTTTCATTTTCGGAACCTGACATCATTTCAAACACCTCTTCTGTATTATGTGTCTGTCAGTTTCCGAGTGCAACTGAACAAAGAGTCAAAATGACTCATATTCCATGATATGCTCCTTGAATAGAAATATACCTCCTGAATTCCCTTTCTAAGAAATTCCGGTTGTTACCATTTACTTCCCTAATCAATCTTTATATTGTGTTATAATACGTTATGTTGTATAGTCTTACTTAAGTGGAAGTGCCCCTAGGGATCCGGCCTTATGGACAGGACCAAGCGGGGCAGGCCAATGGCTACACCGGAGGTTTAAAAGACCTGACGGACAGGTTCCCTGCTCAATTGGCTGGGTTCTTTTTTGTTTATTCAACTGGGGGTGCTGCAGATGTGGAAGAATCGCAAAGTAAAAGAGGAACATGACGCATGTGGTATCGTCTCGGTGATTGAAAAGAACGGGACTCCGACTCATGACAACATACAAAAAACGTTTGATGCACTGATCAAAATGTCGCATCGGGCCGGTTTTGTTGACGGTGAAGGGGATGGATGCGGAATCCAGATCGACATTCCCCGTAAACTATGGGCCAAAAACCTGATGCGAAACAACCTGCCTGCTACGCTATCGGAGCAGCCAGGTTTTGCTGTCGGTCATTTTTTTCTATTGAAAGAAGAGAAAGCGCAAAAAGAAAACTGGTTGCCTAAATTGCGAGAATTTTTCCAACAGGCCGGTTTTTCGGTTTTGGTATCAACGGAGGCTAACGTAAACTCGGATGTGCTTGGACCGCAAGGGCGGCATGATGAACCGCTGTTTGTGCAGCTCGCGCTCCATCATGACAAATTGCAGGGACAGGAATTGGAAAAACAACTGTTCCAGTTGCAATGTCAAATCGAAGCGGAGATGCCGTTCCACGTGGTGTCTTTAAGTTCGCACATTGCCATTTACAAAGTACGGGGTTCAGCCAATATTCTTCCCCTTTATTATCCCGATCTGCAGAGTAAAGATTGCCGATCGGTGATTAGTCTGGGTCACAACCGTTATTCCACAAACACCACTACTGTTTTTGAACGGGTTCAACCGTTCTCGGTGCTTGGGCATAACGGGGAAATCAATACGATTCAGAAGCTGCGCGAAGAAGCGCAGATGCTTGGCATTCAATTGGTTCATGGCGGCAGTGACTCGCAGGACATGAACCGTACCATCGAGGGCATGATCCATCTCTATGGGATCAGCTTCTTTGAAGCGATGGAAATGATTTTCCCGCCTATTATTAATGAAATCAAACAATTCTCAAATGAATTGCAGGATATGTATATGTTCTTCCGCTCCGGTTGGGGACCGTTCGCACAAGGACCGGCTGGGATTGTTTCCCGTTACGGGGACCAGTGCCTCTATTCGGTTGATGCGCTGGGGCTGCGTCCAGTGTGGTTGGTTGAGACGGACACATCCTATTATTTCTCGTCCGAACAGGGTGTCGTACCTGTAACGGAAATGGTAAACGACCCGAAAGCAATCGCACCCGGTGAGAAAGTGGCGGTACAGATTGACCGCAACGCCCATTCCGCAACGATTGTTCCGTATAGCGAAATGCAACAACAGGTGTTACATTCTGCAAAACAACGCTATCGGTTTAAGGGTTTTCGGAAGACGATCGGGTTTGGAACCCCATCGCTGGAAGGTGAATTCTTCCTGCCAACAGCAGACCCTGCATCGGATGCTGAAACGAGAGACCGTCTGCTTGCTGCTTTTGGTTGGGATACGGCTGATTTGGATTTGGTTGAACAGCAAGCGAATACGGGACTGGAACCGGTTCGTTCGCTCGGGTTTGACGGGCCGCTGGCTGCGTTGTCGAGAGAACGGCAAAATATTGCCGACTTTTTTAAGGAAACGGTTGCGGTGGTTACCAATCCGGCAATTGACCGTGAACGGGAAATCGAGCATTTCTCCACACGTGTGGTGTTGGGGCCGCGTCCTTCTCTGCAAGGTCACCATCAACACGTTTTGCGTCGATTGGAAATTCATACACCGCTGCTGGTTGGCGGACATCGAAATGGTTCACCGCTTTCGATCGATGAGTACCGTCCTATGGCGCATGAATTAGGTACTTATCTGTTTGAAGATCTGATCCGTGAATTTAATGCGGGCCCGCATTCGATTATCGCAATTGATGCGGTTCGGAAAGCGGAAGAAACGGTAAAGGATGCCGTTCACAGAATTGAAAGGAATGCAGTCGAGGCGGTTGTGGCCGGAGCTCATCTTTTAGTGATCGATGATCGGCATGTATTCCGTTACGATAACGGATATGTCGATCCGATGCTGGTTGTTTCTGCAGTGCATCACGCGCTGAAGGAATATCCGACAGCGTCCGGTGCTGAAAACTTACGTCGTCGCACATCGATTGTCTTGCGTTCCGGAGCGCTACGCAATTTGCATGACATCTCCGTGGCGATCGGTCTTGGCGCTGATGCGGTCAATCCGTATATGATGTGGGAAACGGCAGGACTGGTGGAACCGCAGGAAAGCATTAAAAAACTGTATCAGGCATTGCACAAAGGTTTAGAAAAAGTGATTTCTACCTTGGGTATCCATGAGTTGCGCGGTTACGATCGTCTGTTTTCGTCGATCGGTTTGAAACCGGAAGTTCAAAAGGTTCTCCAAACTGTTAACTTTTACGGCTCAGAGCAAGCGGGATTCGGCTGGGATCAATTGCAGTCTGATTCGGAAGAACGGTCCAGAATCGCTTCCGGAGAAGAAACGAAAAAGATGGCGAAAACGTTCCATTATTTCCCGCGTATCTGGAAGTTGGCCGGTGATGTGGCTGCAGGCAACAAGCCTTTCTCCGATTTGGCTGACAAAATGGTTGAGATGGAAACGAACAATCCAATTTCGCTCCGCCATGTGTTGGATCTAAAAAACGATCCCACTTCCAAAGTGGAGCCGAAAGATACGGATATCTCAATCGGTGAGCACAGCTTACCATTCTTGATCTCGTCCATGTCATTTGGTTCGCAGAACGAAACCGCATATCGTGCTTATGCGGAAGCGGCTTATCGGTTGAACATGATTTCGCTGAATGGAGAAGGCGGCGAAATTAAAGATTTGATCGGAAAATATCCGAATCACAGAGGTATGCAGATTGCATCCGGACGATTTGGCGTCAATATTGAATTGACCAATTCGTCGAACCTGTTGGAAATTAAAATTGGACAGGGAGCAAAACCAGGCGAAGGCGGCCATCTTCCAAGTTCGAAAGTGACTGCGAAAATCGCTGCCGCCCGGAACGCACAGCCGGGAACCGATTTGATTTCTCCTTCCAACAATCATGATATCTACTCGATTGAAGATTTGGCGCAGATGATTGACGAGTTGAAAACAGCCAATCCGAAAGCTCGTGTGTCTGTGAAAGTGCCGGTTGTGCCAAATATCGGCACCATTGCAGTCGGGATTGCCAAAGCGGGAGCGGATATCATTACATTGAGCGGTTATGATGGAGGAACCGGTGCTGCCCGTGCTCATGCTCTTAAATACGTGGGTCTTCCGGTCGAAATCGGTGTGAAACTCGCTCATCGTGAACTGGTTGAGTCCGGCTTGCGCAACAAAGTTGAAATTTGGGCAGACGGTGGCGTGAAAACAGGCTTTGACGTAATGAAACTGATACTACTGGGTGCAAACCGCGTTGGTTTTGGAACCATGGCGATGGTTGCTATCGGCTGTATCAGCTGTCGAGCTTGTCATAAGGACACCTGTCCGGTAGGAATCGCAACCCAGATGGAATCGATCGAAGAAGCAAAAGAAAAAGGATTAAAGATGTTCAAGCCGCGTGAATTCGATCTGGCGGTTGAACACCTGATGGGATATTTTAAGGGAGTAGGCGAACATGTACGTCAACTTACTGCAAAATTGGGAGTTGCCCGTTTGCAGGATCTGGTAGGACAGTCCGATTTGTTGGAGCAAACACGTGAGCTGGATCGGTTGGATCTGTCTGACTTATTGGCGCCGGTGCAGTCGCAGGCACCAATTCGCGGCGCCGTTCCAGAATTGCGCGTATCGTCAGTTGGCGTGAATTCCTTGACTGAACGGCTTGCCATGGAAACGGTGATGGAAGTAGCCGCCGGGTCTGATACGGTAACTCGTCAAGCAGGGACTACATTGGCGAGTGATCGGGTAATCGGCAGCTACTTGTCCGGTTCTGTGACACGCGGCAAGAAGCAGGGTGAAATCAGTTCTTTCAACAAAGCGAAAGTGAATTTTGACAATGGTTCGGTTGGCGGAAACGGTTTTGCTGCCTATAACACAACCGGGGTTCATATCCGTATCCAGGGCGGTGCTCAGGATGGTGTCGGCAAAACATCGCTTGGCGGTAAAGTGATTGTTCTGAAAGGGAAAAACAAATATGGTAAATTTGTAGACGGCTCGGTCGGAAAAGGTCTGGCTTACGGTGCGCAAAGAGGTTTGTTCATCGTCCAGGGCAATGCCGATTCACGCGCTGGAATCCGGCTGTCTGGAGCAGATATTGTGATTGGCGGTCAGCTGCAAGCACCGGTGGAAGATTCCCGCGGTATGATTGGGTCTCGGGCAAATATTAAAGGATTTGCTTTTGAATATATGACAAACGGTCGGGCAGTTGTATTGGGAGACCCCGGTCCCTGGATCTGTTCCGGTATGACGGGCGGTGTTATTTACCTGCGGGTACAACCGGAAATGGGGTTGGACGAAAATGCGCTGCGCAGACGGATTGCGAAAGGCGCGAAAGTGGCGCTGTCGAAATTGGACCCGCAAGGCAAACGTGATCTGGAAGAACTGATCGGCAATTATGTCAAAGAGTTGCGACGGAGCGGCCAAGAAGAAGAAGCAAACCAAGTGGAAGCGCTGCTGGCTCATCCGGAACAACATTTCATGATGGTTAAACCGGCTTCTGCACAAACCGATCAGGATATTGCAACTGAATAATGGATTAAAGCAGGACGGCGATTTCGCCGTCTTTTTTCTGCCTTGAATTAGTCAGGCATTAAAATTGAAATCACAATGGGATTGAAATGAAATTGACACGAAGAAATGTTTTGGGCAAACTGAAAATATGAAAAAAAGTGAAATTCCTATTCTATTGAGTCATCTCGAACAGTTGTATCCGGATGCAAGCTGCGAACTGGTCCACCGCAACGCATTTGAACTATTGATTGCGGTAATCCTGTCCGCTCAATGTACTGACAAGTTGGTAAATCAAGTAACCCCTGGTTTGTTTGCCAAATATCCGAAACCGGAAGATTTTTTAAGTTTGTCGCAGGAGGAGTTAGAGAACGAAATTCGTAAAATCGGCTTATTCAGGTCGAAAGCAAAGCATATTTTGGAAACTTGCCAAATTCTTGTCAGCGAGCATAACGGAGAAGTGCCAAACGATTATGATGCATTGGTGAATTTGCCGGGGGTTGGCAGGAAAACGGCCAATGTTGTAATGAGTAACGCATTCGGTGTTCCCGCAATTGCGGTTGATACCCATGTGAATCGGCTGTCCCACAGGCTGGGATTGACAAAAGCAAACAATGTGTTGGGGACAGAACGGGATTTGATGAGAAAATTGCCAAAGGAAAAGTGGACATTTGCTCATCATGCGTTGATTTTGCATGGCAGACGGGTTTGTTTTGCCCGTAGTCCGAAATGCGAAATTTGTCCTATGCAAGAGATTTGCGCTTATTTTAAAGCAGAACAAAAGAACGCGGAAAAGACACGGTCAGGCAGGCGCTAACGGTTTTCTGAATACAGCCAGATATTGGTGCGGATGCAGATGAAACGGGAGGGAGTCATCAGCCGCCTGTCCGATGAGTCTGGCTAACTGAAACTGAGCAGCCATGAATCGGTGAACAAGCCGAAATCCGTTCGGAACAATTTTGCCGTTTCGGCGGCTGTCGCTGGCAACAAACATGCAGTTTCCGCCCGGCTGCAATACACGCATGATGTGGTACAAAAGATTCGACTGCTGAATCGTATCATCTGAAAGAAATTCCGATGGGTCAAACAGAATCAGATGAAAACAGTGATCAGGAACCCGCGTAAGAAAAGATTCCAATCCTGTGCGGGATGCATACGTTTCTGGATGGCGAAGCGCCTGTTTGGCAATTCTCAGAATAGACGGGGAGGCGTGCAATCCGTTTAACAGAACGGTATCAAATGGTTGAGAGTACCGTTCCAACACATAGCGCGCAATGGAATGATGGTGATTTGCCGTTTGGTGTCGATCGGCGACGAGCAACATAGGATCCAACTCCTTATCGTTTGAAAGTCAAAGTTGTTGAAATCTTGTTGTAGGTTGATTGTAAAAAAACAGAAGACGTTTGTCAAGAACGTACGTTCGTATTTTAGGGGGTCTTACGATGAAAGTGATGTTTATTGAAATCGGAATGGGGATTGACCTGCATGGACAGGACATTACCGTGGCGTCTATGAGGGCGGTGCGGAATGCGATTCAGCACAATTCGATGCCAGGTCTTCGCTCTTTATTGCCAGGGCAAGATCTGAACAATATGCGGGTAAGAGTAAAGCTCGGGGTTCCCGCTGACCTTGACAAAATTGACCTGGAGCAGGTGAAATCGGTATTTCCGTACGGACAGGTAACTATCGAAGCGGTTGCCGGCGGGCTGTTGTGTTCCAGCGGTGTGGTACTGGCCGATAAAGGGGATAAGAACGACCTGGTTTACATTGTGAACGCGGCTGTTGAGGTCGGTTACGAAGAGGATGGAACCGAATGAACCTAAAAGGCCGGGTGGCATTGATAACAGGAGCATCTAGCGGAATTGGGTGGCAGACAGCTCTGGCGTTTGCCGAAAAAGGGGCACGCCTGGCTGTCACAGCTCGATCTGCAGACAAACTGCATGAGCTGGCTGATCTAATTAGAAAGAAAGGCGGCGAATGTTTCGTTGCGCCCGCGGATGTAACCGATGCGGATTCTGTTCGGCAAGCGGCCGAACTTGTAGGGAATCACTATGCCCGAATCGATATTTTGGTCAACAATGCCGGATTCGGCGTATTCAAACCGGTTCTTGAAATGGACATGCAGACTGTCGAAGAGATGATGAATGTAAATTATTTCGGCATGGTTCGTTTTATCCAAGCCGTTGTTCCGATTATGATTAGGCAAAATTTTGGCCATGTCGTAAATGTTGCTTCATTGGCCGGATTTATGGCCGCCCCGACTCATGGTGCCTATGCCGCAACAAAATTTGCCGTGATCGGGCTGTCCGAGGCGCTGCGAGAGGAAGTCCGCCCGCAAGGGATTCTGGTATCAACCGTAAACCCCGGTCCGATTGACACTCCTTTTTTTGAAAGGGCGGATCTGAACCATATCCCGCCTATTGCCAGGCGGTTTATGTTAAAACCGGACAAAGTGGCCCAGTCGATTGTTCGGGCGATCGAACAGGAGATTCCGCAGGTTGTGATCCCAGGCGGAATGGTGCCTGTCATAAAAATCAAAGCATTGATGCCAAACCTGTTCGCGCGGGGGACTGGCAAACTATATCGGCGAAAACCATAAAGAAACCTGGCTTCGCCAAGCCGCTGGCGTAGGCGAGCCAAAGTTACACCCGACAAAGTGACAGGCACCCGATCGGATCCATTGCCCTTATGTCGAGAGGATTACATATAGAAAATCCTGTCGACTAAAGGGAGCAGGGGTCCTCCATCTGAGGGAGGACCATTTGCCGACAGTCCGCTGATTTACGGCGACAGATGGTTAGAAAGCGGCCCATTTTTCAGAGCTTTCTCAAGAAAAAAATACTGCCGGGGACTGGAATCATAAATATCCTTTAAAATAAACGGGATCGCATCCGGGGAATTCCCGTGTTTTTCGAACGCTGTGGCGGTTTGATCTTTACATTCAAACTCATATCCGTTCCATTCCACCCCGTTTTCCAGTTCAGCGTAGGGAAACTTACGAATCACCCGCAGCAGAAAATTATGATCTGCATCAGAGCAAAACAGGCTAATATTCAGTTTTTCGTCCACCATAAGCACTCCACGCGGATGAAAATAAAAATCATCCGGCTCTTCAACAAAAATGGAATAGACGGTTCGCAGCGGAACCGATTTTGCATCTTTCATCTGGTTTTTTCTCCTAATCCTTAATTTGACTTCACGTGCACCTATTGGTAGAATGTCTAATGAAAGGCCTATTTTTAATGTACCTGTAGGAGGTTTCCCATGCAAGGAAAAGTAAAGTGGTTCAACGCAGAAAAAGGTTACGGTTTCATCGAGCGTGAAGACGGTGGCGATGTATTTGTACACTTCTCCGCAATCCAGACAGACGGGTTTAAAACACTCGAAGAAGGACAAACGGTTTCATTTGACATTGTGGAAGGCAACCGCGGACCGCAAGCTGCAAATGTTGTTAAAATGTAAAGTCCGCTTTGAGATAGCTCCGGTCGCTCCGAATCAAGCGATTCGGAGTTTTTTTGTTGCGAAAAAAACCAGAAAAGGCTGTAAGGCAGACCAGAACCGGTCATAAACGGCGGATTAAGCCAGTTATCGGACAGATTGAAGGATTATACCGTTTTCTTGCGGTCGAAGGTTGATGAAGAATAAGGTAGAATGGCGGGGAGAGGTGAAACCTGAATGGGGAAAAAACTGATACGCAGCCTTATCCTGGCCGCCATCATTGCAGGTGCGATCGTTCTGGGTGTAGGATGCGCCGTGGCACTGCCGACGCTCGATCCATCGAAACTGGAAGCACCAGCAACGGTAACCAAAATTTATGGTATCAATGAAAACGAAAAACCGATAGAACTAAGTGCGAAACAGGCGGAGCCGGTTCCCTATAAACAGATTCCTGAATATCTGAAGCAAGCAATCATAGCTACGGAAGACCGTGAATTCTATCAACATAGTGGCGTTAATTTCAAGTCGATGGCACGTGCGCTTTTTCGTGACATTCTGGCTGGCGGCGCTGTGGAAGGCGGCAGTACGATTACGCAGCAGTTGGCGAAAAATACGTATCTTAACCAGGATAAAACGATTGTTCGCAAATTGAAAGAAATTGCATTGGCCGCTCAGATTGAACGGCAATATACAAAAGATGACATTCTGGAAATGTATTTGAATAAGGTGAATTTTCACCCTTCAGCCGTCGGGGTAGAGTTGGCGGCGAAAATATATTTCGGGAAGTCGGCGAAAGATCTGAATTTGGCGGAAGCCGCTTTTTTGGCCGGATTGCCGCAGGCTCCGAGTTATTATTATGACAATCTGGACGAAGCGCTTAAACGCCGTAAAATCGTCCTGCAAAATATGGTCGATCAGGGATATATCACGCAGCAGCAGGCGGATGATGCGGCGAAACAGCCGGTAACCAAGGATTATTTGAAGCGTGATCCGAGTAACTTCCAATTCCCTCATTATGTGGAGTACGTTTTGCAGGAAGCGGAGCAGAAATACCAGATTCCGCGGGAACAAATTTTGCGTGGTGGGTTAAACATCTATACCAATTTGGACTTTAACGCGCAACGGCAGTTGGAGAAGCAGTTTAGCAACCCATCCAATTTTCCGCCAAATGCGAAGGATGGAACACAAGTCCAAAGCGCGATGGTGATCGTCGACCCGAAAACAGGCGGAATTCGCGCGATGGTCGGTGGACGTGATACCACTTCTTTTATGAACTTCAATCGGGCGTTTCAGATGCGTCGACAGCCTGGTTCATCCTTTAAACCACTGGTGGTGTACGGCCCTGCTGTTGAAACAGGCCGATATGGCCCTAACTCGGTTTTGGTCGATAAACCGGGAACTACGTTCCCTGGCAACCCTCCTTATACGCCGAGGGACTGGGACAATCATAAGCAAATTCCCCGTGGCGATACGGTTACGATGCGGGAAGCTGTCAAATGGTCGTTCAACATTCCAGCCGTCTGGCTGTTAAACGAAATTGGAATCGATACGGGTAAACAGATGGCGGAAAAGGCCGGAATTCCATTCGACAAAAGCGATACCGGATTGGGAATTGCACTTGGCGGATTGAATGTGGGGGTGTCGCCGCTGCAAATGGCCGATGCCTATCAACCGTTTGACAATGGCGGCAAACGAATTGAGGCGTACGCGATTCGTCAGATCAAAACTTCGAAAGGCGATAGTCTGGCGCAGGCAAACCCACGTTCCGTGCAAGTCATGAAGGACAGTACGGCGGCCACATTGACCTCCTTAATGCAGTCGGTCGTTCAATCAGGGACGGGGTCGCTGGCCCAAATTTCCGGACGTCAGATTGCGGGGAAAACGGGAACTACCGAATACAGTGACCAAATCGCCGGTTCGAACCGGGATGCTTGGTTTGTCGGATATTCACCGGAACTGGTAGCCGCTGTCTGGATGGGATTTGATAATTCAAATGGCTATTATTTGCAGGATTCCGGTTCGATTACATCGAGCGGTTACCCGGCAAGACTGTTTAGCAGAGTGATGACAGATGTTTTAAAATCCTATCCGTCGGGCAGTTTCGCAACGGCACCTGCGGAAGAGCCGCCAAAACCGGATAAGAAGGAGATTAGTTTAACCGGTGCGTGGAACGGGAAGACCGTCATGTTGAGCTGGACTGCTTTACAAGGGGATATCCAATATTACGTGTTCCGGACGGAAGGTTCGCAACAAACGGAAGGCGCACTTCCAATTTTCAAAGGCAATGTCACAACGTTTGTGGATACGGATGTACAACCGGGCAAAACTTATTCTTATGCGATTAGCGCGATTAACTTGAAAGACAACAAACAGGCTGGCGAATCAAATGCCTTAACAATCAAGACAGCGAATGATCCGGATAAATCAAATGACAAAAACGGCGTTCCACCGAAAGACACGGGCAAACCGTCAAAACAGGAGCCTGGAAACGGTAAGACAGATCCTAAAAACGGCAAAAATAGCCCGGGCGGCAGTTCATCGGACAATAATCCAGCAGGAAACGGCACGCCGGGGACGGGCCAGACGCCTTCCGTTCCGCCAGGTCAAACGAATTCGGATCCCGGTGGTAACACCACCGGAACTGATAATGGAGGAAACGGTTCCATCTTGTTCACTCCCACACCATCCTCCGGCGGTCTGCTGCCAACAACGCCGTCCAATTAAAGAAACCAAAGCCCCCGGCCTTGCAGGAGGGGGTCTTTTGGCTTAGACGGTTTCAAATAAGTATGTTATAGTTAGTTGAAATTATTGTCAGAGTTTGTCAGCAGTAGGAGGTTGTGCACATGTCTTTTGATAAAGCTAAGATTGAACAAGCTGTACGGATGATTCTGGAAGCAGTTGGTGAAGATCCCGATCGGGAAGGATTACGGGGCACGCCGGATCGCGTCGCCCGTATGTACGAAGAAATATTTGCTGGTTTACATAAGGACCCGTCTGCAGAGTTAAGTGCGATATTTAACGAATTGCATGAGGAAGTTGTACTGGTGAAGGATATACCGTTTTACTCGATGTGCGAACATCATTTGGTTCCTTTCTTTGGAAAAGCGCATGTCGCTTATCTGCCGAGTAACGGACGTGTAACGGGACTCAGCAAATTAGCCCGTCTGGTCGAAGCGGTGGCTAGAAAACCACAGCTGCAGGAGCGAATCACATCCACCATTGCGGATGTTTTATTTGAAAAAGTGGAAGCGCTCGGCGTAATTGTCATGGTAGAAGCGGAACATATGTGCATGTCGATGCGGGGAGTCAACAAACCTGGCAGCCGGACCATCACCACGGCAGTACGGGGGATTTATGCGGAAAATAAGGATGCTCGACAGGAAACAATGGCTTTGATGTGTCAATCTTCATTGTCCAATTAATGCCCGCTTGCCTGATAAACGTCCTTTTTTGCAAAGGACGTTTTTTCAACAGCATTTATAAAAGACGAACCGGTTGAAAATTGAGGTAATCGCAAGCTGTGAGATAAAAGCGGATGCCGAAATGTTCTCCTTGCAGCGCATTTCGATGGCCTTCCCCGTGCAGGTGCCCATATACGCAAACGGACACGTCATATTTTTGCATCACCTCAATAAAACCGGAGGGCTCATGTTTCTCATTGGTGGGTGGATAATGCAGCATTACCCATCGTTCTTTCGCCCGTTTGTCTGCCTGATCCAGTGACAGCTTGAGACGCCCGACTTCCCGCTCGTAAATCTGTTGATCGTGTTCGCTGAAATCGTAACTTCCCGGACAATTCCAGCCACGCGTTCCACACACCGCAATATCGCCGATTTGGATTGAATCATTTTGCAGCGCATACATCGAATCTGGCAACAGGCGACGGACTTTTGAAACGGTTGACCACCAGTAGTCATGATTTCCCCGGATCAAAATTTTCTTGCCGGGCAAATTCGCCAAGAACTGAAGATCAGGCTTCGCTTCCTCTAAATGCAAAGCCCAAGAGATATCACCAGGGATTAATATCCAGTCATCACGGGAAATGACACGTATCCAGTTCGATTCAATTTTGACCGGGTGATCGGCCCACTGTTCACCAAATATATCCATAGGTTTCTGCACCGCGAAGGAAAGATGCGGATCGCCTATCGCAAAGATTCGCAAATGAACACATCCTTTCTGTCTCCAAATTGTACCTGAATTCAAATTTGGATGAAACATGAGGTTTTGTTATGACGAATGAAGAACTGCAACAACTTGTCGAACAATTGTCAGACCGGTTTTTTGGAAAGCCTTTTTTACACCGGGCTTTATTTAACTCTCGCCTGCAGACAACGGGCGGACGCTACCTGCTGGGCAGTCACAACATCGAAATCAACCCGCGTCCTTTGGAGCTTTATGGGATGGAAGAATTAATTGGAATTGTGAAACATGAACTCTGTCATTACCATCTTCATTTAAGCCGAGCGGGATACAGGCATAAAGACGCCGATTTTAAAAAGCTGCTTCAGCAGGTAGGCGGGCACCGCTATTGCAAGGACATGGGCGCTCGGCGAACTGTGAAAGTACGCTATGAATACATTTGTACCGCTTGCGGTCAGAAATTCGAACGCAAACGAAAATTAAACACGAGAAAATATTGCTGCGGAGTATGCCGCGGTTCATTTAAATTGATTTCGCAACGGCGCCTTTCCTAGAAGGATTTATGCGCTGTGAAGTCGAAGAAAAAATGGCAGTCGGGGTTTGGGATTGGATGGAGGGTTGTCATTTGCAGGATGTGATCAGTTTACACCGATACAGCCTGGAGGGGGCATTGAAACGGATTTTTTATTTGCGTCGTAGTAGTCTGTCAATAGAGGAACTGGAAACGATTTTGATGGACGAATATTCCTTTCGTGAAAGCCGATCGAAAGAATCTCTGCGAATTCGTTTGCAGAAATCATTGCAAGCCCAACACGGGCCGTTTGTGTCTGATGGAGATCGGTGGAGGCTGCGGGAAGTGGACGCGGATGCGCTGCACCAGGAGATTTATGATCTTTTCCAGCAGTCAAAACAACCGATGAAGCAAGGGGAACTGCTCCGGATGCTTCAGCAGCGAATGAACCGAAGCAAAGGAGAATTGATGTCGAAGGTCGATCTGCAAAGAGATTGGCGGTTTGCCCGGCTGGAAGAAGGGGAATGGGTATTGACCGAATGGGATCTGGACACTGTTGATGTCCCCAAAAAGGGTAAGGAGGAAACCAAAGTGAGTCAAACAAATGATATAGTGGAGCTGGTAACCCACGAGTTGGAAGGTTATCTTGATCAGTTGGCGCAAAGAGAACAGGAGATTCCACAGGAAGTTATCCGAATGTTTGATTTGGAGGATCTCTCGTCAATTGAACGTTTGATGCAGGAGAAAAGACGTATTTCCTCGTTTGCTTCCGATCTGCGTGAAATGATTGCAAAATGGAGTCGGCAAACCGATTCGGTTAACGTCTAATGCGTACTTTTTCGGACGGTCTTGAGCAGCGGTTTGAGCGCCTGAAGATTGTGGTCCGAAAGTGGGAAAACCGAATGGAATCGATGCCTCGTCAAATGTTGGAACTATTTGACCAAGAAGATCTTTCAGGCATCGAATCGCTGCTGATTGCAAAAAAACAGCTTCGGGAGCAAACGGAACGTCTGAGACAGTTTATTCAAAAATGGGAAAGCCCCAACAACAACATGTTGGGAGTGATGGAAACGGATGATGAGAACGTACGAAGCTTTTTTTAACCAACTGAAAAGTGTTGGCATACAGCTGAATGAATTGCAAAAACAGGCGGTCACCCATCAGGGTGGACCGCTTGTTGTATTTGCTGGACCGGGCAGCGGCAAAACGACCGTTTTAACCTGCCGGGCGTCTTATCTGATGCAGGTTGTCCAGATTGAACCACGCCATTTGTTAATTGTGACGTTTACGAAGGCGGCAGCCCGGGAAATGTCTGATCGATTGGCTTCTCTCCCCGGTATGGATGCGATACGGGCGCAATCCGCACGAATTGGAACTTTTCATTCGGTATTTCTCCGGATTCTGTTGCAAGTCATGGGCAGTGTTCCGAAGTTACTTGAAGACCGGGAACAGAGGCAGGTGCTCCGTCAATTATTGTTGGCTGCCGGGAAGGAAGGCAGTCCGGAGGAAACAGCCGAACTGACCGCTAAAATAGGCTTGTGTAAAAACAAGTTGATCATGCCACAGCAGATTCGTGCCAAAAAACAGGAGAACATTGAATTCAAAAAGATTTTTGAGCAGTATGAGGAATGGAAACAGGAGCATCACCGATGGGACTATGATGACATTCAAGTCGCCTGTTACCGCTTGTTGGCAGAGCGGCCGGACGTACGCAACGAGTATGCGGGGCGCTACCGGCATATTTTGGTCGATGAGTTTCAGGACACGAATCTGGTTCAATACGCGATCTTAAAAATGCTGTCAACAAAAGCCGAACTGACTCTTGTCGGGGATGATGATCAATCGATTTACCGCTTCCGGGGAGCCGAAGTGGACTACCTTCTGTCTTTTGAGCAGCAGCATCGGGCGACGAAAATCGTCCTGGCGACCAATTATCGATCTGCGGAACCGATTATTGCGACAGCGAAAGCGTCTATCAATCATAATCAAAAGCGGGAACCGAAACATTATACGGGGATCAATCGGTCGGGTGAACGTCCGCTTTTAATCACGCCATCGGATGAACATCGGGAAGCGGTTGAAATTGCCAAGCGGATTGACAGAATGTTGCAAAATGGCGATTCCTCACGCAATATAGCGGTGCTGTATCGAACCAATTTGCAGGGACAGGCTGTCGTCGAACAGTTGGCGCTTCGTTCAATTCCGTTTTCCTTGCAGGAATCGGAAGACCAGTTTTACCGTCGCTGGCAGGTGCACGATCTGGTCTGTTATTTTAAACTGGCTTGCAACCTGTCCGACTGGGATTCTTTCAAGCAGATCGTGAACCGTCCCAATCGGTTTATCAATGAAACCGGACTTCAGACATGGCTTGTTTCGCCAACACAAAACACGGATTTGGCGCAGTTGTCAAAATCGCCGCTGGTTCCCCGCCAACCACGTCACAAGTTGCAGGAACTAACGTGGGATTTGAAGAAAATAACAGGGATGTCGCCGCAGGAGGCACTCCGTTTTGTTCGCAAAAAGATCGGGTATGACCGCTATCTGGAAAGCTTTGTGGCACAGACCGGACAAAATAGGCAAACCGTTTTCGAACCGGTTGAACTGTTGGAACAAATTGTGCGTCCGTTTGGCAGTGTAGCTGATTTTTTAGCCCATGTGGAGAAGCTGAGAAGTGCGATTGATCAGGCGGGAGGAACGGACAATGGTGTCCAGTTTATGACATTCCATAGAGCTAAAGGGTTGGAATTCAAAACCGTTTTCCTGGTGGGGGTGGTGAATGGGATTGTGCCGCATAACAAATCATTGTCAGCGAAACACGGGATGGAAGCGTTGGAGGAAGAACGGCGGCTGTTTTATGTCGGATTGACAAGAGCGAAAGACCGGTTGATTCTGTCGGCGCCCAAACAGTATCGGGGAGAAAAAGTAAAACAAAGTCCGTTTCTTAAAGAAATTGCGGACACTATCCGATTGGCTGAAGTTGGTCCTTGACGATAAGCGGATTTTCGTGTTATTCTACACGTTGTTCCCATTCCTCGATAGCTCAGTGGTAGAGCATCCGGCTGTTAACCGGAGGGTCGTAGGTTCGAGCCCTACTCGAGGAGCCACACGCCAGCGTAGCTCAGCAGGTAGAGCAACTGACTTGTAATCAGTAGGTCGCGGGTTCGATTCCTGTCGCTGGCTCCATATGGGGAGGGATACCGAAGTGGTCAAACGGGGCGGACTGTAAATCCGTTGGCTTCGCCTTCGAAGGTTCGAATCCTTCTCCCTCCACCACTTATTTGCTGGCTTAGCGTATTCACTTTTCCGGGGTTCCCACCAAGTGACGCACAGGACGTGCTAATGCAGGCGTTGCAACAGGACGTTGCATTTGTAGCCTGCGAAACTTTGCAATAGCAACGCTTCTCTTCACTTGGTGGGATTATCCAGGGGCATAGTTCAGTTGGTAGAACGGCGGTCTCCAAAACCGCATGTCGTGGGTTCGAATCCTGCTGCCCCTGCCAATTTGGTTTTTATGGGAAACTCTGTATAAACAGCCGAATAAAAACGTTAAGGAAACTCCGTTTAAACCGATCACGTCCATGTGATCAACGCGGTAAATAAGTTAAGGAAACTCCGCTAAAACCGATCACGTCCATGTGATCAACGCGGAGTAAAACATCCTTGTTTTATGGTGGGTGTGGCGAAGTGGCTAACGCATCGGATTGTGGCTCCGACATTCGTGGGTTCGATTCCCATCACTCACCCCAATAAGTTACATCTCAGAGGACGGGATGAGAAGACACATTTTGATATGCGGATGTGGCGGAATTGGCAGACGCACTGGATTTAGGTTCCAGCGGGCAACCGTGGAGGTTCGAGTCCTCTCATCCGCACCAATTTCCTCCCGAACAAACTAAACACAGGAGCAGTGAACTCGCTTCTGTGTTTTTTGCCGTATCTATGTTATGATAGTCGAAAGGATCATTTCTTCCGATAAAAGGGCGTGGTCAGCATGAGCGCAACGATTTATGACGTAGCGAGAGAAGCAGGTGTCTCGATGGCAACCGTTTCACGTGTATTGAATGGGACAGCGGTTGTTAAAGATGAAACTAAAAAAAAGGTACTTGACGCCATACAAACGCTTGGATACCGACCGAATGCGGTGGCCCGCGGACTGGCAAGCAAGAAAACAAAAACAATCGGAATTATTGTACCTGATGTGTCGGCTCCATTTGTGGCGGAAATGGTTCGTGGCATGGAAGATATCGCCACTATGTACAATTATCAGATCATCTTGAGCAATTCGGATGCACAGGCAGACCGGGAAATTGATCTCATCGGTACGATGTGGGAAAAACAGGTAGATGGCGTGTTGTTTATGGGCAGTCAGGTAACAGAGGAGTTGCTGCAGGCATTCGAGCAAGCGCAGTTACCGGTTGTACTCTGTTCGACGATTGATCCGGAAGGACGCATTCCTTCTGTTAACATTGACAATCGGCAGGCTGCTTTCGACGCTACCCGTTTTTTGATTGAAAAAGGTTGCAAAAGAATTTTATTTCTTAGCGGAAGCTCGGATCATGCGGTGGTCGGCACCCCTCGTCAGGAAGGGTATCAAAAAGCGTTGAAGCAAGCCGGGTTGCCACCACAAATTCTGGAATGTCCAAGTCTCCGTTATGAGGATGGCCTGAAAATGCTCAGGGAATCATTTCACCAAATCGTCGTGCCCGATGGCGTCATAGCGGTGAGCGACGAACTGGGTGTGGCTGCCATCCATGCCTGTTTGGATGCCAAATTGCAGGTGCCCGATCAGGTAAAAGTAATTTCGTTTGACAATACACGCCTGGCTGTCATGGTTCGGCCGGAACTCACAACGATTTCACAACCCATTTATGATATGGGGGCCGTCGCAATGCGATTCATGACCAAACTGATCCACCATGAAAACGTAGAAGAATATTCCTTTCGTTTACCCTACGAAATAACCGTCAGAAAATCTACCTGATTCAGGTCCATCAGTCTCTCTTTCTGTGCGGAGGCGCATTCGCCATCGTAACATCGGTTACAGAAAAGGGATGACAAATGGGCTATACTGAAAATAGGGATCCTATAAAAGGAGGGATTCAAATGCTGGTAGAAAGACTCGGTAAAAATAAAGTTCGAATTTTTATCAGTTACGAAGATTTGGAAGAACGTGGCATTGACCGTGATGAAATATGGCAAAATGGCCGAAAAGTGCAGGAACTTTTTTGGGATATGATGGAACGCGCTTATTTGGAAGTGGGTTTTGAAGTGATGGGACCGATTGCTGTGGAGGCGTTCACCATGCCAACCGAAGGGGTGGCAGTAATCGTAACGCAGGTTCCAGCGATTCCAGAAGAAGCGGACAAGTCGAAAGATGAGGCGGATGAGGATGAAGAACCGGTCATTCTTGTCGATCAGGCGGACGGCGTTCTGTTTGTGTTCGATGATTTTGAAAATGTACTGTCTGCCGCCAAAGCGGTGCATGCTTGGCTGGACATAAGCGCATCCCTATACCATTATAAGGATCGCTACTACCTGTACGTATCTGATGGTCAATTGGAACAGACGGATACCGACTCACTTTGGTCCATTTTCCACGAATACGGAAATTTGGCCGTTACAACCAAAGCTGTGCTGGATGAATACGGAAAACTGATTGTGGCCGATCGCGCCATTGAAACGCTCCTGCAGTATTTCAATTAAACCTACAGCAAAAAAGACGGACTCTCCCGTCTTTTTACTTTTCACCTGGATTGGCTTTGACCTCAGCCGTAGAGATGCTCTTACCGAGCCGTTGTATGCTCTTACCGAAGCCATTGGTACAGTTTCATCAGCATGGCTGCGATCGCCGCCGCCATTAAGGGGCCAACTGGAATCCCTTTCAAGAAAACAATCCCGATGATGGAACCGATCACCAGACCCAGCATCAGTTGGGGCTCCATTTTTAACATGGTCAGGCCCTGCCCGTTTAAATACGTGGCAAAAATACCGCCCAGCAGTGCACAAATGCCGGAAATCGTCAGAAAAGTACCCCATAACTCTTTAGACTGTATTTTCCCGTTGATTAATGGAACCAGGACCGCGATCATCAGAAACAGCAGACCGATCTCCAGACCGCGTCTCTCCAACATCGGGAAATATCGTTGCAGATTGGTAAGTTTTAAAATTAACAATACACTGGCAGCGGTTGCAAGAATACTGGCCCTGCCGATAATGCCGATGACAATCAAAAAAACAAGTATGAGTTCCCCTGTCATCAATCCCACCCCTTAGCCTCCATACAATATATGGACGAGGGATGGGGGTTATGCGGGGGAAATCATTGTCCCTCGACATAGATCGAGGTCATGAAACGGCTCGGATTCGCGACATACATCTCGCTCTCCCGTTGGTTTTGCACAGCGTGCCGCAGTGTATCGCTCCGCAACCCCCGCCGCAACGCTTCTACGGACAGAATGTCATGCGGGGCGATATTGCCGAGGTTCACATTCCCCCCCAGCCGAGCGATTAATTCCTGCTGTTGAGATTTAAGAGGGGCTTCCCAAATAATTAAATCAGGCGATGAAATTTTGTTCAGCAGAAAATCCATATCATTTTCACGTATGTTGCCGTTTGCTTCATAAATTCCTACTGATTTACCTGATTCGCGTCCTTCCATGATGACCTTACAGGCGCCTGCTTCCAAATCTTGCTCAATGATTTCCAATTGTTCCGCAATTGGCAGATGTGTGCCCTCTTCTTTTTTGCCGACTTCGCTCAATACCAAAAACCCTAAATCCCTTGCTTCTTCGATCAGCTGTTTCCGTAATCCTTTTGAAATAGAAAGCGTACCGTCCGATACCTCGATGGCGGAGAATCCGATTTTTTTCGCCTCTTGCATGAATTCTTTCCAACGGTTCTGCATGACAGCCGATTCAAGCAGAGTCCCGCCCGGGTACACATGAATCTGATAATCACGCAGCATGTTGATTTTGTTCAGCAGTAATGACTTTCCGTAGAGTTGGGAAGTTCCAAAGCCGATTTTCAAAAAATCAATATAACCACTTGCGATTTCCGCCAAATCCATCGTTTGCCGTATTCCTAAACCTGTATCGATTAACATGGTCCATCCGCTGATGCGGGGTTTTTCGTTTCGTCCAGGCAGCGGATCGTCAAGGATAAATTCCCAAGGTTTCTGCAACGATACTTCGGCCATTTAAAAATCTCCTTTCATCCAACGTAGATTCCCGGCAGAACCTCCTGAAAGGTATTTCAACCTACTGGGCTTCCATATCGTATGCGGAACACGGACGCAGGTGTTACGCCCGTGCTTTCTTTTTTGCCAATATATTTCGCATCGTTTCGTGCGGGATGGAACCGGGGGTGGGAGCAGGAGGCTTTTTTTCCGAGTCGGGAACCCGAATCAACCACATCGATAAACCGGCTGCCACCAGGGCCAAGCCTGCCACTGAGAAAAACATGACAGCTCTTGAAATTTCCATCAGCCAAGTAAATACGGGTGGTCCAATCGCAACTCCCAAAAAACGAACCGAACCGTAAAACGATGTAACAATCCCGCGTTTTTCCATATTGACGGCGGAGGTAATCAACATATTAAGGCATGGGAGGACGAGACCGGTTCCGATACCGCTTATAACGAGCAGCGCCAGGAGTATATACGTATTTTTGATGATTGCGGCAAGTCCCAGTGGCACTGCCACAAGCAGCATGCCTGTTACAATCAAGCTTTTCATCAAGCCTTTTCGTTTTTTGATTTTGGCGCCGGTAATATAGGAGGTAGAGGACATGGCCAACAGCGGAATCGCCAGAATACCGCCTTTTGGAAGACCGTCGATTTTATATTGTTCTTCCAGAATCTGTGAGAGGTAAAACAATACGCCGAACAAAATAAAAAGAGCACTCGCCCCTGTAAAGTAAGCAGTCATCAGCCACTTCCATTCTTTTTCAAAAATTGATTTTAAAGACGATACGTACTGTTTAATGGATTGGGGTTCACTCTTTTTCTTCGGTTCTTTAATGAAAAACCAAATGGCCAGAGCGGCAGGTATACAAAGCACCGGAAAAGCGAAGAAGGCGGCATACCATACAATAAAAGCGACAAGAACGCCTAGAATAGGGCTTAACACTTTCCCTAAACCGTTTGAAGCCTCGATTAATCCTAGTGCTTGGCTGCGAGCCGCTCCTTTAAAAATGTCACCCGCCAATGCCATCGCAATCGGTGCCGTACCCGCAGCGCCAATTCCTTGCAATACACGACCGGCCATGATTACCCCGAATGGCTTATCCAGAAGCCAAGCGGCAACTCCGGCGATTAACCCTCCCAGTGCATAGAGAATCAAGGAGGGAATGATGACCGTTTTCCGATTGAATCGATCTGACAAAAAACCGGCCAACGGAATGATGATACCGGCAGGGACTGAAAATAGTGTGATCACAAGACTGGCCTGAAATTTGGAGATGTTCAGCTCTTCCTGCATCGTTGTTAAAATCGGAATCAACATGGAGTTTCCTAATACCATAATGAGCGGGACGCTGCCAAGGGCAATCAAAGGCAGCAAAGAAAGTTTCTTTCCGTTCGATGCTGTTTGCTCCATTTGTTTCAGCCCCTTCACGATTGTACTTCTATTCTTTCCGCCTCCTGTTGCAAAATGCAGGCAGTTGTTGTTAAAAACACTTGACGAAAAGACAGGAACAATTGTAAAGTGAATCCAAGAATTGAAAATCGCTCTTATCCAGAGTTGGCTGAGGGACTGGCCCTATGAAGCCCGGCAACCGGAATCGCGCCTCCACAAAGAGTGCGATTTGTGGTGCTAATTCCTGCAGGAATATTTCCTGACAGATAAGAGAGGACGGGTCGATATTTACGGACAAGGGTCTTTCTCTTAATGGGGAAGGCCCTTTGTTGTTTTGTATTTTGCCTAATTCGGAGGGATTTTTCAGATGAACATTGAGACAAAATTGGCGCAAGCAGGCAATCGGCAGGATCCGCTGACAGGTGCGGTCTCGTTGCCGATTCATCACGCTACCACTTTTGCGCATCCGGCATTTGGACAAAGCACAGGTTTTGATTACACTCGAACGCTAAATCCCACCCGAAAAGTACTGGAAGAAACAATTGCCGATCTTGAAAACGGGAAGCGGGGATTCGCTTTTGCATCCGGTATGGCGGCGATTGCCTGTCTGGTGGAACTGTTCGACCCGGGCGATCATCTGATCTCCACAAACGATCTGTATGGCGGCACTTACCGGTTGTTTGAACAGATTTTGCGGCGGAAAGGGATTGAAACAAGCTATGTCGATTCCACCGACCTGTCGCAGGTAAAGGCGGCGGTACAGCCCAACACCAAAGCGATTTTTATCGAGACGCCAACCAATCCCACCATGAAAATCACAGATATTGCAGGATGTGTATCGATTGCTGCCGAACATGGACTGCTTACGATCGTTGACAATACGTTCATGACCCCTTATTTTCAGCGTCCGTTGGATTTGGGAGCCGATATTGTGCTGCACTCGGGAACAAAGTATCTGGGCGGCCATAATGATGTGTTATGCGGTTTGCTGGCGGTAAAAGACGAGAAGCTGGGCGAGCGTCTTTTCTTCCTGCAAAATTCAATTGGCGCCGTTTTGGGCCCACAGGACAGCTGGTTAATGATCCGCGGCATGAAGACGTTGGCTCTCCGCATGGAAAAACATCAGGAAAACGCAGCAAAAGTCGCCGCCTGGCTGGCCACCCACCCGGCTGTTACAACTGTTTATTTTCCAGGGTTGGATGGTGCGCCCGGCAAATCGGTGCATGATCAACAGTGCACAGGGGCCGGCGGCATGCTTTCGTTTGAAGTGGAACATGAGAGCATGATTGAACCGATTTTGGCAAATCTGAAAATGATTACATTTGCGGAAAGTCTGGGCGGCGTCGAATCGTTGATGACGTATCCGGCCAAACAGACCCATTTTGATATTCCCAAAGAGGTGCGGGAAGCTTACGGCGTAACCGACCGACTGCTGCGGTTTTCTGTCGGGATTGAACATGCAGACGATATTATTCATGATCTGGCGCAGGCGCTGCAGGCGGCCAAATCGGAGGTGGCGGCCAAATGAAATTTGAGACGCGAACACTTCATACAGGATTTGAAATCGACAAACAGACGGGCGCCTCCAGCGTACCGATTTTTCAGGCATCGACTTTTCACCAGGAGGATTGGGATGGGCATCAGGAGTTTGATTATGCCCGTTCCGGCAACCCGACCCGACAGGCCTTGGAAAAAATCATTGCGGAGCTGGAAGGAGCCCGTTACGGCTATGCATTCGCTTCCGGCATGGCGGCCATCAGCGGCGTCCTGCTGACGCTCCCGACCGGGTCTCATGTGGTGGCTTGCGAAGACATTTATGGAGGCACGTTCCGGGCGCTGACACGCGTATTTTCCCGATTGGGCATTGAGACGACGTTTGTGGATGCCAGTCGAATCGAACAAATGGAAGCGGCTATACGACCGGATACCAAACTTCTGATGCTTGAAACACCGTCGAATCCGACCTTGAAGATTATCGATCTGAAGAAGGCGGCCGATCTTGCCAAACAAAAAGGGATTGTTACCGTAGTCGACAATACGTTCATGTCTCCCTACTTACAGCGGCCGCATGAATTGGGCATCGACGTAGTGGTTCATTCCGGAACCAAGTTTTTGGGCGGCCATTCGGATGTCGTGGCAGGTCTTGTAACGGTTAACGATCCGGCTTTGGCAAAAGAAATTTATCTCATTCAAAACGGTTTTGGGGGGATTCTGGGTCCGCAGGATTGTTGGCTATTGATGCGGGGAATCAAGACTCTGGCTGTTCGTATGAAAGAAAGTCAACAGTCTGCTACGGAGATTGCCTGTTATTTGGCGAAACATCCGCGTATCCGACAGGTGTATTATCCGGGACTGGAAGATCATCCGGACAGAGAGATTCATTTTCAACAGGCGAAAGGGCCTGGCGCGGTACTGTCGTTTGATCTGGGAAATGCGGAAAAAGTGAAAACTTTTGTGGAGCATGTGCAATTGCCGCTATTTGCTGTCAGTCTCGGTGCGGTGGAAAGCATTTTGTCCTATCCGGTACGGATGTCGCATGCCTCAATGCCTCCGCAAGAACGAAAAAAACGGGGAATCAGCGATGGGCTGCTCCGTTTGTCTGTTGGTTTGGAGGATGTAAATGATTTGTTGAAGGATATTGAGCAGGCATTGGAGAAAATATAAATGAAAAAGAGAAACGAATGATCGATTAAAGAACGGGGTGTAGGGATGATCAACCAAGCGGATATCAATCAATCCACCGAAACATTGAATGTATTGAAACAGACGCAGATGGTCATAAAAGAAGCTCTGCAAAAATTAGGATATGGAGAAGATATGTTCGAACTGCTGAAAGAGCCGGTTCGGATGCTGACCGTTCGAATTCCCGTCCGAATGGATGATGGGAGCACCCGTGTATTTACTGGTTACCGGGCTCAGCACAATGATGCGGTCGGACCTACGAAAGGAGGCATCCGCTTCCATCCGGACGTTACAGAAGATGAAGTGAAGGCGCTTGCCATCTGGATGACCTTAAAGTGCGGTATTGCACAACTCCCTTACGGTGGGGCAAAGGGCGGCATTATTTGCGACCCGCGTGAAATGTCGTTCCGTGAATTGGAGCGATTGAGCCGTGGCTATGTTCACGCCATCTCACAAATCGTCGGCCCGAATAAGGATATTCCAGCGCCGGATGTGTATACGAATTCACAAATCATGGCATGGATGATGGATGAGTACTCCCGAATTCGGGAATTTGATTCGCCCGGTTTCATTACAGGAAAACCGCTGGTGTTGGGGGGATCGCTGGGACGCGACCGGTCTACTGCCAGAGGGGTGACGATTGCCATCCAGGAGGCTGCCAAAGTGGCAGGTATCGACCTGAAAGGCGCCAGGGTTGTGGTACAGGGGTTTGGCAATGCAGGGGGGTATCTGGCCAAATTTATGCATGACGCGGGTGCCGTTGTAATCGGTGTTTCGGATGCGTATGGCGGATTGTATGACCCGAAAGGTCTGGATATCGATTATTTGCTCGACCGGAGAGACTCTTTCGGCACTGTAACCAAACTCTACAAAAATACGATCACGAATCGTGAGTTATTGGAACTGGATTGCGATATTCTGGTCCCTGCCGCGGTTGAGAACCAGATTACGCGGGAAAACGCAGCAAATATAAAAGCCAAAATTATAGTGGAGGCGGCAAATGGCCCCACTACGTTGGAAGCCACAAAAATACTGCATGATCGGGGAGTTCTTCTGGTGCCTGATGTATTGGGCAATGCGGGCGGTGTCATCGTATCCTACTTTGAATGGGTGCAAAATAATCAGGGATTGTATTGGGCAGAAGAAGAGGTGGATAACAAACTAAGGGAAATCCTGGTTCGATCATTCCGCACCGTTTATGAAACCGCGCAATCCCGCCGAATTGACATGCGGTTGGCTGCTTATATGGTGGGGGTCAGACGTACGGCAGAGGCTTGTAAACTGCGCGGCTGGCTGTAATTACCAAGTGTAAACACAATCCGGTTCTCTCGGCCGGGTTGTTTTTTTACGATTGGCGCATGCACTCCAAAAATCTTTGTGCTTAGTCAGGAGACAAGGCTGCCGTCTGCACGCACATGCATAACCGGCTCTCATACCGTGTGGCCGAAACTGGACCCGGAACGGTGTATTACATACGCCGCAAATCACTTGTTCCGAACCGGTCCGCCCGGCAATAGTACTCGCGCGGCAAAGTTACTGTTCGAACGCAGCCCGGATTGCATCAAGAGGGAACTGGCAACCGAGCAAAACCATCAGTTTCAAGCGCGCTTTCGGTCCGTTGATCCCGTTTGAAAAAATGACGCCCATCTCCCGCAGGTGTTTGCCGCCGCCTTCATAGCCGTACACGTCCTTCGGTTTTCCTCGTAAACAGCGGGAAACTATCACCACGGGAATCCCCTTCGCGATGGCCGCCTGTATGCCGGGAACGGCGGCAGGCGGTACATTTCCCTGCCCTAACGCTTCGATCACCAACCCATTGCTTCCCTTGTTGATCAGATAATGGAGGATTCCGCTGTCCATACCAATGGCCATTTTAACCAATCCGACTGACTGTGTGAGGGGCGCAGACGGAAAATATTCATGTTTGGCTGGTATATGATAAAACGTAACAGAACGGCTGTCGACTGATCCAAGCGGACCCGTCTGCGGCGATTGGAAAGCGTCCAGTCGGCTGGTATGCGTTTTTACAACATCATGGGCGCTGTGAATTTCCCCGTTCCATGCCACCAGTACTCCTTTGTTTGCAGATTCGCCGCAGGCTGCTGTGCAAACCGCTTGCAGGAGATTGGCAGGACCGTCGGCCGCGATTTCGTCAGAGGAACGCATAGCTCCCGTCAATACAACCGGAATACCCGGAGGAAGCTGGATATCCAAAAAATAGGCCGTTTCCTCCAGTGTATCCGTGCCGTGTGTCACCACAACGCCATCCACGTCAGGACGATTCCGGATGTCCAGAATCAAGTCGCGAAGTTTCTCTAAATGATCGAACGTGAGATGAGGGCTGGGCAGGTTAAAAATCGGCTGCAGCTCAATGTGAGCGAATTCTGACAGTCGGTACTGCAACTGCTCCGCCGTGTGCCTGTCAGTTGGCTTTACCCCGGTCTCGTCTGTTTTCATATCGATGGTGCCGCCGACAGAGACGATTACAATCCGTTTCATTTGACCCCTCCATATACGAAAAATAGCCGTTGTACCTATAGAACCAACAATCAAAATAATTGTCAAATTTTGCAGGAAAACGTGATGTTCTCGCGAATGTTGTATGAGTGAATAAACCATCTGGACTTTTTTGGTATATATCGTATAATCGTCTGACAATAATGAGCTATGGAGTCATGCGAAAGGGGGCATCCTATGCGAGAGGTCGTTAAATCTTCATCATGGCAGGGAGATGATGCCGCTGTGAGGGCCAATGATCGGGTGAAGGTGCACATACGATGCAGAAAATGTGGTGAAAGCTTCATTCTTCGAGGTTCCTGTGATTTTAAAGGTCATGTCGATACTGGTTTTAAACGTTGTCTTTGCGACAATGAAAAGGATTTCGAAATCGAAACGCTACGCTAATCCCCGTCGTTGCAGGAGCTGAACGCTCCTGTATTTTTTTTCCTTCCCAAAACAGGCATAAACGGTCAAATTCTTCCTCAAAATACAAGCGAGATTAGTTTTCAGGAGGGGGAACTCATGAGTCTCAGATGGAGCATATGTTTGACCGGTATTGCCTTGTGTTTTGCCGTTCTCGTGTTTCAGACGGAACAAGCCGCACAGTTCAATCATGCGATCCCTACGTTTACCAATCGCATTTTGGTGAAAGGAAGTACAGGAATCGATGTGCGTGAACTGCAGGGACGTTTGAAACTTTTAGGATTTTACAAAGCAAATGTGGACGGTATCTTTGGCTGGAGAACGTACTGGGCCGTCCGCAATTTTCAGGACAGGTTCGGTATGCCGGTTGACGGAAAAGCAGGAGTGAGAACGATTGACATGTTAAAAAGGGCGACCCCTAATTATAACCCATGGCAACAGAGCGGAAATACGGCCGGACGAAATAATGCGGCCAGAGGAAATAGAGCGGCGGAGAGCCAGCGGTCTGGGTCGACCATTTTGGCTTCCAGCCGATTTTCAAGAGGGGATTTACAACTGATGGCGCAAACCGTTTATGGAGAAGCGCGGGGCGAACCTTATATCGGGCAGGTGGCGATTGCGGCAGTGATTCTAAACCGATTGCAACACCCGCAATTTCCTCATACCATTCCCGGAATTATTTTTCAACCGGGAGCGTTTACCGCTGTGTCGGATGGTCAAATCTGGCTAACGCCAAATGAAACGGCACGTAGAGCAGTAAGAGATGCGCTGAATGGATGGGATCCGTCGGGAGGAGCCACGTACTACTTTAATCCTGAAACGGCGACTTCGAAATGGATCTGGTCGCGTCCGCAGATCAAGAAAATCGGCAAGCACATTTTCTGTTTATAAAGTTAGCCGGGCAAGGAGGACTACCCATGGTCAGCAAGATTGTCTCGATGGTAGCAGTTGTTGCGTTAGTTGTGGTCGGTTTTTGGGGATATCGGGAGCACCAACAAAAACAGGCATTGTTAATCAAAGCGGAGAATCAGTATCAGCGTGCATTTCATGACCTTTCCTCCCATATGGACCTTCTCCAGGATGAACTTGGCAAAGCATTGGCGATCAATACGAATCGACAGTTGGGGCCTTGCTTGTCAAATATATGGCGAGTTTCCTATTCGGCACAAGCAGATTTGGGACAACTTCCGTTAAATTTGATGCCATTTAATCGAACGCAGTCTTTTTTAAAGGATATTGGCGATTTTTCCTATCGGACGGCTGTCCGTGATCAGCAGCAGCAACCATTGGCGGACGGCGAATGGAAAACGTTGAAAAGCCTTTACGCGGAGGCAAATTCAATTGAGCAGGACATTCAAAAACTGCAGACGGATGTTCTGACCAAAAATCTTCGCTGGATGGACGCGGAACTCGCCCTGACACAAACGCACAAGAAAACAGATAACCAAATTGTCGACGGGTTCCGGGCGGTGGAGAAAAAAGTGTCCGATTTTCCGGAAATCCAATCCGATACGCTGTCTGCTCTCAAATCGAGAAATGGCCCTCATATTGCGAACGTGTCCGGCCAAAATGTATCGCAGGAGGAAGCAGCCAGAAAGGCGGCTGCATTCCTCGACAAACCGGATACAAATGGAATTAAAGTCCAGAAAAACGGAAAAGGTATGCAATACCCGTCCTATTCTGTAACGCTTCAGCATCCAAACGGCCAAAATGAATACATGGACATGACAATCAAAGGAGGGCACGTCACTTGGTTTGTTAATAACCGTGACGTGAAAGATGCGGCTTTGGATCTTGTGGCAGGTCAAGAGAAGGCGGAAAAATGGTTGTCTGCCAAAGGGTATCCGAATCTTAGCATGATAAAATCGGAACAGCATGATAATTCGGCTGTTTACACATTTGTGCCCAAACAGGGAAATGTCTTGGTGTACCCGGATACGCTGTCGGTGAAAGTGGCACTGGATAATGGGGAAATCATCGGGTTTAACGGGCAGGACTATTTGTTTCACCACAAACAGCGAACTATCGGGCAGCCAAAACTGACAGAGCAGCAGGCACGGACATATGTATCAAACAGAACCAAAATCCAAGAGTCAAATATGGCGCTGGTGGAGAATGATATCGGACAAGAAATTTTGACCTACGAGTTTATCGGAACCATGGACAATGACACATATCGGATTTATATAAACGCGAACAACGGCAATGAGGAAAAGGTGGAAAAGTTAAAGCAATTGTAAGCAAGCGTTACGGGAGTGAGTGAGAGCTCACTCCTTTTTACTTGATAAAGGAGTTTTGATCAGATTTGTGGAATCAAAAAAATGCATGTATAATTTAAGGGAAAAAATTCTGGAGAAAAAATCAAACAGTTCTGGGAGGGAAATGGGATGGCGATGCCAAGAATTGGACAGACGGTTACGATTGAAGTCCCGAGTGGTCCGTTTAAGGGAGAATATCTCAGCCGTATTGAAGATATGGACAAAAATTGGCTCTATCTCGATGTGCCGGCCGATTCCGAAACACACAGAACTGGTTTGTTGCCGGAAGGTACGCCCATTAGGTTAAAGTTTAAAGATAAAAAAAATACACCGTGTGATTTTGATGCCACAATTGGAGACAACCTGTTCCGGAAGAGCCAGTTGGTGCTCGTCAAACGTCCCGAAATTACGGCTATTCGCCGTCACCAAAGGCGGGCGTATGTCCGGGTGCCGGCCAACTTGCCGGTTGAACTGGTAGTCATGGATCTGCAAACCAACCAACTCCACCGGCTTGAATGCCTTACCTATAATATTTCAGGCGGCGGATTGTCGGTTGTCTTAAGGCAGGATCACCCTTTAAAAACAGGTGATTTGATCGGAGTCAATATGGAAATACCGGTTGACGGACAGTTTCGCCGAGTGGTGGCGAAAGCGAGGGTCGTTTCGTTTATGCCCGTGTCCGAAATTTCGTCGCGAAAAACCGCATCGCTCCAGTTTGTCGAGCTGAGTGAAGATCATCGTCAACTCATTATACAATATGTGTTTCGCAGGGAAATCGAGATGCGGGAACGGGGCTGGTTAAAAACTCCGCGCTGACAATGTATGAAACGATTCGAACAAGCATACGATGATCGTATAGGCGGTGGTAGAGAATGGAATTAAGACGTCCGAAGCCGTACGAGGACCGTGTGTTGGATTTTGCAACCAAGTTGGAAAGATTGTTTTTTCGCTTGGCCATGCTTGGATTTATGGGTATTTTGGCCAGTCAACTGGCGTTATCGATTCCAACCGTGCGGGACGCGCTCATTCAGACGGATCAGTTGGAAAACAAAAACGCCGCGCAGGATACAACCCGATCGCTAACGAAACAACTGACCATTCGCCCGGCGCCGGAAAACGGACCCGTTACGGCGTGGGTGAAAATCAACAACACACCGGTCGCCAAACTGGTTCATTCGCAGGTGAGCATTGAATTTACCCAAAATGATGAAATCGAAATCGATACGTCCGGACAATCTGGCGTGTATCGTTTTGAAATCGACCACAATGATCCTTCCATTGCCAGTCCGGCGCCGGGAACCTATGTAGAAACAAGCGAATCGCACCAAGCGGTGATACAACCTGTAATTAACAGTCGATAACCCTTGTGTCAGTTGACGACCCTGTGCTAGTATGGAACCGAGCGGGCACTGCCTGCTTTTTCTTTTCCATTGAAGGACCGCATAGGAGGACACGCGATGAATCGGATGAAAGTGGCAATTGACGGGCCGGCCGGCGCTGGAAAAAGCACCGTTGCCAAAATTGTAGCCGAACGACTCGGCTTGCTATACATAGACACAGGGGCAATGTACCGTGCGGTCGCCTTAAAAGCGATTCAGGCGGGGATTGATTTGTCAGATCAAGAAAGTCTTACCCGTCTTGCAGCCGACTTGGACATTCGCCTGAACCCCGACGGCCGACAATTACGGGTTGTAGTCAACAACCAGGATGTGACGGATCAGATTCGTTCCCAACAAGTCACGGAATCTGTCTCACAAATAGCGACGATTCCCGGTGTACGGGCACAATTGGTAAAAATCCAGCGGCGCATTGCGCAAACACAAGGCGTTGTGATGGACGGTCGGGATATAGGAACGCAGGTGCTTCCGAACGCAGAGGTGAAAATTTTTTTAACCGCTTCTTTACAGGAGAGGGCCGAACGAAGGATGCAGGAACTGGCAGCCAAGGGAGAGCCGGTCAATCTGGAAGAATTGAAAAACAGCATTGCGAAGCGTGATGCACGGGACAGTCAGAGAGAATTCTCGCCGCTTTGCAAAGCGGAAGACGCGCATGTAATCGACTCCACCTCCCTGTCCGTTTCGCAGGTGGCGGAACAAATTGTTGAATTGTGCAAGGCACACATAGGCACGAATCTACAAGGAGAAGAGTAGAATGTTTTATATATTTGCACGTGCAGTATTGCGGATCTTTTATCGGATTTTTTATCCGTTGCAGCTTCGGGGAAGCGAGCATGTACCGAATGAAGGGCCTGTTCTGCTCTGTTCCAACCATATCAGTCTGCTGGATCCGCCCGCTATCGGTATTTATTTGAAACGGAAGGTGTCCTTCTTTGCCAAGGAGGAATTGTTTAAAGTTCCTTTGCTGGGGGCTGCCATTCGCCGTCTGGGGGCCATTCCGGTGAAGCGGGGGGCAGCCGATCGAAAGGCGCTAAGCGCTACGTTACAGGTACTTGAAAAAGGCGGGGTCGTAGGCATTTTTCCAGAAGGAACGCGTGCCAAATCAGGTCAAGTAGAAGCTGGAAAAAAGGGAGCGGCGTTTTTCGCTTTGCGCAGCCAAGCGACCGTAATCCCGGTAGGAATTCGTGGACCTTACAAACTCTTCAGGAAGACGACCATTACGTACGGTCCACCGATTGAACTCAGTTCCTACAGAAACGGCAAATCCGCTGCTGCCGTAACGGATGAAATCAGCGATCTGATAATGGAGCACATTCGCAGATTGGTTTAACTAGGCATCAAACCAGCAAGCATTTTACATACTACCAGTAGTTACCCATGGTACGACGGTCTGAATGGGAACCAAGATGAGGAGGTTGTTGATTCATGATTGAAGAAATGAAAGAAGCGAATGTAATTACACTTAATAAAGGGGACATCGTCAAAGGACGAATTACAAAGCTCGAGGACGGTCAGGCGTTGGTCGATGTCGGCTATAAATATGACGGCGTGATCCCGATTGGCGAGCTATCCTCCTTGCGTCTGGAAAATGTGGCAGATGCCGTTTCCGTGGGCGATGAATTGGAATTGAAGGTCCTTCGCATCAACGATGAAGAAGGCAAACTGGTTTTGTCCAAAAAAGCGGTGGATGCTTCAAAGGCTTGGGATCAATTGGAACAGCGTTTTGCAAACGGAGAATCGTTTGAAGTGAAAGTGGCTGACGTAGTTAAGGGCGGCCTGGTGGTTGATGTAGGCGTACGCGGCTTTATTCCGGCTTCTCTTGTCGAACGTCATTTTGTAGAGGATTTCAGTGATTATAAAGGCAAAACGTTGCGTGTCAAAGTTACGGAACTGGACCGTTCCGCAAATAAAGTGATTCTTTCCCACCGAGCGGTACTGGATGAGGAGTTTGAACAGACCAAACATCAATTTCTGAACACGATTCAAGCAGGGGAAATACGCGAGGGAACTGTCCGGCGGTTGACCAATTTTGGCGCGTTTGTCAATTTGGGCGGTGATGTGGACGGGTTGGTTCACATTTCAGAAATGGCCTGGCATCGGGTGGATTCTCCAGCGGATGTTGTGAAAGAAGGAGATGTTGTCAAAGTGAAAGTCTTGAAAGTGGATCCGGAACAAGGGCGGATTTCACTCTCGATTAAAGAGGCGCAAGACGGTCCGTGGGCAGGAGTCAACGAAAAGTATCACACGGGAGATATCGTGACGGGAACCGTTAAACGATTGGTGCCGTTTGGCGCTTTTGTGGAACTGCAACCGGGCGTGGAAGGGTTGGTTCATATTTCTCAGATTGCCAACCGTCATATTGGAACTCCGCAAGAAGTGCTGGAAATCGGGCAGGAAGTAAAAGCAAAAGTGCTTGATGTGAATGAATCGGAAAAAAGGATTTCTCTTTCTATTCGGGAAGCAGAGGGAGACAATCGACGAAAAGAAGTGGAAAAGTATGTGGAGAAGCAGCAAACGAATCAGGCAACAGGGACTGGCGTCACACTGGGCGATATGTTTGGCGACCTCTTCAAGAACAATGGAGAGTGGCGGTAACTGTGGCAAGAGAACAGCGTAAACTGGATCATGTCCGGTTGGCCTTAACAGGGGAACCGGTTGAAATATCCGATTTTGACGATATCCAGATTGTTCACCGTTCCTTTCCGGAAACAAAACTGCAGGATTGTCGAATCGATTCGAGCATCGGCGGGCTGCCTTTCAGTTCGCCGATTTTTATTAATGCGATGACAGGCGGGGCGGATGCCACGAAGCGGATTAACCGGGCGTTGGCGGAAGTGGCAAGAGAAACAGGTGTCGGGCTTGCCGTCGGATCACAAAGTGCAGGATTACAGGATCCCGACTTGGAGGATACGTATCGGATTGTCCGTCAGACGAACCCAAATGGAATTATAATCGCCAACCTTTCAGCCGCCTCTCCACCAGAACAGGTAAAACGGGCGGTGGACATGATTGAAGCCGATTTGCTGCAGCTTCATATCAATGTCCCGCAAGAAATGATCATGCCGGAGGGTGACCGTGATTTTACAGGCATATTGGCAAATGTGGAAAAAGTCACGGCCGAGTTGAACGTCCCTGTGATCGTGAAGGAAGTAGGATTTGGCATGTGCCGGGAGACTTACAGACAATTGATCGATCGTGGCGTATCTATTGTTGATGTAGGAGGAAGCGGCGGCACCAATTTTATCTCGATTGAAAACCGCAGGCGGAAACGGCAGGAGTTTGATTTTCTCTCCGGTTGGGGGCAGTCGACAGCCGTATCTCTCTTGGAAGCCACCTTATGTCATGAACTCGAGTTTGTGGCGTCCGGCGGAATCCGCCATTCGCTTGATATGATCAAGTGTATGATTCTGGGGGCAAGAGCGGTTGGGGTGGCTGGCCCGATTCTCCGTCTGCTGGAGAAGGAGGGAGTTTCCGGAGTGGTCGATGCCATTCAGAACTGGCATGAGCAAATCCGCACCCTGATGACCATTTTGGGAACGCCGTCGATTGACAGTTTGCGTGAGGTGCCTGTGGTAGTAACAGGTAGAACGAAAGACTGGTGTGAGGTACGCCAGATTGACATCCGGTCGTTGGCTTATGGGAAGCGGTCGTTAGCGAAATAGCGCGAAATGGGTATGAACTCTCTCCTATCAGGAAACCATGTTTTCCTAGGAGGGAGTTTTTTATGCGGCCGGATGTATTTGCATTGATCACGTTCTGGGTAGCAGCCGTTATGTTTGCAACCGGTTGGGGCAACCGTTATGTAGAAAGCAGTGGATTAAAGAACGGACAATTTGCAGCGGTTTTGCTTTTGATTGGGACAGCGGGCGATTTTAATTTAGAAAAAGCGAATCTGGTGTTCAATCTGGGAGCGGTGATTGTGGGGGCGCTGATCGGAATTTTTTTTGGCTCTATCCGCAGTTGGAAACAGCAGATTCAATTTTTGTTGGCGATAGTCACCGTTGCCGCCGTAGATTTAGTGTTTATGGTATTGGTTCCGCAAGATCCCGCGTTTTACCTGTTTGACGAACAGGTTGTGTACCCGCTGGCGGCCGTTATGTCCGCATACTTGTTTTCACGAAAACCTCTGTTTTGCATGAATGCCGCATTGTTCGGGATTCTTATGGCAGGCGTGATTCAACATAACCGGTTCCAGACCGAAACGGGAACCTTTCTATTCGGGGATTCGGATATTATGGAACTGCTGGCCTCTACAATGATCATCTCGTTTGTAACGGATCAGCTTGTCCATATGGTCAACCTGTTGTTTTACCGATTGTGGCGTCGGCATGAAACAGCGGAAGGGGATCCGACATGAGTGTCTATACCAAAATGATACTGGTCGGTGCCATTATCGGGGTGATAACCCGACTCTACATGCTGCGGACAGACCATCGGCAATATCCCACTTATCCGCACGGGCGTGTCATCCATATCGCACTGGGATTTATAGCGGCCAGCTTGGGGGCGGTAGCAGTACCGGCCCTTTTTGATCACAACTATACGGCAGTTACGTTTCTGACATTAGCTGCCCAACAGTTTCGCGACGTGCGGAATATGGAACGGCAGATGCTCCTGAATGTCGATCAGAATGAACTGGTGCCAAGAGGGATCACGTATATTGAAGGAATTGCGATGGTGTTTGAAAGCCGCAACTATTTGGTCATTGCGACCGCTTTTCTGTCTTCACTGGCCACCTATTTTTTTCACTGGTATGGGGGAGCGGCGGTCGGGCTGATTGCACTTGCGCTTTTTGCGCGTTTCATGTCAGGTGATGTAGTGGGGGATATTGCATTCCTGCATGCAGGGGATTTGCGGTTTGACGGTCCGAATCTGTATGTCGACGACATTCATATTATGAACATCGGTTTAAAAGATTCACAAGAGCATATTTTGCAGAAGGGGATTGGCATCGTCCTGATTCCGAAAAACGCCAACGCGCGAACCACATTAGCCCATCTGGGGCAGCGGCAAGCGATCATTCATGAAGTTTCCACCATATTGGGCGTCTATCGGGACAGTGGGACACCATCGTTTGCACCCCTGTCAAAACTGGACCTCGATTCTGGAAAATTGGCTTTCTTTCTGCTGCCGCTGGAAAGGGATTTGGAGGCGGCGAAAGGGGTAATTCTCCGTTCTCCTGTATTGGAAAATTCGATTCGCAAGCCGCTCCAATCAAAAGCGATGCAGCGTTTGAGGTGAATCTTAATGGGAACGACCATTGAAAATCTGATTCTGGCTGTCATTACAACTTCACGCGATAAAGTGGGCGGCGGCAGTCCGATTTTTTATGCGGTGGACGAACAAGAACTGCAATCGCTTTCCTTTACGCTGGAAAAAATTTTGGACGGGATCGCGCATGAGGTGAACCCGAATCTATTTATTATTGTCCGGCATTGATTCAATAAAAGTGTCAGATTTGAATGTTTAGTTGACGGAAAGGGCTGTTTTATAGGATAATATTTGATTGAGTGGTTAAGCCACCCCTATGAAATGAGGTGAATTCCGGATGCCAAAAATCCAGTCCGTAAGACCCGGTTCCTTGGCGGAAGAATTGGAACTGGAGCCTGGGGATGAAATCAAGTCGATTAACGGGCAGCCGATTAAAGATATTATAGATTATCAATTTGCCGTCACGGATGAGGCCATTGAGCTGGAAGTGATTAAGTCAAACGGCGAAGAATGGCTGGTTGACGTGGAAAAAGAATATGATGAAACGCTCGGCGTTGAATGGGAGCATCCGACGGTTGACCGAATCAAACTTTGCCATAACAAATGCGTGTTCTGTTTCGTCGATCAAATTCCGGGCAATATGAGGCAGACGCTCAATATGCGGGATGACGACTACCGTCTGTCTTTCTTGCATGGAAATTTTGTAACTCTGACAAACTTAAAACAGGCCGATTTGGAACGGATTGCTAGGTTAAAGATGTCACCGCTTAACATTTCGGTTCATACAACCAATCCGGAACTGCGGAATTTTATGGTGGGACACAAGAAAGCGGGCGAAATCCTCAACCAAATCGCCTATTTGGCGGAACACGAAATTGAAATGAATACCCAGATTGTACTCTGTCCCGGCCTCAACGATGGAGAAGAATTGGATCGCACAATTCGGGAATTGGCGGTGAATTGGCCAGCTGTACGCACCTTGTCCGTTGTTCCGGTGGGGCTCACCAAGCATCGCAAGGGATTGTACGACTTGCGCACCGTAACGCCGGAAGAGGCCAATCGGGTGATCGACCAGGTGGAAGCTTGGCAGGAAACGTTTTTGCGGCAAAAAGGGGCTGCTTTCGTACATGCAGCAGACGAATTTTATGTGATGGCGGAGCGGGAGGTGCCGCCTGCCGACCGTTATGATGAGTTTGCCCAAACGGAAAACGGGGTCGGACTGATCCGCAATTTCCTGGATGAATTGGAGGATCTAAAAGGACAGATCCCTGCCGCGATTGATCAGAAACGGCATGTGGCGGTCGTCACCGGCACATCACCTGCCAATACGATCCGGCGCGGAATCGCATTGTTGAAAGATGTGGCGAACCTGACGGTTGATCTCCATGTAATCCGCAATGAATTTTACGGACCTATGGTGACGGTGACCGGACTTACCACCGGCTCTGATATTGTCAACCAGTTAAAAAATGCCCGCCGCGCAGATGTGCTGATCATTCCGGATATTATGCTGAAAGATGATGCCGATGTGTTTCTCGACGACTATACGGTAGAGCGTGTCTCGAATGAACTGGGTATGCCGGTTCTTATCATGCCAGCCAATGCGACAGGCCTGATTAAAGGCGCGTTGGGCATGACAGAGAATCTGCCGCCGCGCAGACGGTATGAGAGCACACTGACAAACGGCGGCATGTTTGGCTGTGCAGTCTGATCCCACGGTCGATTGTTCGGCAAATCAGAAAGTTTTACTTTCTGATTTTACATACTGGCAACCAAAGGCTTTCGCTGTGTCTCAGGACTGGGCGAAAGCCAAGTTTTCTTTACGAAAGGTAGGTTTCATTTTATGCCAAAACCGGTTGTGGCGATTGTAGGTCGACCGAATGTTGGAAAGTCAACCCTTTTTAACCGATTGGCAGGAGAACGTATCGCGATTGTGGAAGATAAACCGGGAATCACTCGCGACCGCATCTACTCCAATTCTGAATGGTTGAATCGCAGCTTTCATATTATTGATACGGGCGGTATTGAAGTTGGCAGTGATGATGAGATTTTGCTGCGGATTCGGGAGCAGGCTGAATTGGCGATGCAGGAAGCGAATGTGATTATTTTTTTGGTGGATGGGGAAGCGGGATTGACCTCCACCGACCAGGAAGTGGCGGAAATTCTTTTTAAATCCCGCAAACCGGTTGTGTTGGCGGTCAACAAGTTGGACAATCCGGAGCGTTTGAACAACCGCTTTGACTTTTACGAATTGGGTCTTGGCGATCCGGTTGCCATTTCAGCCGGCCACGGGATCGGGATCGGGGATCTGCTGGAAGAAGTGGTAAAACATTTTCCGCCGGAAGAGGAAGAGGAGTACAGTCCCGAGACAGTCAAATTCGCTTTGATTGGCCGTCCCAACGTGGGGAAATCATCACTTGTCAATGCTATATTAGGGGAAGAGCGCGTATTGGTTTCGGAGGTGGCCGGTACCACGCGGGATGCGATTGACACGCCGTTTCAGCGGGAAGGTCAGGATTTTGTGATTATTGATACGGCAGGCATGAGAAAGCGTGGAAAAGTTTACGAAACCACCGAAAAATACTCGGTATTGCGCGCGCTGCGAGCCATCGAACGATCCGATGTGGCCGTGTTGGTGATTAACGGGGAAGAAGGAATCATCGAACAGGATAAACGGATTGCCGGGTATGCTCTGGAAGAAGGAAAAGCGATGTTGATTGTCGTCAACAAGTGGGATCTTGTGGAGAAGGACGATAAAACCGCGCATCGTTTCGAGCAGCAGATACGCAAAGAGTTTCCTTTTATGGCTTGGGCCCCTGTTTTGTTTGTTTCGGCCCAAACCAAGCAGCGAGTACCCAGAATTATCGAACTGGTTTTAAAAGTGGCGGAAAATCATGCCATGCGGATTTCGACCTCAACGGTCAATTCGGTGATTGAAGATGCGGTTATGATGACGCCGCCGCCTACTGACAAAGGCCGCAAGCTGCGCATCAACTATGCCACACAGGTGGCTGTAAAACCGCCGTCCTTTGCTATTTTTGTAAATGATCCCGAACTGATGCATTTTTCTTATGAACGATTCCTGGAAAACCGGATTCGAGATGCATTCGGGTTTGAGGGCACGCCCATCCGGTTGTTTATCCGTAAAAAATCGCAATAACACGGGTGTAAGACAAAGTATGTGAGGAGCAGGAGAAATCGGGTGCGGAGGAGATTTTGTTGCTGTACTTTTTAGCGATTTTATTGGGTTACCTTCTCGGATCGATTTCATTCAGCTATCTGATCGGACGTATTACGATGAACATCGATATCCGGGAACACGGCTCGGGGAATGCGGGTGCGACCAATACGCTCCGTGTATTAGGGAAAAAAGCAGCAATCTTTGTACTGTTGGGGGATGTGCTGAAAGGAGTGGTCGCTGTCTGGATCGGTTATCTGTTGACTCATTCGGAAGAGGGTCTGGCATTGGCAGGTTTGGCTTCCATTGTGGGTC
This sequence comes from Effusibacillus dendaii, assembly GCF_015097055.1. Lineage (NCBI taxonomy): Bacteria > Bacillati > Bacillota > Bacilli > Caryophanales > Alicyclobacillaceae > Effusibacillus > Effusibacillus dendaii. The sequence continues at coordinate 344,271 of NZ_AP023366.1, forward strand.
ATAACTGGCCGGTTTATTTCGGTTTTCGCGGCGGAAAAGGAGTGGCCACTACAATTGGCGTAATGATTTCCATTGTGCCCACGGCTTCCTTGTATGCAGGAATTGTCGCCATTTTGATTTTGCTGATTACACGCATGGTATCCGTTTTTTCATTGTTGTTCCAAACCATTCTGCCTATTGCCATCTGGTTGTCTGGCGCCCCGAGCGTTTATTTTTGGAGCTCAATCGTAACGGCTGTCTTGTCATACTGGCGGCACCGCTCCAACATTGTCCGCATTTTGGAGGGCAAGGAGAGCCGGATTGGAAAATCAAAATGAACCGACGGAGGTTGTTATGGATCGTTCGGTAGCAGTTATAGGGGCTGGCAGTTGGGGCACCGCACTGGCAATGGTTTTGGCTGACAACGGATGTAAGGTATCGTTATGGGCAAGAAGACAGGAAGTGGTCGATGAAATTTTATCAGAGCACACCAATTCCAGGTATTTACCGGGTGTTAAACTGCCCGATTCGATTGTTGCGTCGACCGATTTGGAATTTGTGTTAGAGGGAACGAACCAAGTGCTGGTGGTGACCCCATCTCTAGCGTTTCGTGAAACGATCAAACAAATGTCGCCTTTTATCAAACCGGGAATCAAACTCCTCCATGCGACAAAAGGGTTTGACAGCCAGAATCTGGAACGTTTGAGCCAAGTGATCGAGCAGGAAATTCCGCAGCTGCATCCTTTCGATATGGCGGTGCTGTCAGGCCCCAGCCATGCGGAGGAAGTATCTCGCCGTTCCCCCACAACGGTCGTAGTGGCGAGCGAGAAGCAGGCGACGGCAGAATTGTTTCAGGATCTGTTGATGAACGCCTATTTTCGCGTTTATACCAATCCGGATGTAATCGGTACCGAATTGGGAGGGGCTTTAAAAAATATTATCGCGCTTGGTGTCGGGTTTTCAGATGGATTGGAATTTGGCGATAACGCGAGAGCAGCCTTGATTACACGGGGACTGACGGAAATTTCGAGACTTGGAGTCAGCATGGGGGCGGCGCAAATGACATTTGCCGGTCTGGCAGGAGTCGGGGATTTGATCGTCACCTGTACGTCGAAACACAGCCGCAATTGGCGAACCGGCTTTCAATTGGCGCAGGGAAAGAAGCTGGAAGAGGCGCTGGCCTCTATGAATATGGTGGTGGAAGGTGTCAATGCTACAAAAGCGGCCTACCAACTTGCGGAAAGACATCAGGTCGTCATGCCGATCACATTTGCCATTTACAGCGTCTTGTTTGAAGGGAAACGCATCCGGCAGGCAGTAGAAGAATTGATGGGGCGAGGCAAAACCCACGAAATTGAGGAAGTTGCCCGTTTGTCAATGAAATGGAAATCATAGCGCCGTATGGTTTTTTTTGCTACAATACTTGCTGACTCATAGTTATTACCGAAATGAATCGAAACAAAAGGGAGGAAACGAAAATGGCAAATCTGCCGAGTGAACTCAAATATTCAAAAGAACATGAATGGGTTCGTGTGGAAGGCAATAAAGCGTACATAGGCATCACCGATTTTGCCCAGTCGGAGCTCGGAGATATTGTGTTTGTGGAACTGCCGGATGCGGGAGATGAAGTGCAGGCGAACTCGACGTTTGGTACCGTAGAGTCGGTGAAAACCGTATCGGATCTTTATGCGCCTGTCAGCGGAACGATCCTGGAAGTAAACGAATCGTTGGCTGATTCACCGGAAAAGGTGAATGAATCTCCTTATAATGACGGTTGGATGCTGGTTGTTGAGATGAAAGATCCATCTGAACTGGATAAGTTGCTGACAGCCGATCAATACGCTGACGTGATCAAAGGGTAATTGTGATTTGCCTTGGAAACTTGGCGTTTATTACCAACCGGCCGTTTTTCAGCGGCAGAAAATATGGCGTTAGATGAGGCTGTTTTAATGGCGCACAGCGAGGGGATCGTACCGCCAACCGTCCGATTTTACGGATGGAACCCGCCTGCTCTGTCAATTGGATATTTCCAAAGTATTTCGGAAGTTGATTTTACAGCCCTACAGTCCAAACATATCGGATTTGTCCGGAGACCCACCGGGGGTCGTGCCGTTTTGCACGACCAAGAGTTGACCTATTCGATCGTGGTGTCCGAATCTCATCCGGATCTGCCTTCTTCTGTCAATGAATCGTACCGCGTTTTGGCGATGGGGCTGCTGGAAGGGTTTCGCAATCTGGGGTTGTCCGCCGAAATGATTACACTAGGTACAGAGGCGGAACAGAAACGGCATGAATCTCCCGGTTCAGCGGCCTGTTTCGATGCACCTTCCTGGTATGAATTGGTGGTTGAGGGCCGCAAGGTAACAGGCAGCGCCCAAACACGGCAAAAAGGTGTGGTGTTGCAGCACGGCGCGATTTTACTCGATTTGGATGTGGATCTCCTGTTTTCCGTTCTGTATTTTTCCTCGGTCAAACTGCGGGAACGGCTGAAATCCGCTTTTAGGGAAAGGGCGGTCTCCATTCGCCAATTGGCGGGCAGAACCGTTTCCTTTGAAGAGGCGGAAATGGCGTTTCGGTCCGGTTTTGAAGCAGGGTTGGGCGTTCGTTTGCTGCCCGGTGAGCTGACGGAGAGGGAAAAACAGTTGGCGGCAGAACTGGTCCGTACAAAATACGGCACGGCCGACTGGAATGAAAAAAGATGAAACGCATATATATAGCACTCGGAAGTGTTACTCCGAGTGCTTTTTTTGTTACAGGCTTGTTCTAAACGGGGGGTTTCTGCATATCCATAGAGAAGAAACACAATGCCTCCAAAATCGCCTCGGAATAAAACTCCTGATACCTCATATACATGTACAAAGCATCAGGAATGCCGGGGAGGGGTGAACAAGGGGTCTTTCGGTAACTTCTACGCCGACATTATGTAGGGAGGGAAAAGCGTGGAAAAGATTGATATTTTTAAAGATATTGCGGAACGGACTGGTGGGGATATCTATCTCGGCGTAGTAGGCCCTGTTCGTACCGGTAAATCTACATTCATCAAAAAGTTTATGGAACTGATTGTGCTCCCGAACATCGCCGATGAAGCAGACCGCTTGCGGGCTACTGACGAATTGCCGCAAAGCGCGGCAGGACGGACTATTATGACGACAGAACCGAAATTTATCCCCAATCAAGCAGTTGAAATTCATGTGGCGGAAGGGCTTGATATCAATATTCGTGTTGTCGATTGTGTCGGTTATGCGGTTGAAGGCGCACGCGGATACGAAGACGAAAGCGGTCCCCGCATGGTCAGCACTCCTTGGTTCGAAGATCCGATTCCGTTCCAGGAAGCGGCTGAAGTGGGCACACGCAAGGTAATTGCCGATCATTCGACGATCGGACTGGTGATTACAACAGACGGCACGATTGCAGAAATTCCCCGTGAATCCTATGTGGATGCGGAAGAACGGGTTGTTAACGAATTAAGGGAATTGGGAAAACCGTTTGTAATGGTGATTAACTCCACCCACCCGCATGCACCGGAAACAGAAGCATTGCGTGCCGAATTGAATGAGAAATACGACATTCCGGTTGTTGCCATGTCGGTTGCCACCATGAACCAGGACGATATTATGCTGGTTTTGCGGGAAGCGTTGTATGAATTCCCGGTTCACGAAGTGAACGTGAACCTGCCTTCCTGGGTGATGGTGCTTGATTCGGATCACTGGCTTCGTAAAAATTATGAAGAGTGTGTTCGTGATACGGTAGAAGATATTCGCCGTTTGCGCGATATAGATCGCGTGGTAGCAGCTTTTAACGATTATGATTTTATCTCCCGGGCCGCTCTTGCGAGAATGGATATGGGGCAAGGTATTGCAGACATCGATCTGTCTGCTCCCGATGAACTGTATGATATGGTTTTGACTGAAATCGTAGGCGTCGAAATCCGCGGCAAAGACCATTTGTTGCAGTTGATGAAAGACTTTACGACTGCCAAACGGGAATATGACAAAGTAGCGGAAGCGCTTCGTATGGTAAAACTAACCGGTTATGGCATTGCACCGCCCGTTTTGGAGGAAATGACGCTTGACGAACCGGAACTGATCCGTCAGGGATCCCGTTTCGGAGTCCGACTGCGGGCAACCGCTCCGTCTATTCATATGATTCGGGTCGATGTGGAATCTGAATTTGCTCCGATTGTCGGGACGGAAAAACAAAGCGAAGAACTGGTTCGCTATTTGATGCAAGACTTTGAAGAAGATCCGTTGAAAATCTGGGATAGCGACATTTTTGGAAAATCGTTGTCTGCGATTGTGCGTGAAGGAATTTCTGCAAAATTGGCGATGATGCCGGAAAATGCCCAATATAAGCTGAAGGAAACGCTGGAACGGATCATCAATGAAGGCAGCGGAGGTTTAATCGCGATCATATTGTAACCTTTTTAATTTAAATTGTCACACATTATATGATTGAGGTATATCGCAAAGTGTCATTACGCTTTGTGTTATACCTCTTTTTACAGTTAAAAAGCAATCGTGCAGAAACCGCTTCGAATGTTGCGTATTACGATAATGGGAGATACTAGAATATGTAGGTTGGACATTACTAAGAGGAGTTGGTTGGAGTGGGAAACTCAAATCAAAAAATCACGACTTTTTTAATGTTCTCCGGCCAGGCTGAAGAGGCTATGAATTTTTACACATCTGTCTTTGATCAATCAGAAATTATTAGCATTACTCGCTATGGAGCGAATGAAGCCGGCAAAGAGGGAACCGTGCTGCAAGCCGCGTTTTCGCTAAACGGCCAACTGTTTAGGTGTATAGATAGCAGCGTTACGCATGAATTTACATTTACTCCTGCAATATCACTGTATGTAGCCTGTGATACCGAAGACGAGATTGAACGATACTTTAAGCAGCTATCTCAAGATGGCACCGTTTTAATGCCGTTATCAGCGTATCCATTTAGTCAAAAATATGGTTGGGTTACAGACAAATACGGCGTATCCTGGCAGCTTAACCTCGCAAAGAACTGACACGATGTCATCCAAGGAGCAGTCTTCATTAGGGTTAACCAACATCGCGTCCGGTATTCGACGGTTATATTGCAGGATTGTTCCACTGGGCATATTGGTACCTCATTCCGCTCCCCATACTTGTGCGCCATCCCTTTTTTCCGGAAGCTTCTGCCGGAGGAACAAGCTCCGATAGAAGCTTTTTTATTTTTCACTAGTCAGGTATATTTTTATAAATTATGGAAACACAAGTAATACCGCATCACTGGGGAAGCCGGAGAGGGGGTGTTGGATAATGAATAAGACAGATCTTGTTACAGCAGTGGCCGAAAAATCGGAACTGACTAAAAAAGATGCGACAAGAGCAGTCGATGCTGTTTTTGAATCGATTATGGAAGCATTGGCGAATGGAGATAAAGTACAACTGATCGGGTTCGGCAATTTTGAAACCAGAGAACGGGCCGCCCGAAAAGGAAGAAATCCTCAGACAGGCGAGGAAATCGAAATTTCTGCCAGCAAGGTACCGACCTTCCGGGCAGGAAAAGCGTTCAAAGATGCAATCAAGTAAGTCAAAAGGTCCTTCGAGCGGCTTTTCGTTTAATCAGCGGATGCCGAACCGATGGACTTTTTTATTTGAACCCGTCCCGGGTCATTCGGATTACTTCCGCGTATTGCCGTCGGAATGGTATAATAATAAGTACCCGTTGCGTTCCAGGGGGGGTTATCGATGGTCGTCAAATCGATTTTTAGAGGATTGACCGGAACTCTTTTCAGTTTGATTGTCTTTTTGTTTTTATATAGTCCCGTTTTTGCTGCCGAATATCGTTCACCGGAAGGAATCGTATTTCACAGCGAATCGGCCAATTGGAATTCAGTTGCCAAGCTGCAGCAGGTTTATCAGGAATTGTTGAGAAACGGTCACGGAGAAGAAATCAAACTGCTTTCTTCCGTAACGATTGTGGACGGGTATCCGAAGGGGAAAAATGTCGCAGGCGAATACCAGTTCCATTCCACTGTTGACACTTTAGGGCGCAACAAAATGATGCCGGGGCAAATTTTCATATTTGGCGGCAATGAAAGGAACACGATCGAATCGATTGCAAAAACATTGTCTCATGAATACGGACACCATGTAACACATTATTATTCAATTATGCAGGATGGTTTTTCGATCACGGATGAAGCGCGTTGGTCGCATACTACATATGCGAAATTGCGGGGATTGTCGAATGACCCGCGCATCAATTCATCGAACGAACATCGTTGGCAGTTGGCGGAAATTGCAGCGGAAGATTATGTTCAGCTATGCGGCTCTCCGACTGCAAAATTGGTTCATCCGTTTCCATCCCGGTTTGATATGCTGGCAAATGGTCAACAAGTAGCGAGTATTCGCTGGGATGCCTCTATGTTTAATGTGGCTCCGCAGGAAAACACCGACCTGCCGCTGGCTGCTCAGGTGCCAGGGCTGTATGATTGGTTTGCCGATCATTTGGGCTTGCCTAAAAATCACCAATTGCCTCGGAAGCCAGAGCTTCAAGTGGCGGGAGTTGTTAAGCAGGGGGAGGCCGGGTACCAGGTAAAATTGGCATGGTCGGGTGACTCCGACCCGCAGACCATGTATACCTTGGTCAGCTACAAAGAAGGAGACGTGTTGCCAGAACCGGTTGTCACGAGAACTGGCGCGCAACCGCTGAACGGGGTGTACGGAGCTATCGTTGTGGTAAAACCGACATCCATACTGACCTATCAGGATCCAAATGCAACAGGTGTTCACCGGTTCCGGGTTTACGCACAGAATGCAGCCGGATTTGTCATAAGTTCACCGATTGTGGAAATCAACATGAGCGATCCGCGCTCCTACACCGTATCTGATTTTACGGTCAACCAAACGCAAACCGTTGCTGCCGAATCCACTCAAATAAACGAAACAGCGGTTTTTCCGACAACCGCTTCCGGCTGGTTCAATCTTATTTTTCAAGCTGTGGAAGCGACATTGGACACGTTAGGGCGAATGGTGGATCGATTGCTTCATTCAGAAGGTGCTCAAACAGGGGTTCGGATTTAAGTTTGCGTTAGAACACAACAAATAGGAGAGAATGGGCGGAAGTTGGCAATAGTACGAAGGAAACGGTTTTTTTGTTACGATGGATCACAGAACCATGCTTGCGAAAAGGGTTGAGCTCTTGTATAATCAAATTCGTTGCCGTCAGTTGCTTGTAAATGAAAAGGGGTATACTGTTTGAGCAAATGCTCGGGATATAGCGCAGTTTGGTAGCGCGCTACCTTGGGGTGGTAGAGGTCGTGGGTTCAAATCCCGCTATCCCGACCAGAATGTAGGGGGACCCATAAGGGTCCCTTTGTTGTATGGTGCACTACAACCGTTTCCAAGCTTTCCAAATCCATGGAATGCATATTACGTTTTGGCCTTATTGGATCCACGGTATCGCATTTCAAACCGTCGGCCGCAGTCAGAACAAAAAGCCAGTAGATGTTTCTTGGCATGATCATCGCTACATACTCACGTAATGTGTATACGGTGGGTCATAAGTTTCCGGTATACCCGGGGATTTTTTATGCCCATCTCTTGCACCAATAGTGTAATTTTTCACAAATTGGCAATATTATATTGAGACAGTTGCTTTTCCATTACCTCCCTGTTTCCCAGGTTTGGGCCGGGGGGTTTTTTATTGATCCGGAAATACAGTATCTTCCGAACCAAGTACGTGAAGAGACGGCGAACCACTTACGAAAAAAGACTGCTTACAAAAAGTAAGTAGATAACTCAAGGAGGCGATAAGTTACACAATGGGCTAAGTGTTAGGGAATTTTGACGCATACCTGCCATCATCTTATGGGCCAATGGGCAGGAGTGTGCATCTCACTCCCAGGTTTGTGATTGGGAAGCGCCGCTATTTTGCCAGCGAAGTCCCGGAGCATATTTTGCCCGAGCGGAGAAAGATTTACACACGGTGTCGATCGAAGAGATAACCATATAGGCGAGTATTTTTTCAAATGATTTGATCTGGATATCCAGACAGGATTTTACAAAATTATGTCTCGAAATTCAAAATTGCAATAAAAGTAATGGACAGGGTGAATCGAAAGGAATGCCTTTCCCGCCTCGTGTCATGGCAGAAGAGGTGGGGTTATTGTTAGAGAGGAATCTATAGTCATTTTATGCTAACGGGAATCGAGAGTGGAGGAGCGTAAATTTTACGACTCCTCTTTGAGCTTGATTAGTTAATGGGTAGATCGCGAACATCATAATTGCTCGTGGCGTAAACTTTTTGCCCGATAATTCTCTCGCCCGATGTGTAATTGGTCACAGTGGGTGCTGGTGCTACAAGTGGCATGGGCACTCCATACGAGACCTGTCCTGTCGCTCATGTGAGGAGGGGATTATGTAAGGAAGTGGGGGCAGTCCCACTTCCCTGAGAAAGGAGGTACTTGTACGGTGCTTGGCGCTCCCGTTGGGCTATGAGGGAGTTGTCCCTCACTATAATCTATTCATGCAGAAATAATAGGGGACTACACGTGTGCTGAAGATCGAACAAAATCCGCAGGTATTGCAAGCTCCCGAAAATACCTGATTTGATTGATGCTGTTAATGTATTTTTCATTTTTCTTCCGTACGATAAAGCCAGTCCATACAAGGGAGGTAGGAATGATGCGGGAACATGCGTACCGAATGAATGAACTGATGATGCAGCACGGGCACGTACTGCACCACGGTCCAGGGCTTGTTGCACTGCTGCTGGCAGCAGCGGTGTGGGGCGTAGCAATGGTGTGTGGCTGGCGGTTATTCCGGAACGGGGCAGGGGGTTATAAACTGCTCGGACTGCTTTTGATCGGGATTGGACTGCTGCCGTTGAGTGGGATATTGATTCCGGCATTGCTAATCGGAGTGCTCGTATGGATCTGGAAAAAAGGCAAAAGAGTATCACGCGAACGTGAATGGGCGGACGTTGTCTCGGCTGCGGCCGCAGCAGCCAGTGTTCGCCCGGGTTACGATGTGCTGGATGAATGGGAACGCAAGTTGCGTAACAATCAAAACCAAACTAAAGGAGAATGAACAGTATGGGAATCTTAAAACGTGTGCGTGATCTGGTGTCGGCAAATCTGCATGAGGCGTTCGATCAGTTGGAAAATCCGGTTGTGATGATCAAGCACTACATACGCGACCTGGAGAAAGAAATTGACCATGCGGAAACGGTGCTTGCGCGCCAGGAAGCGGCGGAGCAAATGTTTACGCGTCTGGTCACTGAGACGGAAGCGCGGGTGGAGAAACGATTGCGGCAGGCGAAGCTGGCGGTAGAGACGGGGGAAGAAGACATGGCAAAACTGGCGCTCGCAGACAAATTGGAGGCGGAAGCCAAACTTGCTGAGTACCGACAACAAGTAGACGTCATCCGTGAGCAAACGCTGCGACTGCGTGGACAGTTGGAAGAACTGTGGGCAAAGTATCAAGAACTGGAAAGCCGGAAAGTGTATCTGGTATCACGGGCGGCAGCCGCACAGTCAATTCGGCAGATGAACTGCGTGATGGATACGGTCGACACAAAAAGCGCTGTAAAAGGATTCGAACGTATGGAAGAACGCGTGCGGATGATGGAGTTGCAGGCGTCTATCAGAACCGGACGAGCCCGAAAGACAGGACTGGTTTCTCAGGTTGGCGAACGCGAGTTGCAGGAGCGTCTGCAAATCGAATTGGAGAAATTGAAAGCAGAGAGCAGATAGGACCCATCGGCAATAGGAGAGACCCTTATTTCTCAAGGGTCTTTTCGTTTTTTACTGAATCCTTTTTATGCGAATCTCCCGATCAATGCCTTCTACCTTCATTTTGTAATCACCTGTGCCGTAGGATAAATTTCATGCCAAATCTGTCCGTTATCCAATTCAAAAGTGGAAGTGCCGTCCCATCCTTTAAAGTCTCCCAAAATATTGCACAACATCGCTAGTCAAATAGGGAATATGAGTGGAGCTGGAAATAGTAAAGTTGGACTGGTTCTCACATGAATGAATAGAGTCGGACAGATTCAGGGAACCTTGTTTATACTGAATCGTTAACCAAATGAATGTCAGCTGAGTTCAAAATATCGACAGATGTTCCAGAATCTGCAATTCGATAAAGATCCAGCAAAATTTGGTCTTTAGTAGGAGTGTCGAATTCATTTTGTCTACGTCCCCCACGTTGTAATCCGCGTCGAGTGTAATTTCCTTGTCGGTAATTCCGGTTGATAAACTTTTGAGCGGAACGGAAGTGTCAGTCGACGTGCTAAAGGTCGTAGCCAGGAATTTTTGAAGATTCTCGAATATCCGATTCTGCACGTGTTGTACATTCCCTCGGTAAAAAGCTTATGTAGAAAGATCAACCGCGCCTGATTCAAGCGCGGTTGATCTGTTATCTTACAGTCGCACCATACCGGTTGTCGTGGCGTTCAAATTCAAACGTGGCGCAGCGAGTTCCTTTTGTTGTACCGACAATTTCATTGCCGTTTGACAACACCTCAATGGCATCTGCTGTACAGTTTCGGTCTTTATCGTTAAAAATGCACTCTTCGACGCCACACTTCACTCCGTTTGGCATTTGACCCCCACCTCCTGTTAATAATGTACCCGCCTGGCACAGAAAACATTTTGCCTGTTGTTGGCGGCAAATGATATAATAGGCTGGCTGAACATAACGGCAAAAGGGGGTCTTTTACATGGAGAGCGGACAGGATTTCTTTCTTGTAAAAGCGAAAGAGAACGGTGTACATGTAATTGGATTGACACGGGGTGCGGATACCCGCTTCCATCATACAGAAAAATTGGACAAGGGCGAAATTATGATTGCCCAGTTTACGGAACATACATCTGCTATTAAGGTTCGCGGTAAAGCTGTGGTAATGACCAAGTTCGGACGGATTGATACATATTCGGAGGACGATTAAGCAAAAATCGGGCGAGGCTCACTCGCTTTTCTTTTGTATCGTTTATCACTTCATCTTGTGTTATACTATTTAAACGAAAATATTTTATTTAATTCTGCGTGTTTGCGAAGGGAGATGGAGAAACTGCTTACAGAGAGAAAAGACCGGGAATCTGCATCTCTTCGTATGCACAAGCATGCACTAACTCAAATGAGCCACCGTTACCTCAAACAGTGGCTGGATACTCCGATACCGGAATTTTTTCAATTGCAGACAGCGGCGGCTATTCTGCAAACGGCCGGTCGGGAAGAGGAAGAAATTGAACTGGTCACTACCGTTTTATTGCTTATTTATCATGGACTGTCAACACATGAAAATATAGATGATCAACCTACCGCTAACCAAAAGTCTCGACAGCTTAAAGTATTGGCTGGCGATTATTACTCCAGCAAATATTTTTATCTGCTGGCTGCAAATGGCAAAATCGGTCTAATCGGTCGATTTGCGCAAGCAATTGCCCGCATAAACGAGGCGAAGGCGGAGCGAATCCAACTGCTGCCGCCCAACCATTCCAATATTGAAACTTATCTGGCGCTGCACGAGCGGATAGACGGGGAACTTTTATATGTATTATGCGCGGAATATATGCAGGATGAGGCAGTTCTCAGCGATATCGTCCGGATGCTTGTATATGTGCAGGTATTGGGTCTTCAATACAATCAGACGAAAAGCATGCCGCTGCAGGTTAGAAACGGCATTTCAGGATTGTTGTATGACCGTTTGAAATCGGGGCTGGCGGCTGTTCGTTCGTTGTTGTCATCCCAATCGGAACTTGTCTACGATAAGTTTATGGCAGTCTGCAATTATCTGGATCAGCTTTATTGTTCGCAGACGATTGCAGTGAAAGGTGAATGAAGCGATGAATCAGTTTTCCTCCAAGGAAGAAAAAGTTCATTATGTATTCTCTCGCATCGCGGAACGATATGATTTGATGAACAGCGTACTCAGCTTCCGGCAGCATAAAGTATGGCGGACGTACACCATGAAACGGATGAATGTAAGACCTGGGCAGTCCGCTATTGATGTCTGCACCGGAACGGGTGATTGGGCGATCGCGCTGGCGAATGCAGTAGGGCCAAACGGCCGCGTTGTCGGTGTTGATTTTTGTGAGCCAATGCTGGAAAAAGGAAGAGCGAAAGTCGAGCAAAAAGGGCTTTCGCAAAATTTGGAACTGCTCTATGGAAACGCAATGGCACTGAACTTCCCGGATAATACGTTTGATTATGCGACAATTGGTTTTGCGTTGCGAAATGTACCGGATGTGTTGCATGTGCTCCGTGAAATGACCCGTGTGGTAAAACCGGGGGGCATGGTGGTGTCACTTGAATTGTCCAAACCGGAATGGCCGCCGTTTCGTTCGTTATATTACTTTTATTTCGACAAAATTCTTCCTCGCATCGGGAATGCGGCCGCAAAAGACAATATCTCTTACAGTTGGCTGCCGGAATCATTAAAAGGATTTCCGGGGCGGCTTCAATTGGAAGAGATATTTCGGCAGGCTGGACTGGAACGGGTGGAGTCAAAACCGTTGACGGGCGGCATTGCTGCCATGCATATCGGATATAAACCGGCACGATAAGCACGTGTTATTTTTTTGAAGTTGCAGATAGGGTGGAATGAATGAACCTGAACGACATTTACCAACATCTTAAAAACGATCTTGATTACATGGAGTCCTGGTTAGACCGGGAAGTGCGTTCCAGTCAAAAAGATTTGGAAAAAGCGTCGTCACATCTTCTAAAAGCGGGCGGAAAACGAATCCGCCCGGTTTTCGTGTTGTTAAGCGGACGTTTCGGTACATACGATTTGGAAAAATTAGCCCGGGTGGCTGCCGTGTTGGAACTTATCCATATGGCCACTTTGGTGCATGATGATGTGATTGATGATGCCAATACGCGCCGTGGGATTCCCACAGTCCGTTCCGAATGGGGAAATCGAATGGCGATGTATACGGGCGATTTCATGTTCGCCCGGGCTCTGCTGCTGCTTTCTGAGATCCCGAAGCCCGAAATACACCAGGTTTTGTCTTCAGCCATCGTTCGAGTGTGCGAAGGCGAGATTGAACAGGTGCGCGATTTTTATCGGCTGAATCAAACTTTCCGAAACTATTTGCGCCGCATCAAACGCAAAACAGCCATTTTGATGGAAGTATCCTGTCTGTTGGGGGGATTGGTTGCGGAAGCGAATCCGCTCCATGTAAAAAGTTTAGGGCGGTTTGGTTATTATTTGGGGATGTCATTTCAAATTATTGATGATATCCTGGATTTTACCTCCACCGAACAGAAGCTGGGCAAGCCTGTAGGAGCAGATCTCCTGCAAGGAAACATCACGCTGCCGGTTCTCTATGCGCTGAAATGCACACCTTATGACGAACAGCTGCGAACATTGATTCGCCGCAATATGACCAATGACCAATTAGCTTCCGCGATTCAACTGGTCAAACAGTCAGGCGGAATCGAATATGCCAAAAAAGTCGCCGATCTTTACCTGGAAAAATGTATTGCGGAACTGCATCGTCTGCCGGGCGGACAACCGCGCGATTTGCTGGAAGGGATTGCTCGTTTTACGACAGTCCGCGAGTTTTAAAGGAATCGCCCATACAGATTCGTTTACATAAGAAACACCAAATTTGCAACGCTTGCGGATCCTATGATGAATTAGTAAAATGATCAGGGATTCAATAAAAGATGGGAGTTGTTGAAAAATGGAACGTTCTTTTTTAATGGTCAAACCGGATGGTGTGCAACGCGGATTGATCGGGGAAATCGTATCCCGTTTTGAAAAAAAGGGATTCAAGCTGGTGAATGCGAAACTGATGCAGGTATCGCGCCAGTTGGCAGAAAAGCACTATGAAGAGTTGAAGGACAAGCCTTTTTTTGGCGAGTTGGTTGATTTTATCACATCCGGTCCGGTTTTTGCGATGGTTTGGGAAGGCAACAATGTAATCAGCGTTTCCCGTGCCATGATGGGCAAAACCAATCCGGCAGAAGCGGCGCCTGGAACCATTCGTGCCGATTACGCTGTATCGGTGGGCATGAATATTATTCATGGCTCCGATTCGCCTGAGAACGCGAAACGGGAAATTGACCTTTGGTTTAACGGCGAAGTCGTGTCATACGAAAAAACGATCGATAAATGGATCTGATCGCTACATATGGAATTGGCATTACAACCGCTTGTCCTGCAGAGGAAGGCGGTTTTTTGTTTTTGCTGGAACCGCAAGCGATCGACAGGAATTGGCCGTTAAAGCAACGAATGTAAAAGGGGACAAAACTTCCAGCGAATTATGGGGTGTCCGCATGATTGACAACTTCGACGTATTTATGGGAAAAATTTTTAAAAAAACAGGCATCGATCTCACCAAATACAAACGTCCACAGATGGAACGCCGGTTAACCGCCCTGCGTGACAAACATGGATATCGCGATTTTAACGCGTATTTCGATGCAATCAATCAAAATGAATCGTTGTATTATGAATTTCTTGACCGGATGACGATTAACGTATCGGAATTTTTCCGCAACGATAACCGTTGGCTGGTGTTGGCGGAACGGATTTTCCCCGAATTTCTAAAACAAAAGCGGAAGCTGAAAATCTGGTCGGCCGCCTGTTCGACCGGCGAGGAACCGTACACGATTGCTTTGATTTTGAGCCGGTTTCTGCCGCCTGCAGAAATTGAAGTATTGGCAACCGATATTGATGAAAATGCAATAGTGAGGGCGAAGACAGGGGTCTACCACGAACGGTCCTTGACGGCGGTGCCGCACGATCTGCGGAAGAAATATTTTACTGCCAAGGATGGCGGTATGTATGAAATTTCCAGTGAAATCAAGCGGTGTGTAAAATTTCAAAAGCAGAATCTATTGGAAGACCGGTTTGATACGAATTTCGACCTGATCGTGTGCCGTAATGTGATTATTTATTTTACGGAAGAAGCGAAAGACATGCTGTTTCACAAATTTGCCGCTGCTTTGCGGTCAGGCGGGATTCTGTTTGTAGGTTCAACGGAACAGATTTTTAATCCGCAGGTATACGGCTTTCGTACATACGATACGTTCTTTTACGAGAAAAACTGAAGGAGTCGGAAAGACCTGGCCTAAAAATTTGGCCGGCTCTTTATTAATACAGACTTAAAATTTTGACTAAGTATGATATGCTTACATGTAATAAGAGATGGAGATGTGTCTGTGGGAGAGTGAGGAAAGCCGTGAACAGTGAGTCTGCGTTGCGCCGGGACATCCGAATATTGGGGAATATGTTAGGCGAAGTGATTATTGCACAGTGCGGGGACGATGTGTTTCAATCTGTCGAAAAGGTACGGGCAGCGGCCAAAGAACTGCGAGCGAATGAATCGCCTGCCGGAAGAGACGATTTTGTGATGACGGTGCAAACGATTCCTGCCGCTCACCGTACGTATGTGATACAGGCGTTTGCCATGTATTTTCAATTGGTAAACATTGCGGAACAGAATCACCGGATTCGGAGAAAACGGGAATATGAACGTTCTTCTGGTTCGTTGCCGCAGCCGGATTCGATACGCAGTGCGATTCTTTCGATGCGGGACAAGGGCATTCAACCTGACGAAATGAGATCGTTAATTGATGAATTAGGGGTAGAACTGTTTTTAACCGCACATCCGACTGAAGCGATGCGCCGCACGGTGCTTGACAAACATCATGAGATCTCGCTGATTTTGGAAAAACTGGACGATCCGTTGCTAAGCGAACGGGAAGTAAAGCAGATTGAAAAAAGGCTGCGTGCCGAGATCACAGGTTTATGGCAAACCCGGCCTGTTCGCAAAGAGCGAATTACCGTGTTGGACGAGGTTCGTAACGGACTTTATTTCCTGGATCAAATACTGTTTGATGTGCTGCCGTTCATTCATCTTGAAATGGAAGAGCAAATCGCTTCCGTTTATCCGGAACTTGATTTGGAAGTGCCCAGTTTCCTGCGTTTCGGTTCCTGGATGGGGGGCGACCGGGACGGAAATCCGAATGTGACGGCTGAATTGACATTTCAAACGTTATTGCTGCACTTTGATCTGGCAATACGCAAGTATGAGGAAAGAGTCCTCCGGTTGGGAAGGGATCTCAGCCAATCGTATGAAATTACTGGCGCCAGTCGGGAATTGATCGATTCGCTGCAGGCATTGAGGCCGCCTGACGAGCCCTATCGGGAGAAAATCAACCAGATTTTGATGCGTCTGCAGGGCACCAAAAACCGTTTCCACGGGGAAGTGCAAGGCGAATCGGCAGCAATCGGCTTTTATAACAATCCAAAGGAATTTCTTGCCGATATCCGGCTGCTTGAACAGTCCCTGTTGGCGCACAAGGGAAAAGAGATTGCCGAAGTGAAGGTCCGCCCCCTGATCCGGCAAATTGAACTGTTTGGTTTTCATATGGCAACCCTCGATATCCGGCAGCACAGCGAGGTTCATGAGAACGCGATTGAAGAACTGCTCGCCCTGGCTAAAATCGGACCGTACAAACAACGGAACGAATCAGAAAAAATTGAACTGCTCACTCAACTTTTGCAGGATCCAAGGCCGCTTGTCAGCCGGTTTGCGGAACTTAGCCCGGACACGAAAGAAACGCTTGCTGTATTCCATACGATCCGCCGTGCGCATGAATGGTTTGGCGAAGATTGCATCCGCAATTATCTGATTTCCATGTCTCAGGGAGTCAGCGATCTGTTGGAGGTACAGCTGCTTGCGAAAGAAGCGGGATTGTTCAATTGGCAGCCGGACGGCAGTTTAACAAGCCGTCTCAATATTGTGCCGCTCTTTGAAACGATCGAGGATTTGCGGGGAGCGCCCGCCATCGTGGATCGATTGTTTGACAATCCGGTTTACCGGAATCATTTGGCGCAGTTGGGCGACCTGCAGGAGATTATGCTCGGCTATTCGGACAGCAATAAAGATGGCGGGTATCTGACAGCGAACTGGGAGTTGTACAAAAGCCAGAAAGCGATTTTTGAAGTGGCGAAGCGATATGGAATCCGGCTCAAATTTTTCCATGGCCGCGGCGGTGCTCTCGGGCGGGGCGGCGGTCCGCTGGAACGAAGCATTCTGGCCCAGCCGCCGGAAGCTTTGCACGGGAAAGTGAAAATCACCGAGCAAGGGGAAGTCATTTCGCAGCGGTACAGTCATCCGGAAATTGCCAAACGGTCATTGGAAAAAGCGGTTTCCGCCGTATTGGTCGGCTCGCTGAATGTGCAGACGGAACGTATGAAAGAAACGGAGCGCCGCTGGTCGGTGATTTTGGAAAAGCTGTCGCAGGATTCATTCGATGCGTATCAGTCGTTTGTCTACCGGAACGATGAGTTTTTAACCTACTTCTATGAGGCGACACCGATTAACGAATTAAGTGAAATGAACATCGGCTCGCGTCCTGCCAAACGAAAAAATTCAGCGCGGATTCAAGATCTGCGGGCCATTCCGTGGGTGTTCTCCTGGACTCAAAACCGCCATCTGCTGCCTGCCTGGTTTGGTTTTGGGACGGCGGTGGAAAGCTATTTGATGGAACAGCCGGACGCCTCGGAAGATTTTAAACGAATGTATAAGCATTGGCCGTTTTTTAAAGCGATTATCGACAATATACAAATGGCGTTGGCGAAAACGGATATGCTGATTGCGTCCGAATATGCCCGCTTGGTTAAAAATCAGGCCTTAGCGGACCGCACGTTCTCGAAAGTGTTGGATGAATATGAGCGGACCCGAACGATCGTTTTGATGATCACGGATGAGCCGGAAATATTGGCGAACAGCCCGGTGATTCGTGAGTCCATCCGGTTGCGAAATCCGTATGTAGACCCGCTCTCCTATTTGCAGGTGATGCTGCTGCACGAACTTCGGCAAGCAGAGAATGACGACCAGTTTGCTAAGATACTGCAGGATATTTTGTTGACCATTAACGGAATTGCATCTGGTCTTCGCAATACGGGCTGATATTTACGCGCCAAACAATCGGAAAGAGGAAGTGTGAATGGATTGAAAATCCGTTGCAATGATTGTTATGAGGAAAACGACTTGGAGAACGACCGGTGTGTCCGCTGCGGGCGTTTGCTGGAGGATGCCCGCAAAGATCAAACGCGCAGCAAGTTTGATATTCAGCATTACGATGCGCCAAACGTAATCAGGAAAAATACAGATTCGAAAAAAGTATGGTAACAGGAAGCGATAACAAGAACCGGCATACGGTCGTTTCATCTGTCATTCCGGACGATTATGACGGCAAAATGGTGAAAGAGTTTATCCGCAACCGATTACAAATTTCGCGCCGCTTTTTGCGAAAAATTGTACAGGAGCAAGGGGTGAGGGTGAACGGGCTGCCGGTCTTTCTCACCTCGCGGCTGCGGTCGGGTGACCTGCTGGAGCTGTTTCACGAACCGGAGCGATCTGAGTTTATAAGGCCGGAAACAATGCCGCTTGACATTGTGTATGAAGATGCGGATTTGCTCGTCTTAAACAAACCGGCCGGACAGGTGGTCCATCCAACAAAAGGGCATTACGAGGGGACCCTGGCCAATGGCGTAGTCGATTATTGGCAAAGAAAAGGGGAAACGGCGCGTTTTCGGCCGCTGCATCGGCTTGACAAAGACACTACCGGACTGCTTTTGATTACGAAAAATCAGTATGCGCATCACAAACTGTCACAGCAACTCCTGGCAAAAAAGGTGCGCCGGGAATACTTTGCGATTGTTCACGGCAACCTGAGAGAAGAAGAACTGACAATACGTGCACCGATTCGGCGGTTGGAAGGACATCCAACGGCAAGGACAGTGGCGTCCGACGGTCAAACAGCCGTGACGCATGTTTCTGTTTTTGAACGCTTGGCAGAGGGGACAGTTGTCAGACTGCGCTTGGAAACAGGCCGTACCCATCAGATTCGGGTGCATATGTCGCATATCGGACATCCGCTCTATGGCGATCCGCTATATGGGATAGGGGAGCCGGACGGCATAAACAGGCAGGCGCTGCACGCAGTCAAACTTTGCTGCACTCATCCTCGCATCGGAACGCATCTGGAATGGCAGGCTGAATTGCCGGCAGATATGAAAATGTTGCTCCATTTATTGCGAAACGGACAGCCTAATCTGAACAGCAAAGGTGGATGACAATGGGCACTAGAGTGTCCATTGACGTGCCAATTTTTGCTAAGTTACAATAGAAGCGAGTATCGGGACGGTTCGGTTCATGTAGTGTTGCTTTGTGGCGACACTTTTTTCATTCAAGGAGCGTGTATCATGTTAGATTTTTTGATTGTGACGGGAAGTTTATATCTGCTTTACAATTTCGGCATGCGGCAAATGGTGCGGGCGTGCCTGTTTCACAGCCGAACGTCAGACCGAATGGCCAATTTTTTATTCTTAACGGCGGGCTGTACAGTTACGTTATACATAAGTGTTCTATTCCTGTTTCCTCATCTGGCCGGTTGGTCCGTGCTTGCCAAAAGTTTGCTTCCGACTGTGAGCGGTATCTGGCTGGGTGAATTTATGTACAGCCGCAATCTGCATGTTACCATGCGTCTGCTGCAGCGAATTCGACGTAAAGGGGACCGGACAAGTGAATGAGAAGTGGGACGGCAAACAAATTTTGCTGCAAATGATGGAAACACCTGGCGTTTCCGGCTATGAGTCGGCCATTTCCAAGCTGGTGGAATCCCAACTGCGACTCTTTACGGACAAGATCAAACGGGATAAAGTGGGCAACCTGATTGCTTGTGTGGAAGGAGAAGGGGA
This sequence comes from Effusibacillus dendaii, assembly GCF_015097055.1. Lineage (NCBI taxonomy): Bacteria > Bacillati > Bacillota > Bacilli > Caryophanales > Alicyclobacillaceae > Effusibacillus > Effusibacillus dendaii. The sequence continues at coordinate 363,957 of NZ_AP023366.1, forward strand.
CTCTCCCCGGCCCCGTATCCTCATCGCTGCCCATATGGATGAAATCGGTTTGATCGTGACGAAGATCGAACAGGGAGGATTTGTCCGCTTTACACAGCTTGGCGGATTCGACCCGCGGACACTGATTGGGCAGGAAGTGGTTGTCCACGGCCGAACCGACTGTCACGGGATTGTCGGATCCAAGCCGCCCCATTTAACAAAGCCGGAAGAACGGGAAAAAACGATTCCTCTCAAGGAACTGTATATCGACCTGGCTATGCCGGAAGCGTCAGTTCAAGAGCGGGTTCAAGTGGGGGACATCATCACCATCCATCGCAAAGCGATGCAGCTGCAAAACGGATTTCTGGCAGGTAAAGCGCTTGACAACAGGGCGAGCGTAGCGGCGATGCTGGAATGTCTGCAGGAGATGAAACGGCTGCGCATCCAGGCGGATGTCTATGCGGTGGCCACCGTTCAGGAAGAGGTGGGGCTGCGGGGAGCTGTAACGGCTGCCTTTGGGATCGATCCGGATATCGGAATTGCGTTGGATGTAACGCACGGTTTAACGCCTGGTACCGCGAACGATCTCGCTTTTAAACCGGATGCGGGCTGTGTGATCGCGGGAGGACCGAATATTCACCGGGAGATTTTTGAGAAATTCAGTGAATTGGCGAAACGGCACAACATCAAGCACCAAATTCGTTTTAACCAAGGGCCGACAGGCACCGATGCGAACGCCATTCAAATCACCCGTGACGGGATACCCACAGGTCTCCTGTCTGTGCCGCTTCGCTATATGCATACGTCGGTGGAAACGATCTGCTATCGGGATGTAGAGCGCACTGGCAAGCTCCTGGCCTATTTTATTGAAGCGGTCGATCAATCGTTCGTGGAGGGATTGTCTTGCTACTTAAAAAACTGACGGAAGCGGCGGGTCCGTCCGGCTATGAGGACGAAATCAGGCAAGTGATCTATGAACAGGTTCATAATTATGCGGATCGTGTATATACAGACAGCCTGGGCAGTTTAATCGTTGAAAAAAACGGTACGCTGCCGGGTCCCCGCGTCATGCTTTGCGCCCATATGGACGAGGTCAGTTTGATGATCGTTCAAATCGAAGACAGCGGGTTGTTAAAATTTCGGCCGATCGGCGGGGTGGACCCGCGCGTTTTAGTATCCAAACCAGTCCATCTCGGCAAGAATAAAATCCCCGGAGTGATTGGATCGAAAGCAGTTCATCTGCAAAGTGTGGCGGAACGCGGCAAGCCGGTTGCAATCGATAACATGTATATCGATATTGGCGCCAGCAGTAAGGAAGATGCTGAAAAATATGTGAAACTCGGCGATTTTGCCGTTTTTGCCACCGAATACCAGGAAATCGGCCAGCGCTGTGCCAAAGCGAAATCGTTTGATGACCGTGTGGGCTGCGGCGTTCTGATTGAAATCCTGCGCAAATCCTTTCAAATCCCGCTTGTGTTTGCGTTCACTGTGCAAGAAGAAATCGGACTGCGTGGAGCGGGGGCGATTGCTTACCGGATCAATCCCGATATTGCACTGGTGATTGAAGGCACAGTTTGTTTTGATGTGATCGACGCACCGGAGCACGGTATGGGTACAAAACTGGGACGGGGACCTGCACTGACCGTAATCGACGCCCACATGATCGGCAATCGAAACGTATTGGATGAGTTGAGGCGGGCAGCCGATTCGGACCGGATTCCTTATCAAATACGAAAAGCGAGCGGCGGCGGAAACGATGCGGGACGCATTCACACGGCAAGAGGAGGCATCGCAACGGGCGCTGTTTCGGTGCCCACCCGCTACATTCATGCCCCTTCCCAGATAATCAGTCTTGACGATTATGAGAACACCATCCGGCTCGTTGAATCGTTTTTGCGAAATGTCGAAAGAGGAGGCATCCGATTTTCATGAAAGAGTTATTGAGCAAACTGGCCAGCGCATCCGGACCGTCCGGTTCGGAACGACATATTCGCGAAATTCTGGAAGAACTGTTGAAACCGCATGTCGATCAACTCACAACCGATGTGCTGGGCAACCTGATCGGGTTCAAGAAAGGAACGGCAACAGACAGGAGAACCGTTCTGCTGGAAGCAAACATGGACGAGTCAGGTGTGATGGCGATCCATATTGAAGACAACGGGTTTATTCGAATCGTTCCGATCGGCAATCTGACAGCCGCCTCCCTGATTGGTGAGCGGGTGAGGTTTACGACCCGAACCTGGGGAGTTGTTGGCGTTTCTGCTGACAAGCCGTTGAAAGACGTGACTTTTGCCGATCTGTTTGTGGATGTGGGATGCGAATCACGACAAGAAACAGAGGCAAACGTAAAAATCGGTACCGCTGCTGTAATCGACAAAGGCGCATTTGAATTGGGAAAGCACCGGATAGCCGGTAAATCGCTTGACAACCGGGCGGGTTGTGCGATTTTGGTTGATGTGCTGAAAAAACTGGGTTCCTATGAATACGATCTCTATGTTGTTTTTGCCGCGCAGGAAGAAGTGGGATCGCGCGGGATTCGAGCGGCCGCTTTTTCTATTGAGGCTGATTTGGCGTTTGTGGTCGGAACTGCCAAAGCGACCGACACGCCTCAAGCGGATAGGGGTTCCCTTGCGCTTGGAAAAGGGCCTGCCATCAAGGTGATGGACCGCGGAGTCGTGATTCCTCCCCACTTGAAGCAACATTTGATAAAAACGGCGGAACGCATGGGGATTCCTTACCAATTGGAAGTATCTTCGGAGACGATAAGCGATGCAGGGCAAATCCTGCTAACGCGAGACGGCATACCCACGGGAGCGGTATCCGTTCCTATGCGATATCGTCAGACACCTTCACAGGTGGTCGATCTGCGTGATCTGGAACAAACATCAAAGCTGGTCATGGAAAGTCTGCGCGGCGCCTCCAATTGTTTTCTATAGACAACTGCTTTATAATAGTAAAGATAAATACTTTATAATATTTAACATAAATAAACGAATGTATTCTTCGGTTGCATGCGCAATTGTTGTTTTGCGGGGATATATGGGGAGGAAACGGAATGTTACGGTATTTGACTGCAGGTGAATCACACGGTCCTCAATTGACGGCGATCATTGAAGGACTGCCGGCCAATTTGCCTCTTTCCATTGAGAAAATCAACCATCAGTTGTGGAGAAGGCAGCAGGGCTTCGGGCGCGGCGGGCGCATGCGAATCGAAACAGACCAAGTGAAAATCGGCAGCGGGATTCGGTTCGGGGAAACGAGCGGCATGCCTGTCACGCTTGTGGTGGAAAACCGCGATTGGAAAAACTGGGAACAACGCATGGCGATTGAAGGAAATCCGCCGGACGATCTGGAAATCGTAACAAAACCGCGTCCCGGTCACGCTGATTTGGCGGGCGCATTAAAATATAATCAAACGGATATTCGGAACGTGCTGGAACGGGCGAGCGCCCGCAACACGGCAACCCTTGTGGCAGTGGGAGCGGTGGCTCGTCAACTGTTGGAACAGTTTCAGATTCATGTGTACAGTCATATTGTTGAGCTGGGACCGATTCAGGTGGGACCCGTCGAAGGTACGATTGAAGAAATTGCCGCCCGCGCGGAGCAGTCGCAGGTGCGTGTCGCCAATCCGGAAAAAGAACAAGAAATCATTAAATTGATTAAGAATGTGCGAAAAGAAGGCAACTCACTGGGCGGTATTTTTGAAGTGGTGGTCACCGGGGTTCCGTTTGGCCTTGGTTCCTATGCGATGCCGGACCGCAAGCTGGACAGTCGATTGGCGGGCGCCTTGATGGGCATCCAAGCCATTAAAGGTGTTGAAATCGGGATGGGGTTTGATGCGGCTCGGAACTTTGGTTCCGATGTGCATGATGAAATTTTTTATTCGCCAGAAAAAGGGTATTGGCGCGGAACGAACGGAGCCGGAGGAATCGAGGGCGGTGTCTCAAACGGCCAGCCGATCGTGGTGCGGGCTGCCATGAAACCGATTCCTACTTTATACAAACCGCTTCGCAGTGTGGATATGCGGACAAAAGAGCCGTTTGAAGCAAGCATCGAACGTTCTGACGTATGCGCGGCGCCGGCTGCCGCTGTGGTAGGAGAAGCGATAGTCGCATGGGTGATTGCCGCCGCCTTTATGGAGAAGTTTGGTGGCGATTCCCTGCAGGAAACACGCGCCAATTACAATAACTTTGTTTCGATGGTGAAAGACAGATGAGCGGTGAACAGCAGACCGTAACGGTCGATTTGGGGGAACGCAGTTATCAGATTTTGATTGGCGAAGGGTTGCTGCACGAAACGGGCAAATTGGCCCAACAAGCGGGGATCTCGTCAAAATCCGCTTGTCTTGTCGTTTCGGACAGCCATGTGGCTGCTGCCGGTCACTTGAAAAAAGTGACCGACTCTTTGCGGAATTCCGGATACCGGGTCGCGGAAGCGGTGATTCCGGCGGGAGAAGAGTCGAAAACGCTTGCGGTCGCGGAACAAGTGTTTGATCAGGCGTTTGATGCGGGACTTGACCGCAAATCTGCGATTTTTGCCCTTGGTGGCGGAGTGGTGGGAGATTTGGCCGGATTTGTGGCAGCCACTTATATGCGGGGAATTGCATTCGTTCAGCTTCCGACGACCGTTTTGGCACATGACAGTTCGGTTGGCGGCAAAGTGGCGGTCAATCACCCGAAAGGAAAAAATGTGATTGGCGCCTTCCATCAACCTAAACAGGTTGTTTACGACATATCCGCTCTGCGTACGCTTCCGTTGAGGGAAATTCGTTCCGGCGTGGCGGAAGTGATCAAGCATGGCATCATTTGGGACCGGTCCTTTTTCGAATGGATTGAAACATCAATCGATCCGATTATCGAGCTGGATTCCCGTATTCTGGCAAACATGTTGGCACGTTCCTGTGCGGTGAAAGCGGCAGTCGTTTCGAAAGACGAGAAGGAAGACAACCTGCGGGCCATTCTCAATTTCGGACACACGCTGGGCCATGCCATCGAATCACTGGCCCGCTACGGCACGTATACGCACGGGGAAGCAATCTCCATCGGCATGGTATTCGCGGCCGAACTGTCCTGTGAACTGGGCAAAACGGACCGTGCATCTGCAGAACGCATTCGCAACCTGCTGCAACGGGCGGGTCTGCCGACTGAGATGCCAGCCAACCTGGATCCGGCTGCATTATTGCAATCGATGAAACAGGATAAAAAGGCGACCGGTGGCAAACTCACCTTTGTGCTGATGTCGGAGATTGGACGCGTGGAAATTATAAATGATATAGACGAAACAGTTGTCTTGAACCTGCTTCGTCGACTGGGGAGGAGCTCATGATACGGGGAATTCGCGGCGCCAACACGGTAGAAGAGAACTCGGCAGATGTCATTCTCAAAGCTACGGGCGATTTAATGAAAGAAATTATTGCCGCAAACGACTTTCAGCCGGAAGAAGTTGCTTCTGTGCTTGTTACGGTAACACATGATTTGGATGCGGCGTTCCCTGCTGCAGCGATACGCACGATTCCCGGGTGGAATTTGGTTCCGGTCATGTGCGCGCAGGAAATACCGGTTCCGGGCAGTATGCCGATGTGTATTCGGGTAATGCTGCACGTCAATACGGACCTGCCGCAAAAAGAGATCAACCATATCTTCCTGGGAAGGGCCACTGCGTTACGGCCCGATCTGGCGGAAAAAACTAAATCTTGACGAATGTTACGGCAGCACGTTACACTAGATTTAACGTTTTTCAAGAATAGCGCAGAGCATGATAGGAAGAAATACCCAGTACAGATGAGCACAGTTGAGAACAGAAGAGTAGAGCAGAGACCGAGCATAAGAGTAGAGTTCCGGAAAGGATGTTTTCTTTCCGATTGATTGCGTATGTGAAGGTCAGGGCTTTGCTCTGGCCTTTCTTGCATGTTAAACCCCGTTTTTTGGTCGACAGGAATTTTATAAATTGTATCCTATCGGCATCGGCGCATCCATGCGCAAGACAACAAGGTTCGCCTGCGCTTAGGCTTGGCGAAGCCAAGTTTTCTTTAACAGCTTAGAAAGTATAAAAATGTGATATTCCATCACCATTTTTATCCTTTCGGCTGTCGAAAAAGGCTTCCTCTATTAGACGCCACTTTTTTCTTGAATATGCTTCGGTAGAAGCCTTTTTTAACTAGCGGAGCCCAGATGAGAGGAGACTTGCACACATGAAAACAGAACTTGAAAAACTGGTTAACGGCGAGGACTTAACAGACACCCAAGCGGAACAAGTAATGGATCAGATTATGAGCGGAGAGGCGACTCCTTCGCAAATTGCCGGTTTTTTGACGGCATTGCGGGTGAAAGGAGAAACGGTTGACGAAATTACCGGATTTGTCCGCAGCATGCGCCGACATGCGATACCTGTTGTGTCCGGAATTGAAGGACTGCTTGACACATGCGGCACAGGGGGCAGCGGGGTAAATAAGTTTAATGTTTCCACCGCGTCCGCTTTTGTCCTGGCCGCAGCCGGTGTTCCGATTGCGAAACATGGAAATCGCGCCGCATCGGGCAAAGCGGGCAGTGCCGATGTACTGCAGGCGCTGGGAGTGAATATTGAATTAAATGCGGAAGAGGCCCGAAAATGCCTTGAGACGGCAGGCATCTGTTTTATGTTCGCTCCCCTGTTCCACCAGTCGATGCGGCATGCGGTAGGTCCTCGCCGGGAACTGGGATTTAAAACGGTGTTCAACATTTTAGGGCCGATGACCAATCCGGCAGGTGCCAAACGGCAGGTAATCGGTACATTTTCTCCGCTGTTGCTGGAAAAAATGGCCCGTGTGCTGGCCAATATGGGTGCGGAACATGTGATGGTGGTGTACGGTTCGGACGGGTTGGACGAAATTACGGTAACCGGCCCGACACAGGTGGCAGAACTAAAACATGGACGTATCGAACTGTACGAAATTGAACCGCAGCAGTTCGGGCTTTCCACTTATGAACCAAGTGAGATCGAAGGCGGCGACCCGACTGTCAATGCCAACTTGATCCGACGTGTTTTTGCAGGTGAAACGGGCGGTCCCCGTGACATCGTGGTGTTGAATGCGGCTGCCGGGCTTTATGTAGCCGGTAAAGCAGCCTCTATCCAGGAAGGAGTCGATCTGGCAGAAGCGATCATCGATTCGGGCAAAGCCCAACAAAAGCTGGATCAATTGGTGGAAGTGTCCAACGGGTTTGTGAAGGAGTTGAAGTAATTTGATTCTCGATCGAATTGTTGATGTGAAGCGGCAGGAAGTGGCTCGCTTGCGCGAGTCGCTGAACGTTTCGGAAGCGTTAAACCAGATTGCCGGGTTGCCGCCGACCAGGGGATTTATCAATGCGCTTCGATCGGCGCAAACCGAAGTTGCTCTGATTGCCGAAGTGAAAAAAGCGTCTCCTTCAAAAGGGGTGATTCGCCCTGATTTTGACCCGGTGGCGATCGCCAAGCAATATGAAGCGGCGGGTGCCAGCGCCATTTCCGTACTGACGGATGAGCAGTTTTTTCAGGGGAGTGGCTCTTATTTGGGAGAAATCCGCAAAGAAGTAGGACTTCCTCTGCTGCGGAAAGATTTTATAATCGACGAGCTGCAAATTTATGAGGCCCGAATGCTGGGAGCAGATGCGATTCTTTTGATCACGGCGATCTTGTCGGTTGATGAAATTCGCCGTTTTCAATCCCTGGCGGCCGATCTGGGATTGGATGCGCTTGTTGAAGTGCATGACCGGCAGGAACTGGCCAGCGCATTGGCGGCAGAAGCTCGCTTGATCGGTGTGAACAATCGGGATTTACGAACATTTGACGTGGACCTGAACACTACGGTTGAAGTGGCGAAACAGCTGCCGGAAGGGTCCTTTCTCGTATCGGAAAGCGGCATTTTCACATATCATGACATTCAATTCGTCAGACAGGCAGGCGCGTCCGCTGTGCTGATCGGCGAATCGCTGATGCGGGCCGATTCGATTCCGTCCGCAATTGATCAATTATTGGGCAGGAAGACGGAAGTATGACCCAAATCAAAATCTGCGGACTGATGACAAAAGAGGCAGTAGAGTGCGCTGCGCAAGCCGGTATTGACTATATCGGATTCGTGTTTGCCGAGAGTAAAAGACGGGTCACTGCGGAGCAGGTTGCCGATTTGTGCGCAGGCGTTCAAACACCCAAGCGGATTGGCGTGTTTGTCAACGCAACGCTTCGCGAATTGCTGACGATCGGCGAGCAGGCCGGATTAGACGGTTTTCAACTGCACGGTGACGAATCACCCGATTTTTGCCGGGAACTGCGGGCTGCATCAGGCAAACCGGTCTGGAAATCCTGGTCCGTCAAATCGGATGGGACGGACGGGCAGATCGCCGATTTTCAAACGGCGGTGGATGCGGTTCTGCTTGACACCTACCAGCCAGGCGCAAAAGGAGGCACCGGCCAGACTTTCGATTGGCAGGCGATTGATCGTTTTCGGGAACTGCTGCCAAATATCCCGATTTTGGTGGCGGGCGGCCTGTCTGCCCAGAATGTGGGAGAGCTTGTGAAAAACTACCGTCCTTACGGCGTGGACGTTTCATCCGGTGTGGAAACAGACGGTGTGAAAGATATTGAGAAAATGAACTTGTTTATACAGAAGGTGAGGGAGCAAAGCTGATGTATCCGGATAATAAGGGACGATTCGGCAAATTCGGCGGCAAGTTTGTGCCGGAAACGTTGATGAACGCGCTTGACCAGTTGGAACAGGATTATTACAAATACCGGCAGGATCCGAATTTTCAGCGGGAATTGCAGGAATTGCTGACCGAGTATGCGGGCCGTTCGACTCCGCTTTACTTCGCCAAACACCTGACGGAAAAATTGGGTGGCGCAAAAATTTACTTGAAACGGGAAGATTTGAACCATACGGGTGCCCATAAAATCAACAATACGTTAGGGCAAGGGCTGCTTGCCAAATATACAGGCAAGAAAAAAGTGATTGCCGAAACAGGAGCGGGCCAGCATGGTGTGGCATCAGCAACGATCGCAGCTTTGCTGGGCCTGGAATGTACTGTTTTTATGGGTGAAGAAGACATTAAACGGCAAGAACTGAACGTGTTTCGCATGAAGCTGTTGGGCGCGAGCGTGGTGCCCGCCGTATCCGGCACCCGTACGCTGAAGGATGCAACAAATGAAGCGATTCGCCACTGGGTGGAACATGTCGAAGACACATTCTACATTATCGGTTCGGTCGTTGGACCGCACCCCTATCCGATGATGGTGCGGGATTTCCAGCGTATTATTGGCGACGAAACACGCCAGCAATATTTAGAGAAAGAGGGCCGTTTGCCGGATGAAATCGTTGCCTGTGTAGGGGGCGGTTCGAATGCGATGGGGATTTTTTATCCGTTTATTGAGGACGCATCTGTGAAGCTGACAGGCGTCGAGGCGGCCGGTGAAGGGGTGGATACGGAGCGGCATGCCGCTTCTATCACGAAAGGCAGACCGGGCGTCATTCACGGGGCGTTGACGATGCTTCTGCAGGATCAATATGGGCAGGTGTTGCCTGCTCACTCCATCTCGGCTGGGCTTGATTATCCGGGGGTCGGGCCGGAGCATGCGCATTTGGCTGACTCCAACAGGGCTCAATACGTGTCGGTCACAGATCAGGAAGCATTGCAAGCGCTGCAGGAATTGGCCTACGTTGAGGGAATTATTCCGGCGCTGGAGTCGGCACATGCGGTGGCTCATGTGCTGAAAATCGCTCCTGCATTGCCGAAAGACTACGGTATCGTGATCTGCTTGTCTGGGCGCGGCGACAAAGATATGCAGAGCGTGATGGGCTATTTGGGGGTGGAGAAATGAGCCGCATCGAAACGGTTTTCGCTGAATTGAAAGCAAAGGGGGAAAAGGCGTTCATTCCGTTCATTACGGTGGGCGACCCTAGTTTGGAATGGACAGAACGCCTGGTCCGCGATATGGAACAAGCGGGCGCCGATATTATCGAGTTGGGCATTCCTTATTCCGATCCGTTGGCGGACGGACCCGTTATTCAGGAGGCGGCACTGCGATCGCTTGCAAACGGCACCACAATGGAGGACGCGTTCTCGCTTGTAGCCCGTTTGCGGCAAGCGGGTGTAAAACTTCCCTTGATCCTGTTTACCTATGTAAATCCTGTCATGCAATGGGGAATCGAACGTTTTTTTGAAACCGCAAAACAAAACGGAGCAGACGGTGTTATCATTCCTGATTTGCCGCATGAAGAAAGTCTGGAGGCAAAACAGGCGGCAGCCAGATACGGTATTGACCTGGTGCCGTTGGTAGCTCCTACCAGTCAACAACGGATTGCCCAAATTGTGAAAGAAGCGAGCGGATTTGTTTACTGTGTGTCGTCACTGGGCGTAACCGGCGTGCGCAACGAGTTGTCAGAAGGCTTGTCCGCTTTTGTAACGGACGTGCGTTCAGCTGCGACGGTGCCAGTGGCAGTCGGGTTCGGTGTCAGTACGCCGGAACAGGCGGCTGTGATTCGTGAATTCGCGGACGGCGTAATTGTGGGTTCCGCCATTATTCGGCGCATCCAACCGCTGGCAGATGCAATCGCGAAATGTGAGCAAGCGGAGATTGATAAAGCATATCAGGCTGTAATAGATTTTGTTGCATCGTTAAAGGAGCCGCTTCGGGGATGATTCATTTTAACAAAATTGCGATTGTGGGCTGCGGATTAATCGGCGGCTCACTGGCGCTTTCACTTCGCTTACACGGGGTATCAAACCAGATTCATGCGGTGGATGTGGACCGGCAGGGTCTGCAGCAGGCGCTTTCTCTTGGCGTTATCGATCATGCGGCAGACAGTTTGGAAGAGTTGGTAACGGATGCCGATCTTATTATATTGGCAGTACCGGTGCAGCAGGCAATCAGTTTGTTGGAAAAACTGGCCGAGCTGCCTCTCAAAAAAGGATGCATTGTGACCGACGCAGCCAGTACGAAAAAGGAGATTTGTGAATTTGCCCACAATCGCATGCCGGAAGGGATTTCTTTTATCGGTGGGCATCCGATGGCCGGTTCCGAACGGACGGGAGTTCTCGCGGCAAGCCCCAGACTGTTTGAAAATGCGGTCTATGTTTTGACGCCGTCTCCTGGCCAGGACCCGATTGCCGTGGAAACGCTCCGTAAAACGTTTGAACAGATTCGAGCCCATGTCCTTTTCATGGATCCGCTTGAACATGACCGGATTACGGCGGCAGTCAGTCACGTTCCACACCTGGTGGCAGGACTTTTGGTCGATCAGGTGGCCGATTTGGATCTTGAAAATCGGCTCTACAGTCAGCTGGCGGCAGGCGGCTTTCGCGATGTTACCCGTATCGCATCGGGGAGTCCGGTGATGTGGCGGGATATTGTTCTCACCAATAAAGAGCCGATTTTGCAGCTGTTAAAAGACTGGAATCACCGGGTTGCACAGTGGATCGAATGGATCGAATCGACAGATGTGGCAAACATGGAATCGTTTTTTACGAGGACGAGAGACTGGCGGGATGCGTTGCCGGCGAAAGCGAAAGGCGCTGCCGCCAATTATTATGAGATCGCGCTGGATGTGGAAGACAAACCGGGTATTATTGCAAACGTTACTACCGTTCTCGGCCAGCATCAGATCAATTTGCGAAATATTACGATCCTGGAGAACCGCGAAGAGATCAACGGTCAGCTGCTGTTGTCGTTTGCCTCCTGCAGCGAACAGGGGGAGGCGTTGCGCGTACTGCAGGAGCTTGGCTACAAAGTATTTGCCCTTGAATGAAAGAGGCATGTCGGATGGGGAGTGGAAAGGCATACATGGACAATCAAATTTTAAAAATCGAACCGGTTCACAAACCGCTCAACGCTACCGTTGAAATTCCCGGATCGAAAAGCATTACAAACCGCGCCTTGTTGATTGCCGCTTTGGCGGAAGGCAGAAGTGTTTTGCGCAATGTATTGTTTAGTGATGACAGCCATTATTTCATGCGTTGTCTGCAGACAATCGGCTATCAACTGGAGATTGACGAAACAAGCCGAACTGTGGCTGTAACGGGAACCGGCGGTCAAATCCCGAAACACGAGGGCTTGCTGGAACTTTTTGTTGGCAATGCCGGAACGGCGGCACGATTTCTGACCGCTTTCGTTTCTTTGGCGGAGCAGGGCTCTTTCCGAATCGATGGCATCCCCCGCATGCGGCAGCGGCCGATTCAGGATTTGATCGACGCGTTGCAGACGTTGGGTGTTCGAATCGAATCGGAGCAGCAAACCGGCTGCCCGCCTGTACGAATCGAAGCGAAGGGACTGCAAGGGGGCCGCGTTTCGATTCCAGGAAACAAAAGCTCACAATATTTATCTGCCATTTTGTTAACCGCCCCTTACGCGAAAAATCCGGTTGATATTGAAGTCAGCGGCGAACTGTTGTCCGCACCGTATATTGACATGACGAAACGGATGATGGAACAATTCGGCGTGCATGTCGAGCGGACAGGCAACGCATCGTACCGCGTCAGCAACCAGATGTATCAGAGACGTGAATATATCATTGAACCGGATGCATCGGGCGCTTCTTATTTTTTGGCAGCTCCGGCGATTGCAGGAGGAAAAGTGAAAATCACGAATCTGACGCAAAATTCGTTGCAGGGCGACGCCAAGTTTGCCGGTTTATTGGAACAGATGGGCTGCACAGTTCGCTGGGGAGCCGATTTTATTGAAGTGGAAAAAAAGGACGGACAGGTGTTAACCGGGATTGATGTCGATCTTAACGAAATGTCCGATACGACGATGACGCTGGCTGCAGTAGCTCCTTTTGCTTCGTCCCCCACTACGATCCGGAACATTGGCCATATCCGCATTAAAGAGACAGATCGCATACATGCGGTGGTTACCGAACTTCGCAAGTTGGGCGTAACAGTTGAAGAGTGGGAAGACGGAATGCGAATTGAACCGGCTAAGCAGTTGACACCTGCGGCAATCGATACGTACGACGATCATCGGATGGCGATGGCTTTTTCCTTGTTTGGATTGACAATAGAAGGACTGGAAATCAAAGATCCCGGCTGTGTTTCAAAGACATTTCCCAACTTTTTTGACGTATTTGCGGATATGTGCAAACAGTGATCTAAAACGGTGATCGACTAGGAATTTTTCTAACGAATTGACTTTTCTAAATTGTGAAAAAATAGTTGACAGACTTTCTGGTCGTCCGGTATTATAAAGTTGTAAGACTTGAGTTCTGGTTTCTCTCCACTCCTATCTTTTCCGCTCTTATGGGCGGACTTTTTTATGTATCGTTCTATCATGTTCCGCAAGATTTACTCATACACTTGTCTTAAAGGAAATAGGACAAAGTACGCATTGCCTATACATTACAAGGAGGGGGAGCATGGGTAGTCGCGGTTTATTCTGGCAAGCGTTCGGAGCGCAGTTTGTAATTTGCGGCTGGATTCTCCTCAAAATTTTTTTGCTTCCCTATTTAATATACAAATGGCTTGGCGCGTCTCCGTTGGCATCCAAAATCGGTGATCTGTCCGTGTTGGCGCTCGGCACACTGGCAGCTGTAACCATGGCGTTCATTGGTTATCTGCACGCGAGTCGGTTCGGGCAGGATTCGATCGTCAAAACAGCTTTAGTCTCGACCGGGCTGGTACATATCCCATTGTTTCTGTTTCTTTTATATAAATGGGTGTTTGGCAGTGCCTGGGACACCTATTGGACTCTTTATTTGTCAGGCTGGCTATCGATTGTTACACATCCGATGATACTGGTTGGATTTTACGGCAAATGGGTCGATCTGATCGGCACCATTCTGTTGTGCGGCTGTTATCTGACCGGAATCTGGATGTATTATGACGACCATAAGGATTTCACAGTCAGACGAATCCCTTCTGAACGCCGATTTCAAAGCCGTCCGTAAATAACCGAATGAATGCAAGAAGAGAATCGCGTAGAGCGGTTCTTTTTTTTCTGCCTTTGTAAATAGCTTTGCGCTGAGGAGACAGGACTGCCATCTGCACGGCACATGCATAAACGGCTCTCTTACCGTGTGACCGAAACCCTGTCTCCTTCGACGTTAGCTTTCACGCAGTGCGGACCTTACACGTTACGAAATGCGTTTTCTAGCCCCGATGCTAAGCGGAGAGCGGATGCGTCTGCTTCACGCTACATTTGCATGAAAAGTGTGGCGCGACAAATACTATACTTGCCAAAATTTGTACGAGGAGGGGCAACCGTGACCGTCGGCAAACCGTTGATTGTGCAAAGTGACCTCACGCTCTTGTTGGAAGTAAACAACCCTTTTTTTGAAACGGTTCGCGATATGATTCTGCGATTTGCCGAGCTGGTAAAAAGCCCGGAGCACTTCCATACGTATCGAATTACCCGGATTTCCCTATGGAACGCGTCGACAGCAGGCGTGTCTGCCGAATTTATTCTGCAAACGATGAGAACCTACAGCCGCTATCCGATTCCGCTTAACGTACAGACGTTTATTGTCGAGGAAACGGGAAAATATGGCCGGGTGGTGCTGGAAAAGAGGAACGGGCAAACGGTTTTGACAGGGGATCCCGAGTTGGTTAAGGTAATCGGGCAGCTTCCAGCAATCCGCAAGCTGGTAAGCAACCACGACAGCGAATCCCTTTTGGTAAAAGAATCGATGCGGGGAGAAGTGAAACGGCTGTTGGCCAAGCACGGATACCCCGTAAAGGATTTGTTGGGATATGTGCAAGGTGAATATTTGCATGTGAAACTGAAGGAACATTTGACGGATGACAGGCGTTTCTCCCTGCGGCCCTATCAAATGGAAGCGGTAAATGCATTTCTGTCCGGCGGCGACGAAGGGGGATCCGGTGTGGTAGTTTTGCCATGTGGAGCGGGGAAAACCGTAGTTGGCATAGCCGCCATGGCTGCGGTCAAACAGCACACGCTAATACTGGTTCCCAATGTGGTGGCCGTTCACCAATGGCGGCGTGAAATTTTGGATAAGTGCGAAATTCCTTCCGACTGGGTCGGCGAATATACGACAGACGGCAAACAGATAAAACCGGTCCTCATCACCACGTATCAAATGTTGACCTATCAGAAAAGCAATCGGTTTCCCCACTATGAGCGGTTGAACGAAGGAAAATGGGGCCTTATCGTGTATGACGAAGTACATCTGCTGCCAGCGCCTGTCTTTCGATTGACAGCCGACTTGCAGGGCACCAGGCGGCTCGGATTGACCGCCACATTGGTTCGCGAGGATGGTACTGAAACAGAAGTGTTTTCGATGATTGGCCCGAAAAAATACGATCTGCCCTGGAAGCAGTTGGAGCAGCAGGGGTGGATTGCGGAAACCGTTTGTTTTGAAGTAGCCGTGCCGTTTGACGAAACAACTCGTACCCGATATTTGTCAGCCGCAGAGCGGCAAAAATATCGGATTGCGGCAGAAAATCCGAACAAACTTGCGACGATTCGGTCGTTGCTTCGTTTGCATCAGAAAGATCGGGTACTGATTATCGGGCAGTACCTGGATCAATTGATGCAAGTGGCGGCAGACCTAAACGTCCCCTGCATTTCCGGCCAGACACCGACCAAAAAAAGGGAAGATCTCTATGAAAAGTTTCGATCCGGAGAACTTTCCACACTGGTCGTTTCCAAAGTGGCCAATTTGGCGGTCGATCTGCCGGATGCCAATGTTGCTATTCAAATATCCGGTTCCTACGGTTCCCGACAGGAAGAAGCGCAGCGTCTGGGGCGTTTGCTTCGGCCCAACCGGGATGGAGGCCGGTCCAGCTTCTACACGATTGTGACCAGAGACAGTTATGAACAGGAACGCGCTATGCACCGGCAGCTTTTTTTAATTGAGCAGGGTTATGAATACCAGTGGATCAACGCGGAAGAATCGTTCGACTTTACCGGAGGTGCAGTGAGATGAGGTTAAGCGAATGCCTGAATCTGTCCGATATCGACGCGCTCCGCAAAATCGCGGAAACTTACGAATTTGATTGTCACCGGAGTTCAAAAAATTCCCTCATGCAAGCGATTATGACGCATTTTTACAATCGTACTTTTATTGAGGAGCATGTAGTCGACATCTGCAGCGAAGAATATCGGGAAACATTGCTGCAAATTACGATGGACAGACGGCAATCGTTTTCCAAAGAAGAACTGCATGCGTTGGTAAAACGCGCGATTGCGAACAAGACGGAAAAAGATGCTGCATGCGACCAACAGCTGATTAACCAACTGTTGCGGGAGGGATGGCTCTATCGTCTGTCCAACAGAGGCGGCCACAATGCCTATGTGGTGCCGGAAGACGTACTGAAGAAACTGCAGGAATTTATCACGCGTCAATTGCAGACGCAGTTGGAGTTTGCTGATTCGCCACCCGTTGTTTACCGGTATGATGAATTTGCGATTATACGGGATATGGCTCAGTTCCTTTCATTTGTCAAGAAACAGGATATAAAACTGACACAGGATGGCGTTATTTTTAAACGTCAACTGCAAACGCTGTTGGATACGTTTGAAATGAAGGAGGAACTGCAGGGAAAAGGTTGGAGATTCGGTTACGGTAGAAGGTTCCATGATTATCCGGACCGGTTTGCACTTTTCTATGATTATTGTTACAGCCGCGGCTTGATTGAGGAACATCCGGAAGGAAACTTGCTGCTAACGGACGCTGCCGAAGATTGGTTGAACCGGACAAACAAGGACAAGCTCGTCGATTTGTTTAAGTTTTGGCGGCTCTTGTACCGCAGACCGATCCCGCGGCTTCCGTTTGTTGTCACTGCGTTGGCGCGGGCGGTGCAGTCCAACTGGACTTTTGTGCGGTCTGTCAATCGGCTGCTGGCTCCTTATGTGAGCGAGTATTATTACGACAGTCAAGAGCAGGTCATGGAGAAACGGATCTACCAGATGATGGTGAACTTGGGGCTGCTTTGTTACGGGAAGACGGCTGATGGGAGGGATGTCGTCAAATTGTCCGAATTAGGAAGCGAACTGCTGCTCATGGAAAATATGGCGGAAGAGTCTGACGGTTCCGCATATGAACAGGAAACGGCTCTCGTCATCCATCCGAATTTTGACATTCTGTTGCCGACAGTGGAGGCTGGCCGTATGGTCTGGGAATTAAACCAGTTTAGCGAACTGATTCGAGCCGATCTGATGAGAGTCTACCGAATCACCAAACAAAGCGTCGGCCATGCATTTAAAAACGGTTGGACAGCGGAGACGATCATTCAGTTCCTGAATCGACATTCGGGAGATCTGGTGCCGTCAAATGTAAAAAGGATGATTCAATTTTGGAGTGAGGAGTATCAAAGACACTCGAACTGATCGGCTGTTTCAGAACAATCGATAAGGGATCAAACCCGGCGGCGACTGCTGCCGGGTTGTTTTTTTCCTGATGTTTCCCTCTGGTCATACACAAAAGGAATAGAGTAAAATAAATGTAACCGGAATGAACCTGTTAAATGTGACATATTTCTATAAATTTCTACAAAATTTTGACCGAAAAAAAGAGGAAAACATAACGCTTTCGCCGAATATAATATTTCAAAGAATATTCCTAAAGTTTGGTGAAGGTTTTGTAAAAAGTGTGGCTGTCAATTCCTCAGGTCATAGGTAAGGAGGGAACGGCGGTGGGCGAAGTAATCAATATTGCGGAAAAGAAAGGTTTTATCAAGTGGTTTCTGGAAAAATATGAGTTGCAAAACAAGGAAGCGGAGTGGCTTTTGCAGTATCTCGCTTCCAACGATCACATTTTGGAAATGGTTCATTTCATTGATAACTTCAAAAATCTTCCGAAGACCATTTTGATGTCGACTAAGTGTGTCCAGATGACTCCGTTTAAATTTTATAAGAACCGGCGTGTCACCTCGGATGTGGAAAAAGCGTTTCTCGACATCCACAACAATCCAAAGGAAGATATTTATATCGGGCTGTTTTTTAAAGACAAGAGTACTTGTCCGGAGTATGCGGCTGTTTTGGAAACCAATGTACAAGTGGATACCAAAGAGACCGATGCTTTAATTGGACTGCAGGCAGAAATGATTCTTGATCACGTGCTTCGAAAATGTCGAATTGAAAAACTATACGAGCAAATAGACCGTTCACTTGCAGAAAATAACCGACAACTGTTTTTCGAATTGACAGATGAATTGAAAAAATTACAGAAACTGGGCTAAGCCCAGTTTTTTTGTTACACTATTGGAAAGAATATCACTTCCTCAATACAAAGAAGCGGTGAGGCAAATGAAAATTACGGAACTTACGAATGAACAATTGGAACAGCTAAAACCTTATATTGATACGGTTCTCGTACCGATCGGGACGGTTGGCGGCGAGCCGGCAGCGGAACGGTTTGCACAGGATCTTTGGGAAGTCAGACAGATTGCGTCTGCGATTGAACAACGAATTGCCGGTCGATTGTACCTGTTTCCGGAAGTGGTTTTTGGGGGGGCAGGAAATGATTCGTTATTTTCGGATTACCTCTATCATTTAGTGCTCACATGTAAAGATTTTGGGGCTGATAAGGCGGTTCTCCTGTATCGCCAGGAGTCCGTCTGCCAGGCGGTGGAACAATCGGCCTTGCGATTGCGGGAACGGCAATTTCAAACACTTGCTGTGTCTGTTTTGAACCGAACGGAGCAGCAGATTGTGGATCAAATCGTGGCGCTTTGGCAAAACCAAAATTAACAATTTTGTGAACAAACCTCTTTGGTAAATGACGGTGTTTTCCGAAATTGGGTATACTTTTATTAGCAGGCGGTCACATCGTCATTAAATACGTTGGATAAAGCTAGAGAATTTGGCACAAGTTGTCTTGACACGCTATAGGTCAGGCTGTAAGATGATAACGTACAAAATCCGGATGTCGAAACCGCTCGAATTCATCTAATCTGATTATCTTAAGAAGGCTGGGAGGTTTGTAAAATGAGTGATGTACGTAACAGCAAAGACGGACTTTCCCGCCGCCAGTTTTTATCGTATGCATTGGGTGGAACAGGTGCATTTATGACGGCGGCAATCGTGGCTCCCTTGGTTCCCTTCGCAGTGGATCCGCTTACCAAGGCAGGCGCCAAGAATTTTGTTGAAGTTGGGAACGAAGCTGACTTTTCGACAACACTCCCAAAACGAGTTGAATTCACCGTACACAAAAAAGATGGATGGTACGAGTCGGACGCAAAATTGAGTGCATGGATTATTAAAAAAGAAGATGGCAGTTGGCTCGCTATGTCACCGATTTGTACGCATCTGGGTTGCCAGGTGAACGGTTCGACTGATGCAGCAGGCAACCCGACGCCTCCACAAGACGGCGAATGGTTTTTCCATTGTCCATGTCATGGTTCCTTTTTTAACAAATACGGCGTACCAAAACCGAATGTTCCGGCCACTCGTCCGCTAGACGCTTATGCGGTGCAGGTTGAAAACGGTAAAGTGAAATTGGGGCCGATTAGTCAAAGAAAAGCATAGCTGTAGGGAGGCCAATTAGATGCTGAAGAAAACATATGACTGGATCGACGAGCGGTTAGGGGTAACGCCGATTTGGCGCGACCTTGCGGACCATGAAGTTCCGGCCCACGTCAATCCGGCCAATAAAATGTCTGCATTTATTTACTGTTTCGGCGGATTAACGTTTTTGATCATTATGACCCAGATTATCTCCGGAATGTTTCTTGCCATGTACTATGTTCCGGATATTATTAACGCTTACAAATCTGTGAAGTATATCACCGATGAAGTTTTGTTGGGAAGTATCGTACGCGGCATGCATTTCTGGGGTGCCAGCTTGGTCATTATTATGATGATTTTGCATATGCTTCGTGTATTCTTCACGGGTGCCTATAAAGCTCCGCGTGAGCTGAACTGGGTCGTAGGTGTTCTGATTTTCGGGGTTGTAATGGGGTTTGGCTTTACCGGTTATCTGTTGCCTTGGGACCAAAAAGCGTATTGGGCAACTGCGGTAGGTGCTAAAATTGCCGCATCGGTACCTTGGATTGGGCCTTACATTCAAACGTTGCTGGTTGGTGGACCGGATCTTGGTGCAGTCACATTAACTCGATTCTTTGCGATTCACGTGTTCTTCCTGCCGGCAGCTCTCCTTGTGTTATTGGGATTGCACTTCTTTATGATCCGCAAACAGTCGATCGCGGGTCCTATGTAAAAATGATTATTTTCAATAACTAAGGGAGGTTGCAAATCAATGGCAGACCATTCGGGTAAAGAAAGAATTCCGGGTGTTCCTCGATACCGCCGCCCTAAAGACATGCCGACGAGCGGTACAGAACCCTTTTTTCCTAACTTCTTGTTAAAAGAATGGATCGTTGGGTCCGTTATTCTAGTAGCTTTTATTCTCTGGATCATTTTTAACCCGGTTGAACTTACGGCGGTCGCTGACCCTGCCGACACTTCATTTATCCCGGTTCCTGACTGGTACTTCCTGTTCTTGTATCAGTTGCTGAAATATATTCCGGGTGAAATCATTTGGTTGGGAACGGTAGTTATTCCGGGAATCGCGTTCACATTGCTACTTTTGGCGCCTTGGCTGGATCGTCGCAAAGCACGTCATCCGATGAAACGGCCAATTGCCACATGGGGTATGGTAATTGCAATGGTGTTCATGGGTTGGCTTACATATGAAGCGAGAATGCAGCATGAAGAGGCATTGGCTAAGAACCCGCCAAAACCTGCTGCGCCACAGGTTAAGGATACGGCGATTGTGGATCCGAACGATCCGGGAGCGAAAATATTTGCTCAAAACTGTGCTGCTTGTCACGGTGCTGAATTGAAAGGTCAAGTCGGTCCTTCTCTGTTGGGTGTGGGCAATAAATACACGGCTGAGCAGATTCAAGGAATTATCAAGAGCGGTAAGCCGCCGATTATGCCTGCGAACGTAGTGCAAGGAGACGACGCGGTGAAAGTGGCTCAGTGGCTGGCAAAACAAAAGCAGAAGTAAACCTACTTACTATAGAAAAACTGGCCGATTGGCCAGTTTTCTTCATATCGTTGTAATGGAGGGAGGGGAGTTTTTGTATCGGGCGCAACTGAAGCAGCTCTTAACAAGCCGTTCATTTGTTTGGATTTTGTTTTGGATCAATTTAATGGGTACGGTCTACGGCTACTATTGGTACAAGGAGCAGATGGCAGAAACTGCTTGGCCGCTCTTGCCGTTTGTTCCGGATTCACCCACAGCCTCCCTGTTGTTCACTTTGCTGCTGGCGGTGTGGCTGTTGAGAAGGACATCACCGATCCTGGAAGCGCTTGCCTTGATGACTTGTTTCAAATATGGAGTATGGTGTGTGGCAGTGCTGCTCTTGTACGGGATAGATGATGGATATATCAGCGAACCGAATATCATGCTGATTGTCTCACATGCGGGGATGGCAATCGAAGTTTTGCTGTATTCGTTTATGTATCGGTTTCGAACCCGACATGTTTGGGTGGGGGCTGCTTGGCTTTTGATCAATGATTTTTTCGATTACGTGTTTCATGTTCACCCGTATCTGGAAGATGACCGATTTATATCGCAAGTGGCTGTTTTTACCGTTTTATTGAGCTTACTGACAATTTTTATGGCATTTGGAATCAGCCAACAGGCTCAATCAAACTCAAGATTTGTCCGTTAAAATGGCACACCCTCAGTGTGTCGTTTTATTTTTAAAAGAAGCAAATCCTTCTCCCAAAACTTCATGTACATCGGAAACGATAACGAACGCGAACGGATCAAGCTGATGAACGATCTGCTTGACGCGGCTAATCTCGTCACGATTTACCACACAGTAAACGACATCTTTTTCTTGTCCTGTATAACCGCCTTTTCCTTTTAATAGGGTAGTTCCGCGTTCTAATTTCGTCTGAATGATAGCGGCAATCTCGGTAGCCCGGTCGGAAATAATCATCGCCGATTTGCTGGCTGAGACTCCTTCGATCACCACATCAATGACTCGCGCGGCAATAAATAGAGCGACTAACGAATACATGGCGATGGTGGTGCCCCGAATGGCGGCGACAATCGTGATGACCAATATGTCAATCGTAAACAAAACCTTGCCCATCGAATGCCCCCATTTGGCACTGACAATTCGGGCAATGATGTCAGAACCGCCTGTTGTCGCACCAAATCGAAAAATCAATCCAAGACCGATTCCGTTTACGACTCCGCCATACAACGCGGCCAGCAATTTGTCTGATAATGCAGGTGTGATATCAGACGGTATAACCAATGAGAAAAATGAGACGAGTGCTACACCGACAAATGTTTTCAAAAGAAATTGCCATCCAAACATGCGGTATCCGATAAAAAATAACGGAATGTTTAAGAGCAGAAACGTAACACCAAATTGAATGTGAAAGAGGTAGTACAACAGCAGGGAGATTCCAAAGAATCCCCCTTCTGCCAATCCGTTCTGAAGGAAGAAGTTGTTGATACCAAACGACAAAATGGCGGTGCCCAAGAGGATGCCAAGCCAATTTTTTAGTTCCCGCATCAAGATTTCCCTTTCAGTTGAGGTGGTCTGATTGTTTCTTTAGTAAGGTTTTTTTTTTAACCGAAAAATCAGGAGGACAGCTGCCAACAAGAGGGCGGCCGCCAAAATCCACCAGAAATATCGGTGCATATAGATAAATAAAACATTCCAATGGGTTCCTAACATTCTACCCAACGCAAGGAAGGTAAAGGTCCAGATGAATCCTCCAATATAGGAGTAGAACATGAAGAATAGAATTGGCATGTTGCTCATTCCGGCCGAGAAAGCGGTTAAATGACGAACTCCCGGAATGAAATAGCCAATAATCAGGAGGGCAGGGCCAAATTTTTTGTAACCGCGCTGCACTCTTTCCAAATGCGCCTGTTTAATGCCCAATTTGCTTCCGAATTTATAGATAAAAGGAAGACCTACAAATCTGCCGATTGAATACGAGATGGACATTCCGGTAACCGACCCCAGGAAGGAGACCAACCAAGCCATTCCAAAAACCATTCGCTCTTGAGAAATCAAAAATCCGACATAGGTCATAATTACTTCATCGGGAATCGGAAGCCCGACAATGCCTAATACGAGTGATAAAAATAAGGCAATATAGCCATGAACACCGATCATATTCAACACTGTATGTTCGATGGGCCACCCCTCCCCGAGCCGAGTCCCATATAAAAAGAGCACCGGTTGTCCAGGTGCAAGATTCGCTTTTAATGTAGCACAAATTGGTACCTTGGACAACTCACGATCTTTTTTGAACATTATGCGGCCAAAGCAGGAGAGTCATCAAGAGAAAACTGAGATAACCAAAAATCGGGTACAAATAGGTGACAATTTTGGTAAATCCGATTTGGCTGACAAAAAAGGCCGATGTAAGGATCAGTACAATTAACAACGGGCCCTTTTCAGCAGGATAAGGAGCGATCAATTGACTGCCCAGTCCGTAAACATTGGCAATTAAAGTGCTGAAAATCTCACCCCATAAAACGAGAACAAATATAGTCTGCAGAAGTGCTCCTGATGTGGAGATGAGGAACGCCATAGGCACTTGATAGTTTAAAACTGTCGGAAAATGTGTAGTTAATGCAAAATTTGCTCCCAAGAGCATGATCCCGAGGCCGACAGAACCGACACATCCGCCGAGAACCAATGTTTTTCGATCTTTAATTTCGTTTCCCAGCGGTACCAGTACAGAAGAGGCTAATCCCAAATTGAACGCGGCGTAGGAAATGGCAGAAGTCAGCCAGGATCCGGAAGGTTGCGGAATCACGGTTGACGTTCTCATACCTGTCGTCCAGGCTGTTTTTAAGAAAATGAAGCAGACGAGCGTCATCATAACCGGTACAATAATGGTGTTGGCTGCCAAAATGCCTTGCATTCCCCGCATGATCGTGAAATAGGTTGCGGCCATCGTAACCAGGACTCCCAATTCAAACGGGAGTTGAAAATTTTCGTCAAACAATGCCCCTACTCCGGCCAGCATGGCGACTGTAACCCCAAACAGCATAACAAGCATAAACAGGTCGATCCATAACGCCAACCGTTCGCCAAACAAATAGGCGTTCAACTCGCGGTAGGAATTGGCTTTCAATTTTGCGCCCAACAGCAGCATCTTGCCGCCTACCCAAGCGAACAGCAAAACTGAAATGAGAATCCCCAAATAGGACCATTCTCCATAAACGGTAAAAAACTGCAGAATTTCTTGTCCGGAAGCGAAGCCGGCACCAACAACCGTGCCGATATACGTAAAGCCGATCTGGAGAGATTGTTTGATTTGCTGTTTTTGCAAGTTGTCCGCCTCCTTCTCAGAATCATGTTTATGTCAGGAAATCAAAAAGCATGTCTCTCCAAATGGCAGTCCCAATATACTGATAAAGGGATTTAATTGCCAAGATTGAGGAGGGACGTATGGAAGAGCTGGCAAAATCGATTTTTTTAGGCATAATCCAGGGGGTGGCCGAATTTTTACCGATCAGCAGCACAGGACATCTGGTAATGGCACGCAAACTAGCAGGTCTTTCGGAAGCAGGACTGTTTTTGGACACGATGCTTCATCTGGGGACGCTGTTAGCCGTCGTGGTTGTATTCTGGCGGGATATTCTGGGTATGGTTCGTCAGCCGTTCAGCCGCTTACCATGGCTGATCATCGTTGGTACCATACCTGGGTGGGAATTCCTGTTAACCGGCGCTATTCTGTGGACGGCTGACAATTTAAAAGGCGGCACGTTTTTCGTTTCTAATCTCCCTGCCGGCTATTTTGGGAGGCATCGTGCTTCAGGGGGCGAAACTTGTAGAGGGAGAAGTCACGGAAACGGTTCAGTTGCTGCCTTTGGCAGTTGGAGCCTTGGTGGCGGCACTTGCCGGATATCTGGCGGTAAAATGGATGTTGGCTCTTTTGCAACGCGGCAGTTTGAAAGGATTTGCCATATACGTATGGGTTTTAGGGCTTGGCATCATTGTGGCGCAGCTCTTAGGTTATTGGTGATTGACCGGGAGTGAAAGTGGACGTGTGGGTACCGCTTTTGTGGACAGATGCAACGTAAGCGGTACCCGCACGTCCGTTCCGGGCGATAGCGAACAACATCTGCGTTCCCCACCTGTATGTACGGTCCTGCCCTGTCTCCTGAGCGCAAGCGATACACGGCGCATAGCAAAAATGGAATCGGCTGCCTCGCAAGAGGCAGCCGATCATTTTCGTCAATCTTTCTCTTATTTTTCATTCATACGGGTGCGGAAAAATACGATGCGTACATTACGTACCAAGTAAACGGCAACGGAGAAGAGCGTCAGGCCGCCAATCAGCAGGAACCAATTTTTCAGAGCGCTTAATGAGGCCAGCCAACGGGCAGCGGTGGAAGGTTCCGCAACGGCTGTGGAAATGGTCGAAGGCAGCGGAGCCCAAACGCTGGCATCGGATTGGCCCACACCCCAGTTGAACAGAAGCACCGTGAACACGGCAGCCAATACGCCATGCAGCAAACGCGCCACCACATAAGGTGTAAAGCGGATGTCGGTGCCTGTCAATACGGATGCAACCTGTGCGTGAACAGACAACCCGCTCCATGCAATTATAAACGAAACAATTAACAGTTGTTGAATGAGGGGGGCGTGTGTAACTGCCGCTTGCGCCGAGCCGATATCAATCTCAAAAATACCGGACAGGAATGGATTGACAAGCGATAAATCAATGCCGAACAAATTGAAGAGACCGACAATCGGGAGCGCGAGCAGCGGAATTACCGCCGCCAGGGTTAATACTTTAATGACGACGGAGAAGAAGATAATAAACCCGCCAATCATCAGCAGCGTTTTGATCGAATCGTTCACGGCGTCGCCAAGCAGTTTTCCAAACGGACGTCCATCTTCCTCCCGTGCGCGAATCATCTCTCTGTAGGCGCGCGCAAACAGATTGCCAGTGGCCCGTTGTCCGACAGCTGCTTCTTTATCTTTGCCGAGACCGTAGAGTTTAAAGCAAATACCCACCAGAAAAGCGGCTATATAATGTGCTGCCGCCAACAGGCTGCCGATTGCCGGATTGCGGAACATGCCTACCGCCACGCCGCCAAACATGAACATGGGATCAGCCGTGTTGGTGAAAGCGAGCAGACGTTCCCCCTCGACACGGGTACACAGTTTGCTTTCTCTAAACTTTGCGGTAATGACCGCATCCATCGGATAACCGGCAGCCAGCCCCATCGACAGCGCGAATGCCCCGACTCCTGGAACGCTAAATAAGGGGCGCATTAGCGGTTCTAACAGAACTCCCAGCGCATGTACGACTCCCGCACCTAGCAGCAACTCCGACAGGATAAAAAACGGAAGCAGGGAGGGAATTATCACTTCCCAAAAAACTTTCATCCCCGACACGCCTGCCTCAAACCCTTCTTTCGGATAAAATACGAGTGAAAGGGTCATGAACACCACCACAATGGCCAATAGCGGTGTTGTGGAACGTTTAAGTAATCCGGGCATAATCTGACAACTCCTTTTTGATTTGCGGTGGACTGCTTATCCGTATCATTCATATTCGCAAAGGGCTTGTTTATTCTCACTTCTTATGGTGGAATGTTGGTACAAGGATCGGAGGGATAGGAGTGAATCGATTAACATTGTCCGCCATGCAAAAAGAGGTGGACGAGCACATCTCCCAATTAAAAGAGGGTTACTTTCCGCCCATGAGTTTGATTGTCCGATTGACGGAAGAGTTAGGCGAACTGGCCCGGGAAGTAAACCATCGTTTCGGCGAGAAAAAAAAGAAAGCAAGTGAAGAAGAAAGCAGTATCGCGGAGGAAATTGGGGACGTATTGTATTGTTTAACTTGTCTGGCGAATTCTTTGCAGATTGACATGGAAGCGGCTCACCGCAGTGTCATGCACAAATTCAAAACCAGAGATGCAAACCGTTGGACGAAAAAAGAGGAGTGAATACATATGGCAAACTCAGATCGGCAAATTCGCGTGGCAGTTGCAGGTGCATTAGGAAAAATGGGCCGGGAAGTGGTAAAAACAGTGATGGCGGATCCGGCTTTTCAATTAGTGGCAGCCATTGATCCGTCAAGTGTGGGACAGGACATTGGAAGCCTGATTGGGACGGAGGAAGCAGGTGTGTTCGTTGCAAACAGCCTGGCAGAAGCGCTTCTGCAATCTTCCGCTGAAGTGTTGATTGATTTTACCACACCAAACGTGGTGACTCAGAATGTTTATATCGCATTGGAATATGGCGTACGTCCGGTAGTCGGAACGACCGGCATCAAACAAGAGGATCTGCAGGCGTGGGACCGTATTTTAAAAGAGAAACAGATTGGCGGGGTGGTGGCCCCCAACTTCGCAATCGGGGCGATTTTGATGATGAAATTTTCCGCGATGGCAGCCAAATATATGCCGCATGTAGAGATTATTGAACTGCATCATGACCAAAAATTGGATGCTCCCTCCGGAACGGCCGTTAAAACAGCGGAGATGATTGCCAAAGAGCGGGCTCGCATGCAGCAGGGCCATCCCGCAGAGGAGGAAAAGTTACAGGGAGCGCGGGGAGCCGATTTTGAAGGGATGAAAATCCATTCGGTTCGGTTGCCCGGTTATGTGGCCCATCAGGAAGTCCTCTTTGGCGGTGTGGGACAAACACTGGTTATCCGGCATGATTCGATCAGCCGTGAATCGTTTATGCCGGGGGTTGCCTTGGCGGCGAAAAAGGTAACAGGCATTACCGGCCTGGTTTATGGTTTGGAAAATCTGATCGACTGACACAGGGCTGTGGTATGGCGAAAATCGACTCACTCGGCTCAGCAAACGATAAACCGTATGTTGTCTACCATGTGCTCGATACGCTTCTGAATGCCGGATTTGAAGCCTATTTGGTGGGGGGCTGTGTGCGGGACAAACTGCTGGGTCTGACTCCGGGCGATTATGATGTAGCCACAAACGCGCTGCCAGATCAGGTGCAATCCTTGTTTCCCCATACGGTGCCTACCGGTATTCAGCATGGTACGGTATCTGTATTGGAGGATGGGGAACGGATTGAAGTGACCACGTTTCGCCGCGAGGGAGTGTACAAAGATGCCAGAAGGCCGAGTGAAGTCAGATTTGATGCCTCGTTACAGGAAGATTTGGCGAGACGGGATTTCACCATCAATGCCATGGCGCAGGACAGATTCGGTAACTTATTCGATCCGTTCGGGGGACAGTCTGATTTGGAACAACAGATCATTCGGGCTGTGGGCGATCCGTCTGCCCGATTTCAGGAAGACGCTTTACGGATGTTGCGGGCTGTCCGTTTTTCTGCTGTTTTGGGGTTTCAGATCGAATCGGAAACGTGGCGGAGCATAATCCAACATGCGCCGATAATCGGACGAATCGCTCGTGAGAGAATACGGGATGAATGGAATAAAATGGTGTGCGCCGATCTGTCACTGGGGGTTGATCAACTCATTCGATCGGGGCTTTTCTCCTTTATTTTTGGCTCCATTCTGTCCCGTACAAAGGAGGAATGGCTGCGGGCCGCACAATTTGCAGACCGCTTGCCGAAAAAATTGGATTTGCGCCATGCGGCATTACTACTGGGGACAGACGTGCGTCTCGTGCAAAAATGGATGAATCAGATACGGCAGCCGAAACGTCTGACTCGTTCGGTTGTCGCCATCTTAGAGGCGATGCCTGACTCGAACCCGCTCCGCTGGTCTCCGTTTGATTGGCGGCAGTTTCTCTATCAACACGGGCAACATGCTGCCGAACAGGCGATTTTGATCTATAGTCAAATGATACCGGTCGATGCGGATAAATTGATCGCAGTCTGTTTGGCTTCTATCGAGGACCAACCGATTTGGTCGCTTGCCGATCTTGCTGTGACAGGGCATGACATCCTTAAACATACTGGCAGACGACCAGGTCCCTGGTTGGGACCGCTGCTGAACCAATTGGCGCAATTGGTCCTGACAAATCCCAATTTAAACCGGTCGCAGGAGTTAAAACATGCGGCCGAACATTTTTTGCAAAAAGGAAGTCTGTAAAATGAGCGATATGAAGGAACGGATCTTGCAACTGCTGCGAACACATCAAACAGATTACATATCGGGCGAGGAAATTTGCAAACAGTTTTCCGTCAGCCGTACAGCGATCTGGAAACATATTAAAGAGCTGCAGGATGAAGGATATCCAATTGATGCGGTGCGCAATAAGGGATACAAATTGCTGGCTCTGCCGGATCTGGTTACAGCCGCAGAAATTCGTGAGGGACTCATGACCGAGAGGATGGGGCAAAAAATACTGTCTCTGAAAACGGTTGACTCCACCAACGTACTGGCAGCCAAAATGGCTGACGAAGGCGCGTCGGAAGGAATGCTTGTCATTTCGGATATGCAAACCGGCGGTAAAGGACGCCGTGGCAAATCCTGGTTTTCTCCATCAGGAACGGGAATTTGGATGAGCCTGGTTTTGCGTCCCAAATTGTCTTTTTCACAGGCGCCTCAGCTGACATTGGTAGCTGCTGTTGCGGTCAGTCAGGCAATCAGTCAGCATATGGGGAAAAAAGCGGGCATCAAGTGGCCTAACGATATTTTACTGGACGATAAAAAATGCTGCGGCATCCTGACCGAAATGAATATTCGTTCGGAAGAAATCGATTATGTCATTTTGGGAATCGGCCTCAACGTCAACCAAACAGCAGATGATTTTCCGGAGGAACTGAGATCGACTGCCACATCGCTCAGAATTTATTCGGGTACACCTTACAAAAGGGCGTCTGTGGTGCAAAGTATTCTTGAGCGATTTGAGACGCTGTATGATTCGTATGTGAAGCAGGGAAGTTTTGCAACGATTCGCGAACAGTGGAAAGCGCAGAGCGTCACAATCGGGAAACGCGTATCTGCCTATCTGGCCGAGGGCATCATAACGGGGACAGCGGTCGATATTGATGATGTGGGCGCGTTAATTCTGGAAACAGAAAACGGACAGCGAAAGGTTTATTCGGCGGATATCAGTTAACCTCTATACAAGAAATCGTTTTCAGTCTATACTGAAAACAGGAGGCGGTATCCAAGCGTCGAATGTGCGATGGAACTGTACTCCGTATACAGAATTTTCGCAATGTCAAACTGTACGTTAATTCTGCTCTGAGCCGCCAATGGACCGAGACAGAGGACCTTACGGGAGAATGTTCGTAAACCTTTTCGCGCTCTGGCCGAAAAGGTTTTTTGTACTTATCGGAAACAGACGGCTGCGGGGGTCAAGGGGGTCACACAATGTCTGAACAGAAAGTAAAGCAGACAACTGTGTCATTAAGAGAAATGAAAAAAGAGAACAAGCGGATTGCAATGGTAACCGCCTATGATTATCCGTCTGCAAGTGCGGTGGAAGAGGCGGGCGTCGATCTCATCCTGGTCGGCGATTCACTGGGTATGGTGGTCTTGGGATATGACACTACCTTGCCTGTTACAATGGAAGATATGATCCATCATACGAAGGCGGTCAAACGAGGTGCCAAAAACACATTTGTGGTGACCGACCTGCCATTTTTATCCGCTCATATCTCACTATCAGAGACGGTTCGAAATGCCGGCCGATTGATCCAGGAGGCAGGTGCCGATGCAGTCAAATTGGAAGGCGGCAGGGAGATGCTGGAGGAAGTTCGCGCCATTATTCGCGCCAATATTCCAGTGATGGGCCATCTCGGACTCACGCCTCAGTCGGTCAATCAATTGGGCGGTTTCAAATTGCAAGGCAAGGATTTGGACAGCGCCAAGCGAATTTTTGAAGACGCGATGCTGCTGGAGGAAGCAGGCTGCTTTGCGATTGTGTTGGAGATGGTTCCGACACCGCTCGCCGCATTGATTTCCGAACACTTGAAAATCCCGACAATCGGAATTGGCGCCGGAGCAGGCTGTGATGGACAGGTTCTGGTGATTCACGATATGCTCGGCATTACTCATAACTATATGCCGCGTTTTGTCAAAACATACAGTCATCTGTACGGCTCAATGGTGGAATCGCTGCAAACTTACAGCCGGGAGGTAAAGGAAGGCGCATTTCCGACAACTGAACATGAGTTTGGCATGAAAGAGGAAGTACTGTATCAACTGAAAAAGGAGCTTCAGTTGTCATGAAAACTTTGAATCAGATCCAAATTCTGCATACGATTGATGATATTCGTCGTTTTGTAAAACAGCACCGGGCGGACGGCAGGTCAATTGGCCTCGTGCCGACGATGGGATCCCTGCATGAAGGTCATTTGGCGTTGGCAAGGCAAGCAAAGCAGCAATGCGACATAGCGGTGATGAGTATTTTCGTCAATCCGTTGCAGTTTGGTCCAGCAGAAGATTTTGACCGATATCCTCGAAATTTGGAGAATGATGCGAAATTGGCGGAAACGGCCCAAGTGGATGCGATTTTTGCGCCATCTGTACGGGAAATGTATCCAAATCAACAATTCACATACGTAGATGTCGAACTTTTAACGGAAAACCTTTGCGGGGCGTCCCGGCCAGGCCATTTTCGCGGTGTAACTACGGTCGTTTCCAAACTGTTCCATATTGTGCTGCCTGACAAAGCGTTTTTCGGTCAAAAAGATGCGCAGCAGTTGCGTGTCATCCAGCAGATGACCGAGGATCTGAATATGCCGGTTGAAATCGTTCCTTGCCCGATTGTCAGGGAACCGGACGGATTGGCGATGAGTTCCCGCAACGTATTCCTTTCGCCGGAAGAGCGAAAACAGGCATTATCCCTGTTTCGTTCCCTGCAGGAGGCGGAGATGCTGTACCGGTCAGGCGAGCGATCCGCCCAAGCGATTTTAAACCATGTGGCGGCAATCATTAAACAACAGCCGTTGGCCGATATTGATTACATCAAGATCGTCGATGCGAAAACACTGTCAGATGTTCAAACGATCGAACAAAAAGCTTTGCTCGCATTGGCGGTCCGATTTGGGCAAACCAGGTTGATCGACAATACGTTTTTGGATTGAGGGGGGACAGAAATGTTTCGCACTATGATGAAAGGGAAAATTCACAGAGCGGTTGTCACACAGGCAAACCTGAACTATATTGGTTCCATTACAATTGATGAAGATATTTTGGATGCGGTTGACATATTGGAAAATGAAAAAGTGCAGATCGTCAACAACAATAACGGGGCACGGCTTGAAACCTACGTTATTCCAGGTCCACGCGGCTCCGGCGTGATTTGTTTAAACGGTGCGGCTGCCCGTCTTGTGCAGGAGGGCGATACGGTCATTATCATTTCATATGCCTTGGTTGAAGAGTCCAAAGTTCGGGAGCACCGGCCAGTGGTTGCGATTATGAATCCGGATAACACGATCCGGGAATTAATCAAACAGGAACAGCACAGTACCGTTTTATAGTATCATCACAGGCAGCATCATGACACAAGTCAAACGAAACTGTAACGCCAAGAACCGGTTGCGAAAACCGGTTCTTTTGGTATGAGAACCGGAAGGTTGCCGCAAACTAATCCAAATGCAAAGTCCGGGGGTGAAAGTCTTGTTTGACAAACCGTTTGATCAATTGTTTCGGGCGCTTCAACGTATCGAAAAGCAGCTGGCCGGTGCCGGTCTGGAAGAAAAACAGATTTTGCAGGAAGAACTGATTGCGTTGCGTGCGTTATGTGACCGATTTGTGGAAAAATGGCTGACTTTTGAAGAAAAAATCTCAAATTTGGCCGATCAATACAACCTTCAGATTGATACTGTGGAGTCTCCGGCCCCGGTTTTCAAACCGCAACCCCAACCGCAAGCGCCTGAAAAAAAGATCGAATGGCAGCCAATATCCGGAAAGGCTGCAGATAAGCCGGTAAAAGTGATGGCGCCTCCTCTTCTGCCAAGGGCGGAAGAAGAACTCTTAATTCAATCCTTTCGAAAAGGGCTGGGATATTTTGATTTACTTATGTACCCGGATGCGATTCGCGAACTGGAGAGAGTGGTGGAGTTAGACGGAGATTTTATGATCGCGCGTCTCTATTTGGCGTTTGGGTATGCAGGCAAAAAAGAACACGGGAAAGCGATTGAACAGCTGCATGTAGTCGCGTCCGCTGTAAAGGAACCGTTCTTAGCCGCCACGGTGCATCATACGTTTGGCCATATTTATGCGGAACAAGAACAGTTCCAACAAGCAATTGAACAGTTTAAGCAGGCAGCTTCCCATTTTAAAGAGTTCCGCGATATACATTTTAATTTGGGCGTCTGCCAGTACAACTTAAAACAATACAACGAAGCACTGGCCTCTTTCCTGGCGGCGCTTGACCAGGAACCGAACGATTGGGAGGCGGAACGGATTGTATCGGCCATTTGGCGTCGGCTCGGTTCGCTGCCAAAAGCGATTGCGCACATTGAAAAAGCATATCGGTTGAATTCGACAGATTTTCATATTTTAATGCAATACGGGGATCTGATGCTGCAAAACGGGCAAGTTGGGCTGGCGTATTCCTTGTATGAACGGGCAAACCGTTTTCATCCCTATGAAGTGGAGCCGATTGGAGCAATTGGTTGGCTTCATATGCGAGAAGGAAACTACCCGGATGCGATTGCCTGTTTTAAAAAACAACTGAGTTTAAAACGTGACCACATTCAATCCCAGATCAATTTGGGGTGGGCCATGCTGATGGCGGGAGACTATCAGAGAGCGGGCCGAATCTTCACGCGGGTCATGCAGCGGTTCCCTCAATCGATAGAAGCGCAGATTGGAACGGCAAGAGTTCTGTTTCAAATGCGGCAAACCGACGATGCACATCAGATTGTTAGCCAGATCATGGAATCCGGCAATTTCACACAACGCAAAATCGGCTTGTTGCAATCCGGCTGTTTCGCGTTACAAGAGGGAGACTATCGGACGGCTATCGAACGTTTTGCCTCTGCTTTGCAAATTGATCCCCGTTGTAAAGAAACCCTGTTTTTTAAAGGTGTTGCCCATTCCGGTTTGGGAGAATCAGAGCTGGCCGAACAATGTTGGCATCGTTTGCAGGAAAACCCGGTCCCGTTATAGAATTGTAACGAAATTATTAGTTCGGGGTGACCTGTGTGCAAAACCCTTATGTTGTGATAGATCTGGAAACAACCGGCTTCTCGCTGAAGGAAGACTCCATTGTGGAAATCGGCGCTGTTCGTATAGAAAACGGCCAAATTTCCGATACGTTTTCTACCCTTGTGAAGCAGGATCGTCCTTTGACTGACATTTGCAAGGAACTGACAGGCATTACAGACGATGATCTGGCAGATGCGCCCACACTGGAAGAAGTGATTCCGCAATTTCTTAAATTTGTCGACGGTTACAATTTGATAGCTCATAACGCTTCGTTTGACGTTTCGTTTCTGAATGCAGCATTTGAACGTTGCGGCTATTTGCCTGTTTCCGGACGATGTATCGATACATTGGAACTCGCGCAGATTTTATGGCCGCAAGAAACCGGGTATGCGCTGGAAATGTTGACGTTTAAGTATGGCATTCCGCATGAGAAATCGCATCGAGCATTGTCGGACGCAAAAGCTACAGCCGAATTGTTTCTGCTTTTGCAGAGGCAGGCAAAACAGCTGCCGTTGTTGGTATTGCAGCAAATTGAACAGTTAAACATGTTTGCGGATTGGAACTTGCGGGATTTCTTTGCAGAGTTGTTACAGGACCCGGTCAAGTTGGCACAAACGGAAATTCCTGAAGGATGTACAGTGATTCAGCAGCTTGTTCATCGGCCTGTGGAAATAGCGGAACGATCGGCCGATCGGCGTGAACCATTGGAGTTTGATGCGGAAACGGCAACGAGTATCCTGTCCAACCAGGGGCCGCTTGCCGATCAATATGCAGATTATGAAGAGCGTACGTCACAGATGGAAATGGCGCGTACAGTAGCGGATGCGCTGCTGTCGAACCAGCATTTGGTGGTGGAAGCGGGAACCGGAACAGGCAAATCGCTGGCCTATCTGGTACCCGCCATCTATTATGCGGTGGCTAGCGGGGAACGGGTCGCAGTCGCGACCCATACCATCAATTTGCAGGAGCAGATTAAAGACAGAGACCTGCCGCTGCTGCAGCAGATTTTGCCTATTTCGTTTCGCGCGACTGTTGTCAAAGGACGAAATAATTATGTTTGCATGCGAAAAGTGGCGAACGGCATTCATTCACAGGGGATGGTCGGAGACGCCAGCGAACGTTCATTTTACGCCCGTATGCTTACGTGGTTGTTGGAAACGGCGGCCGGTGACAAAGAAGAACTGAATTTGCAGGGATCACACATCGAACTTTGGAACCGTGTGGCAAGCGACTCTGATTCCTGCATTGCCAAAAAATGTCCGTGGTTTCGCAATTGCTACTATTTTCGCAATCGGTCGGCTACCGAGCAGTCCGATCTTTTGATTACAAATCATTCGCTCGTTTTCACCGATTTAAACGCTGATCACCGGGTACTTCCCGCTTACAGCAGCCTGATTGTGGATGAAGCGCATCATCTGGAAGACGAGGCAACAAAACATCTAGGGGAGGAGGCCGGATATTATCAGTCGATTGCCGCTTTAAACAGACTGGTCCGAGAAAACAAACAGGGTTTGATTGTGCAAATGCGTACCCTGATTGGTTTACACCCCGAATTTGCCTTGCTGGCTCGCATTCTCGACGAAATGACAGATACGATTGCAACGGTCCGCCAACATGCGGAAGAAACATTCCGGCTGCTGCAAACGTTTGCGATCGAACAGGCGAACAATCGGGAAGGCGGTCGGTGGACCGTCCGGATCCATCATATGCACACAGAGCTGCCGATTTGGCAAGCAATTCTGTCTGCGTTTGATAATCTGCAAACGGATACAATGACGTTGCGGCAATTGATGAAACGTTTGGAACAGGAAGCGCGGGAACATGACGATGAAATTATCGGTTTCTCTACAGACATCTCCGGGCAGATTCAGGAATTTGATCGGCAAACCATGACCATGACCCGTTTTTTCCGTGAGGCGGCAGGTGTTTCAAACGAATCGGATCGGTCTGTTTTATGGCTGGAGGCGGACGAAAAATCGGTCAGGCCTGCTGTAAGTTTGCATGTGACTCCTGTCCATGTAGGTCAATTGCTAAATGAAAAGCTGTTCGAAAAAAAAGATTCGGTTGTGTTGACATCTGCAACAATTACTGTCAACCAGGGATTTTCTTATCTAATAGACCGATTGGGCCTACGGCAATCGGAACAACAGGGAAGGCTCTTAACCCTTCAGGTCGAATCTCCGTTTGATTATAAAAAACAGGCCCTTCTCTGTATTCCTACGGATGTGGTACCGGTGAAAGGTGTTTCGGACGAAACATTTGTTGATTCGTTCTGTCAGTCGATTACTTCACTTGCCCGCATCTCCAAAGGGAGAATGCTTGTGCTGTTTACCTCTCATAAAATGCTGCGTGATGCGTATATGAAGGTGAAGCCAGCGCTTGCCGAGCATGGCATTCGGCTGTTTGCGCAGGGAATCGATTCCTCCTCCCGAATGCGGCTTGTTCACCAGTTTAAACAGGAAGAAAAAGCGGTTCTGTTTGGCGCCAACTCATTTTGGGAAGGTGTTGACATACCGGGTGAAGATTTGTCCTGTCTGGTGATCGTAAGACTGCCGTTTTGGCCGCCCAACCATCCGATTGCGGAAGCCAGAACAGAAGCAATTGAAAAAGAAGGGCGAAACGCATTTATGGAATATTCGGTTCCGCAAGCAATCGTCCGTTTTAAGCAAGGTTTTGGCCGCTTAATCCGCTCCAAAAAAGATACGGGCGCGATTGTCGTCTATGATCGCCGATTGGTAGAGGCAAGATACGGCCGCCATTTCATAAAATCCTTGCCAAACCCTTGGATTTATCAAGGACCGGAGCAGGATATACTGAAAGTGATTTACAACTGGCTAAAAAATTAAGAGTCTATTAAATTTTGATTGCGAAACTTTTTCACTTCCTCTATGATGAAGAATAAGACTCTCATCATGTGGGGTGGTCATATTGAACATGACTCACTTGGAAGCAGGAAATGTTGAGGAAGAGATTGTACTGGCACAGCAGGGGAACGCGCAGTCAGTAGAGAGAGTTCTGTCCCAATTTCAACCGTATGTCAGGTTGCGTGCACGTTCTTTCTTTCTTGCCGGTGCGGAATATGAGGATTTGGTGCAGGAAGGTATGATCGGTCTGTATAAGGCGATACGTGACTATCGGCGAGAGAAAGAAATCCCTTTTCGGGTGTTTGCCGAGATCTGCATTACCAGACAAATCATTACCGCCATAAAAACGGCTAGACGGCTGAAACACCAACCTCTGAACCAGTATTTGTCGTTATATGGTCTTGCATCAGACGACGAATCGAACCGATCCTTGCTGGATACGATTCCTTCCCCGCACGGAAATGAACCGGATGAGATGATTATTCACCAGGAGCAGTTGATCGAGTTGCAATTAAAACTTCGGAAAATTCTGAGTTCGTTTGAGTATCAAGTGCTTTCCTTGCATGCAGAAGGCCATTCGTACAAAGAGATCGCAACGTTGATGAATTCTTCCACAAAGGCGATAGACAATGCGTTATACAGAATTAAACGGAAGATGGATGGCCACCACCATTTGAACAAAGCAAAAATGTCGTCCTAGAAATTGCGGGGGTGGAAATGAAAACTCCAAAAATTTCAGAAGCGGTAATCCGCAGATTACCTGTATATTTGAGATACTTGCAGCATCTTCACGAAATGAACATTACAACCGTTTCTTCGCTTGATCTGGGTCAACATTTGGAAATGAACCCGGCTCAAATTCGAAAGGATCTCGCCTATTTCGGCGAATTCGGAAGAAAAGGCATCGGCTATGATGTGGAATACTTAATCGCCAAAATTAAGCAGATACTGAAATTGGATAGACGTTTAAACGTTGCCTTGGTGGGGGCGGGCAACCTGGGAACTGCGCTGTCAAATTACAACCGCTACACCAACGAGAAAATGAAAATTGTCGCCATTTTCGATTCGTTCCCGGAGAAAATAGGCACCAAAATCGGAACGGTTAAGGTGCAGCCGATTCAAGAACTGGCAAAGACGGTCAAAGAGCAGGATGTAAAAATCGGCATCATCACGGTCCCGGCAACGGAGGCACAGAAAGTGGCGGATCAGATGGTGGAGGCTGGCATCAAAGGAATTTTGAACTTCGCTCCGATTACGATGCGTGTACCAAACCATGTGTATCTCCGCAACGCAGATTTGACCACCGAACTTCAATCGCTTGCCTATTATATCGGGTAACCCTTCCGCTGGAAGGGTTTTTTCTATATCAAAACTGATAATATCACCCGGTCGGGGAAAACTACGGAAAACAGTCTCAACGGAGGGATCGCATGCTGGAGACACTGCTCGCGGA
Organism: Effusibacillus dendaii; assembly: GCF_015097055.1. Lineage (NCBI taxonomy): Bacteria > Bacillati > Bacillota > Bacilli > Caryophanales > Alicyclobacillaceae > Effusibacillus > Effusibacillus dendaii. The sequence goes on from NZ_AP023366.1 coordinate 402,207, forward strand.
ATATCCCGTACGGCTTACCAATCTTGACAAATTGCTTTGGCCGGAAGCGGGTATTACAAAATCGGCCTACATCGAATATGTCATCCGGATGGCAGCGTACCTGCTCCCTCATCTGAAAGACCGACCTCTGACGCTGGTTCGCTTTCCGCACGGAGTATCGGGAAAATCGTTCTACCAAAAAAACGCTCCGCCGGACACGCCGGAGTGGGTCGCCACATATCCGGTTTATTCGGCCGAAAGCAAACGGGTTGTCCACTATATACTGGCGAATAACACGGCCACCTTAATCTGGTTGGCAAATCAAGCCTGTATCGAGCTTCACCCGTGGTATTCCAAAATTCAGGCCCCAAACAATCCGACAAATATTGCGATTGATTTGGATCCTTCCGTACCTGGCTTCGAAAAAATCAAACATACCGCGTTTTTAATCAAAGAAATTCTCGACGATCTGCAGATGCCCAGCTATCCGAAAACATCCGGCGCCACCGGACTGCAGATTTTTATTCCGCTCCGTCCCGGATTTTCGTTTGAACAGACAAGAAAAGTCACAAAATTTATTGCTCATTTCATGGCCCATCAATATCCTGATTTGGTCACGGTAGAGCGGCTGGTCAAAAACCGGGGAGACAAAATCTATATTGATTATCTGCAGCATGCTCCGCATAAAACGCTGGTAGCTCCCTATTCTCCCCGGCCCCATCCGGATGCGAAAGTTTCCGCGCCGCTTACATGGCGGGAATTGGCACAAGGAGCCGTTCCGGAAGATTTCACAATACGTACGATGCCGGAACGGGTTCAACAGGTGGGGGATTTGTTTCAACCCATGGAACAAGCGGGTATCGACATTACCGAAATCTTACATTTCATCGAAAACCACCCTTATTTCGACGTGCCGTATTGACATTTAGAATACCCGCTGTTTAAATGAAACCGTAACAGACAGATCGGACGAACACGGAAGTATTACCGGGGAGGATCGAAATGAGGGCTGATTTTGCCATAATCGGGGGAACAGGCGTGTATGACGCTGGTTTATTGTCATCAGTCGATCACCTCCAGATCGATACGCCGTTCGGTGTTTCATTCATTGATATAGGGGAGTATGCCGGACAACAAGTGGCGTTTCTCTCCCGCCACGGAAAAGGGCATGCGGTTCCGCCGCATCGGGTCAACTATCGTGCCAATATTGCCGCGCTCCGGCAGCTTGGCGTTAAGCAGGTGCTGGCGACAGCAGCTGTTGGTTCTTTAAAAGAGGAAATCGCTCCGGGCGAATTATTGATTGTGGACGATTTTATAGATATGACCAAAAGCAGAGAAACCACCTTTTACGAAGGGGAAAATGGGGTGGTGCACATCGATATGAGCGATCCGTACTGCGGTCGGCTGCGCCGTCTTATCGCGGAAACGGCGGATCGAAATGGAATCGAAGTCAAGCCGGGAGGCGTCTACGTGTGCACAGAGGGGCCCCGTTTTGAAACGACGGCTGAAATTCGCATGTATGCAAGGCTTGGCGGCGACGTTGTCGGTATGACATCTGTCCCGGAGGTCGTCTTGGCAAAAGAAGCGGAGATGTGTTATGCAACTGTCGCGATCGTGACCAATTATTGCACAGGCATTGCCGACTCATTTTTGACTCATCAGGAAGTGGCAGACACGATGAGAGCCAACATTGAAAAAGTGCGGCGTTTGTTTTTTGAGTTGATCAAACGCGGCCTGGAAGAGCGAACCTGCCGATGTCCACATGCTTTGGCGGAATTGGGATCGCTTTAAAAATTTACATAGATTAGTGGTTGGGATGGGGGATTGCCGTGCGGGCGATGGAATGGAACGGAGAAACACTTTTGCTGCTTGATCAATTACAGTTGCCCGGGGCAGTAAAATGGATCGAATGTTCGGACGTGGAACAGGTGGCAGAGGCAATTGAAACGATGAAAGTGCGCGGAGCGCCGGCGATTGGTGCGGCCGCCGCATTCGGTATTGTGATGGGAGCCCGACAGGCTGTCAATCGCGATAAAAATGAATTTTTCAACCAAATAGAACGGATTTGTGACCGACTGGCCAGAACGCGTCCGACAGCAGTCAACCTGTTTTGGGCGATTCAACGTATCAAGTCGTTAATCGAGACTAATGCGGATCTGGATGTGCCGCAGATCGTGGAACTGATTCGACGGGAAGCGGAGTCCATTATGACGGAGGACATCGCGATCAATCAATCAATCGGTCAAAACGGTGAGCCTTATATCCCGAAGGGGGCCCGAATCTTAACGCATTGCAATACAGGTTCCCTGGCAACCGCAGGGTATGGCACGGCGCTTGGTGTGATTCGTGCCGCTCATTCAGCGGGCAAAGAAATTACCGTATGGGCGGATGAAACCCGTCCTTACCTGCAAGGTGCCCGTTTGACCGCGTTCGAACTGCAGCAGGATCAGATTCCTGTGACGATCGTCACCGATTCGATGGCAGGTCATTTAATGAAAGAAAAGAAGGTCGATTTGGTCATTGTAGGTGCGGACCGAATCGCGGCAAACGGTGATACAGCCAACAAAATTGGCACGTATTCACTCGCCGTCCTGGCGCATTATCATCACATCCCTTTCTATGTGGCGGCTCCCACGTCCACCTTGGATTTCTCCATCAAAAGCGGGGAGCAAATCGAAATTGAACAACGATCAGCCGATGAGGTGTTATCGATCGGCGGTATCCGAATTGCGCCGCCAGGTGTTGCTGCGTTGCATCCTGCGTTTGATGTGACACCGCATTCGCTTATTACGGCGATCATAACAGAAAAAGGTGTCGTAGAATCACCTGACGCCAACCGAATGGAATATCTCAGGGGGAAGGGTTAAATCAGATGGAGACACAAGTAAGGGAGATCAAGGAACAAGTCTTGCAAGCTGCCAAAGAAATGCATGAACAGGGACTGGTCGTATCCGTTTGGGGAAACTTGTCGGCGCGAATACCCGAAACGGATCAGATCGTTGTGACTCCCAGTGGGGTAGACTATCGAACGATGCAAATTGACGATCTGGTCGTCGTAGAAATGGGAACGGGAAACGTAATAGAGGGACGCCTACGGCCGACATCGGAACTCGCCCTGCATTTAGCCATACTGAAAGCGCGCAGCGATGTGAATGCGGTGATGCATACTCATAGCATCTACGCATCTGCCTGCTCCACCGTTCATAAGGAAATCCCGCCGATTGTTGAAGATTTGGCACAGGTGGTAGGCGGCTCTGTATCCGTTGCCCGTTATGCATTGCCGGGCACGCCAGAATTAGGTGCCTGTGCCGTCAAATCACTCGGCAGAAAAAATGCGGTACTACTCTCCAATCATGGGGTTGTAGGAGTTGGTCCGAACGTGATGGAAGCGCTGCGAGTCTGCCAAATTGTGGAAAAAGGAGCCCGGATTTTTGCAATTGCAAAAACGATTGGCAGCCCGGCCCTGCTTTCCGTTGATGATGTAGAGTATCTTAGAAATAACTATCAAAACTGTTATGGACAGGTTAAGCAGGAGGTGTGACATGAAAGACACTCTTTTAATAAAAAACGCATCCATCCTGCCGATGACAGAAGCCGGTTGGATCGAAACCGGCTATCTGTTGATCGAAGGAAACCGGATCCGTGAAGTCGGGTCAGGGTCTTATCATGGGAAAGCGGACACGGAAATTGATGCAGCAGGCAAAGTGGTTATGCCGGGTCTTGTCAATACGCACGGCCATGCCGCAATGACATTATTGCGTGGTTATGCGGACGATCTTCCTTTAATGGAATGGTTGGAAACAAAATGTTGGCCGGTGGAAGACCGAATGACGGCAGACGATATTTATTGGGGAAGCCAGTTGGCGATTTTGGAAATGATTAAAACAGGCACCACCTGTTTTACAGACATGTACTTTTTTATGGACAGGGTGGCTCAGGCGGTTGAGGAGACGGGAATACGTGCTGTGCTGGGCAGGGGAATGATTGGATTTCCGCCCAAAGGGGAGCAGGCGCTGCGGGAAAGCGAACAGTTTGTCAGAACATGGAACGGTGCGGCTAACGGACGTGTTACCGTTACTTTGGCACCGCATGCCCCTTATACTTGCCCCCCCGATTACGTAAAGCAGGTGGCTGAACTATCTGCAGAACTGAATGTTCCAATCCAAACCCATCTCTCGGAAACAAAAGGGGAAGTGGAACGCTGTCTGGCCGAACATGGCTGTACACCGATTCGCCTGATGGAACAGGTGGGTCTTTTTGAACGGCCTACATTAGCGGCGCATTGTGTTCACGTAACGGATGAGGATATCGAAATCATGGCCCGCTACGATGTAAAGGTGGCGCATAATCCCGACTCGAACCTGAAACTGGGATCGGGCGTGGCGCCTGTATTAAAAATGTTGGACAAAGGGTTAACGGTTGGCCTGGGAACAGACGGAGCCGCTTCCAACAACAATTTGGACATGTTTGAAGAAATGCGTCAGGCCGCCATGATTCACAAAGGAGTCCAATACGATCCGGTTGCCGTTTCTGCCTATCAGGCATTGCAGATGGCGACTGTAAACGGGGCCAAAGCCGTATTCCTGGAAGACGGACATGGAACGCTGCAGCAAGGGGCGCCGGCAGACTTGATTTTGATTGACTACAACCGTCCTTATTATTATCCGCGGCATAATTTGATGGCGCATCTCGTTTATGCGGGACAATCGGGTGATGTAACAGACGTGATTGTGGACGGTCGTGTATTGATGCGGGACCGACAGATGCTCACAATGGATGAGCAACGGATTTATCACGAAGTCGAGAACGTTTGTAAACGTCTTTTTGCTTGACAGGAAGAAACGGAAAAGGAACAATCACCCGTTATAAGCGATTGTCCCGAATGATCCTACAGCTCTTGGGAAATCTTTAAAGACAGGTATGAATCTTCCGGATGGATATGGGAATGGCTGTCGGATCACTAGATAGATGCGGGTTAACCCAATCTGAGGAGAACAGCAAATGGGTCACCCCCAGTTCCACTGCCTTTTGACGAGCCAATTCTTTAATCTGTTCAGCGGGGAGCGGCATGGGACTTGAATATTCCACTGTCGATCACCCCTTTACCGTGATAGCTATAGTATCCCTTTCGGTTTCTGTCGTATGTTAGCAGGATTTTACCATGACAGGGGTAAACAGGACGCGCTTTCATGTTATAATTGAGGTGAAATCGGTTGGAGTCCAATATAGTGGAAACGATTGCGACATTTCAATTCGCAGATGGCGATCACCTTTATCAAGTTGTGGATTTCCTGAATCGTACGCTGAAGTCTTATGATTTGGCGTTTGGTCTTTCGAAAGAGACAGATGGCTGCCTGTATTTGTCTGTTTATGAAATAACAACATCCCCTGACACATAATGCGAGAGGAAGTTCCATGCGAAAAATCCTATTTTACAGCCTGTCCGTGTGTGCAATTGTCATAATCGGAACCTTATTTCTGCTGCGGCAATTAACGTATGCGCAAATGCCCGATTTGCAGTCCGCCGCGCAAACCGCGGTTGACCATTCTGCGTTGTTCCAAATCGTGTCTGCAGAAGTGTATTCGAATGGACCCAGTTGTTTCGTGTTTACCGGAACGGATAAATTGGGCCGGGAAATGATTGTAGTGAGCAGCAAAGATCGGGTATTGGGATCCGAATATACGGATAAGGGGCTGAAACGGAGCGTCCTGGAAGACAAAGCGCGGGCAAACGGCTTTCAACGAATCGATCGGATGACACTCGGTATCGTGGACCCGAACGGGCCAAATCCGTTCAAGTCGAATGGCACTACGACATTATTCTGGGAGATTTATGGAGTGAATCAACAGGGAAAGAGACAATACAGTTACCTTGATTTCTACACAGGTAATCTCCTTGCGACGTACAGTTTGGAAGCTAAATAAGATAGCAGACCTTTTAGGGGAACTGTCCCGAAAGTGGATACGATCACTTTTCGGGGCAGCTCTATTTGTGTAAAGCAAATATCCGCTTGCAGGCAGTCCTTTCTTTTTCTGTAAGCTCTGGTCAAGATTACATATGAGAGATACAATTTATTTATGATATACTTATTTTGCTTTGTTTATGTAAACTATATCGGGAAGGAGGGTTGTAACCTTGTCGCGAATACGGTTATTACCCACGTTGATATTTTTTGCTGCTGCTATGATTTTGTTGTTCGGCGGATGGACTTTATATCGGGATTTCGGCCTGGTTCGCCCTCTTGAACAGGAATTGAAAGGAACGCATCAGGTTGTGCAGGTTGATGTAACAGTAAAAGGTACGCAAAAATCAATTACCGTATCCATGAATCGGGTGGATGATTTGCAAACGGCGTACCGGGATATTATCGACAAGGTGTCAGAAACGTTTAATACAGAAACAACTGTGAAAATTCGGGACAAACGTACACCTGAGATGGAAGCGTTGTTCCAAGCCTACCAGCCTGTAATCTATGAAGGGATTTCGAAAGGCAGTTTTACCGATATGATTGACACGATCCAGAAACGAGCGAAACAGGACGGAATGTCGCGGGCCGTTGTAACAATGGATCGGGAGAATATATATGTACAACTGGAGCAAGCGGACCACTATCTGTACGAAGTGATCCCATACAATAAATTGCCTGTTTCACAGCAGGGGGTGAAAACTTTATGATTCGTGAAGCGATTCTCGGTATCGGTGCGGCTGCTACCGTATTTTGTCTATACCTGGGAATCAATGCATTTCCATTTGTCTTACTTGCTATCCTGTTGTTTGCGATGTCTGTTGTTGCGGAGCGGAAAGGTGCGCTGACGACAGGAAGAAAGGAACGTACATCTACGCATCGGGTTGAATTTGGCAACATTGGCGGTCAGGAGATGGCGAAACGGGAGCTGATGGAAGCGCTCGATTTTCTGCGTTTTCGTGATAAAATCAGCTCGCTTGGCATTCGACCGTTAAAAGGGATTCTGCTTACAGGTCCGCCGGGAACAGGGAAAACCTTAATGGCCAAAGCGGCTGCCACTTATACCGATTCCGTATTTGTATCGGCGAGCGGTTCCGAATTTGTTGAGATGTATGTAGGGGTTGGAGCGTCCCGTGTTCGTGAATTGTTTAAAAAGGCAAGAACGCTTGCGAAAAACGAAAACAAGGATTCGGCGATCATTTTTATCGACGAAATTGACGTGATCGGTGGCAAGCGAGGCGGCGGGCAGGGGCATCAGGAGTATGATCAAACACTCAATCAGCTGTTGACCGAAATGGATGGCATGCAAACCACAACCAACCCGCTTGTGCTTGTCGTGGCAGCAACCAACCGGGTAGATATGCTGGATCCTGCGCTGCTTCGACCTGGCCGGTTTGACCGTCAGATTAAGGTCGATTTGCCTGATAAAGAAGGACGACTGCATATTCTTAAAATCCAGACAGCAAACAAACCGCTGGCCGAAGATGTTGACCTGGAAACCATTGCAAAAGAATCGTACGGCTTTTCCGGTGCACAACTGGAGAGTTTGACCAATGAGGCAGCGATTCTCGCCATGCGTGAAAACAAAACTAAAATTGAAACAGAACACCTCCGTGATGCGGTTAATAAAGTCCTGCTCGGTGAGAAAACCGGCAAGCGTCCATCGCCGGACGAGTTGCTGCGTGTTTCTGTACACGAGTTAGGACATGCGATTGCATCTGAATCGGTCAGACCGAATTCGGTGGCTCACATTACGATCGCCCCGCGCGGCAACGCACTCGGATTTGTTCGACAGATACCGGAAGCGGATGCTTATCTGTATACGAAGGAACAATTGGAAGGACAGATTATGGTCGCGTTGGCTGGTACGGTTTCCGAAGAGCTTTTGTTTGGCAACCGTTCAACGGGAGCCTCCAACGATTTTGTGCAAGCGTCGCAACTGGCTCGAACGATGATTTCCTGTGGGTTGTCATCACTCGGAATTGTGGATGCGGAAAACTTGCAGCGAAACGTATTGGATGAAGAAATCCGCCGTATCTTAGCAGAAATGGAAGAGCGTACACGCCAATTGCTGGCACAGTACAAGCCAGGCATCGAAAGTTTATCCAAAACGTTGGTCGAAGAGGAAAGCATGACAGGAGAGGCTTTCCATGAATGGATGAAACAGCAAAAGGCAAAATGTGCGTAAATCAAAACCGATTCAGGAGCCGTTCGCTCGCGAATCGGTTTTTTTGCTTGGTCGATAGGAATTTATAAATTTTATCCTATCGACATAAGTGCAACTAGGCTTCCGCCTGCGCTTAAGCCTGGCGAAAGCCAAGTTTTCTTTATTTGTAGGTCTACCGCTCTATGTCAGAATACAGATAGTTTGCTATACTAAAATCGGATTGAAATGAAAAGGACAGGTGCTCATGAATAACCTCAGGACCTTATCGACTCGAATTGAAAAAGAGTACGATCCGATTCGTAACGTATGGGAGACCCGAGTGCAGTTCATACTGCATCAGGATGCGCTTTACTCCGGTTTCTTGGCGGAGATTCCGCCGCATCTTCTTCACTCGTTGGTGTGTTTGTCGCTGTTTATGAATGAGAGCGGCAAGATTGAAATTTCTGTTGCGGATTTTGCTCGTGCGTTAGGCATCTCTTTACAACTTGCACAAAAAAGAATTGAGGAATTGGCAGCATTTCGCTTTCAGGAGCAGCCAATTGTTCATATAAACAAAACACGGGTCATTCAATACGATGAAGAACGGGTTTCGTTATCGATTCTCCCCATTTCTCCGATTACGTTTGTGGATGAACGTGACGAACAGCGCCGCCCCACGTTTACCGCCAAAAATTCTGATTATCTGTATGAATATTTTCGAATGATGCTGGGGGTTGAACAACTGGCGGAGTCCGATAAGGAACTGCTCGCCACATTGCAAGGTTATCCGTATGAACTTCCGCCGCAGGTGATTGAAGTATTGATTGAACATGTAATGGAATACAAAAAAGGGTTTGATCGTCAATACTTGATGACAATTGCCCATTCCTGGTCGGTTGCATCGATCATCACGAAGGATCAGGCTTTGCAGTGGATCAAGGAAACCAAAACATTGTCCGTTCCCACTCTTGGAGAGGATTCATCTGAAAAGTACCTGTTGCAGTTTTTGCGCGACAGAATTCGAAGAGAACCGTCCGCTGTACAAATCAATATAATTTTGCAGCTCTTGGAGGAGCCGTTTCAGCTTGAACCGGGCTGTGTTGAAGCGCTGATTGATCATGTCACCTCACACTTTGCTTTGACCAAAGGGAAACCGGATTTTCCCAAAAACTATGTGGAGGCGGTCGTGCAGGATTGGCAGGAACGGGGAATTCGAACACGAACAGAAGCGCTTCAGGCAATCGAAGAATGGAAACAGAAGTATGCGATCAAACCGGCTGACGCCACGGGCAAATCAAGGCAACGGAAATCGGCTGCGAAAAGACAGGATGCGTCGAATTTTAAAAGCGACTATCTGGACAAGCTTCGCAAAGCTGGTTTGAAATAGGAGGGGCCGTATGCAACCGACGCCGATTGGATCTCTGTTGGGTAACCCGAATGCATGGAAACAACATGCCGATTCGTTAAACAGGCAGATGATGGAACAGCCGAAAGAGTATTGGGAATCTGTGTTTCCTGAGCTGAAGACGGCCGACCTGCCTCCCTCTTTCTATACGAAGAGTGTATCCCTGCAGCTGATGCATATTTTATCCGACCGCAAAAAATGCGAGGGGTGTACAGGCTTCCTTGCTTGCCCGAAAGAGGAGGATGCGAAAGGCCATCAGTTCTCCATTGGTTTGGGGGAAACGGGGATATTCGAACAGGTCAGCAAATGCAGTTTTTATCAGGAATACCTGGCCGCTGAACTGGAGAATCGGCTGTGGTCCTTTTCCGGATTGAACGAAGGCCACCGGCGGATGACATTTGACAATTTTCCTGACTCGCAAAAACGGTTGAACCGTGAACTGTGTTTGCAGGCGTTTCAGTTCGCCAATGAATATACGCCCGGTTCTTCCATGAAAGGGTTATATATATATGGCTCTTTTGGCACTGCGAAAACCCATCTGGCATCCGCCATTTTAAACCGGCTGATCGCTCGCAAAATCCGGGTCTTGTATGTACAGGCGGAAAAAACGTTTGCGGCGCTGTCTGATTTATATTTTCGGGAAAACAGGGATGGTCTGCCGACACGCTCGGAAATTCTCGACAAGTATATTTCTTCTGACGTGCTTGTGATTGATGAATTGGGGCATGAAAATGTAAACGAATCGTCTATATGGGCGCTTTACACGATTTTGAACGGACGGGAACCGGAACGAAAACCGGTCATTATCACATCCAACTATTCTCCTGTTGAATTGGCGGATAAATACTTGAAGCGAGCTTCCGAAGAAACAGGGAAACGGGCAGCAGCGCTTGTTTCACGGTTGCTCTGGTTAACCGAACCGTTTGAAATGTTTGGTGAAGATTACCGTTGGCAGGGTCTGAAAATTCAAGAGTAAACATATGCTCCTGTGAGGAACAGGGGCATTTTTTATCGAATTTAATCTCAACCTGAAAAAGAGGAATTGATCCACTGCGCATCTAATTACATTACATACCGACCGGATGGTATGTACAGAAAGGGGGGATCCGAACAGGCATGAATCTTCAGGCAAACTTGCTGCAAGTGGCTGTCGGTTTATTTGAAGAAAAGGGATATGCGAGAACTTCCGTACAGGATATCGTATCAGCCGCTGGTGTGACGAAAGGCGCTTTCTATCATTATTTTACAGGGAAAGAAGACGTTTTGATGGCGCTGCATGAGCAATACATCAATGGATTGCTTGCAAAATCAACCGCCGTCACCGATTCGACCATGCATCCAACAGAAAAATTAAGCAGGTTGATGGAGATTCTGCTGGGGGAAATTGCTCACTATGGGGCGTATGCCAAAGTTTTTTTTACGGAAAAACATCATCTGCATCCTGACCACTTGCAGCACATCCGTGTGAAACGGGATGCGTATGCGAAGCTGTTTGAGGATGTGATGCGGGAAGGAATGGAAACAGGGGAGTTTCGCGGCGATTTGGACCCTGTGATTGCCAGTTTGGGGATTTTGGGCATTTGCAATTGGACGTATCAGTGGTACCGACCGGATGGAAAGTATACGATCGATGCGATCACACGTTTTTTGAGGAGCATTGTGGAAACAGGTATTTTGGAAAAGGAAGCACGGCCATAAAACATAAAAGAGGGGGAGACAATATGCGAAGCATTCAGCAACTTTTTGATTTGAGCGGTAAAACGGCCATCGTAACAGGGGGAGGCCGCGGGTTAGGTGAACAAATTGCTGTCGGTTTGGCGGAAGCGGGCGCTGATGTGGTCGTCTGTTCCCGCAAGAAAGAAAATTGTGACGAAGTAGCTGGAAAAATCAAAGCGATCGGACGCCAAAGCTTATCATTTGGCTGTGACGTAACCAATCCGGAAGATGCGGATCGGGTGGTAAAAGAAACGCTTAACGCATTCGGCAAAATTGATATTTTGATCAATAACTCCGGAATTTCCTGGGGAGCGCCGACAGAGGAATATCCGCTTGACAAATTTAATCAAGTGCTAAACGTCAATGTCACCGGTTTGTTTATCATGTCCCGGGCGGTTGGGGTTGAAATGCAGAAAAGAAACTACGGACGCATCCTGAATGTTGCATCAGTGGCAGGGTTGGTGGGAAGCGACCCGCGTGCGATGAACGCGATCGCATATAATGCCAGCAAAGGGGCTGTCATTTCTTTCACGAAAGATTTGGCCGTTAAATGGGCAAAGAAAGGGATTACGGTTAATGCGCTGGCGCCCGGATTTTTCCCAACCAAAATGTCGCAGGGATTGCTTAAAATGTATGGCGACGTAATCCTGGAGGGAACGCCGATGGGCCGCTTTGGAGCAGAAGATGAACTAAAGGGGGCGGCTGTATTTTTTGCTTCCGATGCATCCAGCTATATTACCGGTCAGGTGCTCCCTGTTGACGGTGGCGTCACAGCAAGCTAAATAAAAAAGGTCTGGCCCGTACAGGTCAGACCTGATTTTCGTGTTGCAAGCCTATCTTGTGTTGAGAGTCTATTTCGTGTTGCAAGGCTATGGAATGAATTTTCGAATGGCGTCCGCCAGTTCTTTCGGTTTTTCAAGCGGCAGATAGTGACCGGCGTCCGCGATCTGCACGAAAGTGGATTGCGGAATCTGTTCGTGCATGAAAACGGAATAATGCGGCGGTGTTAATCGATCTTCCTCACCGGCTGCGATCAAAACAGGGATTTGAATTTTTTGCAGGTCGTTCCTTCTGTCAAATTGATTACATGCCGAAAAATCATGGTATGTAATCTCCGTAGGGACAAACGCACGCTGAGCAATTACCTGTTCAATCAGATCCTGCGGGGAATTGCGGGCAAACCCGATTTTTGCAAACGAGGGGTCGTACTGACCAGCGGCGAGCTGAGTCAGAAACTGATCGTTCACTTTTAAACGGGCGCCTGTCGTAACAAGGACAAGATTGGTTAACCAGGCGGGAGGTATGGATTGACAGGCCAATTCAATGCCAATGGCACCGCCCATCGAGTGTCCCACATAAGTCAGGGAAGGATTCGCTGTTTGCGTTACTTCTTGGACGAATTGGTTAACCAGTCCGGAATATTCGATTATCGAAGTGCAGGTATTTCCTTCCGACCGGTGGTGAGCAGGCAGATCCAAAAGAACGCAGTCAAAATCCGGCAAATATGTAATGAGACGGTGCCATGTTTCAGCGGAACCGCCTGCTCCATGAACGAACAACAGCGTTTTTCCGTCTGTGGCACCGTGTCTTTCAAAGTAAATTTTTTCATTGTTCACTTGGCAAAAAGTCATACAAATCTCCACCTTCTTTTTCAAAACTTCTATTTTTCTGTTTTTTTCACAATTACGACTATTGACTCAACTTTAAGTATAAAGGTAGGATAGAAATAACCACAAGAGAAATTCTGTTTCACAGGTGGAATTATTATTCGAAGAAGAGGTTGTCCATATTATTTTGGGGGAGCTGAGGGGATGGAAGCTGTAATTGTTTCTGCAGTGCGTACAGCGATTGCGAGAGAAGCGGGTGCCATGCGCAGCCTATTGCCGCAACAATACGGAGCGGCTGTCATGAAAGAGGCATTAAGGAGAGCGAATCTTGACGGCAGTCAAATCGATGACGTAGTAATGGGGAACTGTTTGGCGGGCGGCGGCAATATGGCGCGTTTAACGCTTTTGGAAGCCGGTTTGCCCTTGGATATTTCCGGGTTTACGATTGACCGCCAATGCGGTTCCGGAATGAATGCGGTAGGTTTGGCTGCTGAGGGAATTTGGTCAGGCCGCGGCGAAATTTTCATTGCCGGCGGAACGGAGAGCATGACGCACAGACCGTTTATGATGGCAAGGGTTGAAAAAGCGTTTGACCGCAATCCACCCCGTTTTGTAAATGCTCGTTTGTCCCCGGATTCGATCGGAAATCCGCCGATGGGGATTACGGCTGAAAATCTGGCTGAGAAATATTCGATTTCGCGCGAGGAACAAGACCAATTTGCGCTCGAAAGCCAACAAAAAATGGCACGCGCCATGCAGGAAGGGCGGTTCAAGGAGCAGATTCTGCCGTTAACCATAAAAGAGGGCAAGAATGAATTTGTCTTCGATACGGACGAACATCCACGTCCTGGAACAAGCATGGAAGCGCTTTCGAAACTTCCGCCCGCGTTCAAGCAAGGCGGTTCCGTAACAGCAGGCAACAGTTCCGGAATTAACGATGGAGCGGCTGCGCTGGTTATTATGTCCCGTCAGAAAGCAGAATCACTGGGGCTTGAAATTCTGGCAAAAGTAACCGCTTACGACGTAGCTGGGGTTGACCCGAACATTATGGGGATCGGACCGGTACCGGCTGTTCAGAAATTGTTAAAACGGACCGGGCTGCAATTAGATCAAATCGACCTGATTGAATTGAATGAAGCTTTTGCCGCCCAGGTATTGGCGTGCAACAGAGAGCTGAAAATGGATATGAGCAAAGTGAACGTGAATGGAGGGGCGATTGCGCACGGTCATCCGATCGCGGCTACAGGCGCCATTCTTGTTACAAAAATGGTTTATGAAATGAAACGGACCGATGCGAAGCGCGGTATCGTAACTGCTTGTATCGGCGGCGGTCAGGGAATTGCAGTCCTGATCGAAAGAGGTTAATCCTATGCGATTCAAAGGAAAAGTCGCTGTTGTAACAGGCGCGGGAAGCGGAATCGGTGAATCGATCGCCGTCCGCTTTGCGCAAGAAGGGGCACAGGTCGTATTGGTTGGAAGAACCCAGTCCAAACTCGAGGCGGTTGCGAAAAAAATCGGCGAGCTGGCAATTCCATTCTCTGCTGATGTCAGCAATGAAAGCGATGTCAAGCAACTGGCTGCTTTTTTGAAAGAGCGGTTTGGCGAATTTGACATCCTTGTCAATAATGCGGGTGGTTCCAAACACGGCAAACTGCTGGAAATTCCCTTGCAGGAGTGGGAAGAGGTGCAAGCGTCCAACCTGCGCAGCGTATTCCTCGTATCCAAAGAATTAGCCCCGTTGATGATTGGCAAAAGTGGGCGCTCGATCATTAACATGGCCTCTATCTCGGGAATCCAGTCAGGTGCCATGATTGCACATTATTCGGCGGCAAAAGCGGCTGTCATCAACTTAACTCGCTCGTTTGCTTTGGAACTGTCGCCGCTGGGAGTTCGGGTTAACTCCGTCAGCCCCGGTTTTGTCGAAACGCCGCTGACCGAAGAAGGGCTCAAAAATGACCGGTTTGCCGCCAGCATCGTTCGCAACACAGCGCTGCGAAGAGTGGGGCAACCGAATGAAATCGCAGGTGTGGTGGCTTTTCTTGCATCTGACGATGCGTCATACGTCACAGGTACGGACATTGTGGCGGATGGTGGCTGGCTGATCATGTAAACAAGTCTGGGAAGAGGGGCCAAATTTATGATCGATTTTGAACTGACAAAAGAACAGCGTGAAATTCGAGACCTGGCACATGAATTTGCCGAGAAGGAAGTTCGCCCGGTTGCGGCACATTACGATGAAACTGAGGAAACTCCTTGGGAAATCATAAAAAAAGCTCATAAGATCGGATTAACCACATTTTCGTATCCGGAAGAATATGGCGGCGGTGGAATTGACGACCCGATCACCAACTTGCTGGTTACAGAAGAGCTGTCCTGGGGATGCGCCGGGATTAATGTAGCCATTAACGGTACGCATCTTCCCATGGCTGCCATTATGGCGATGGGTACGAAAGCACAAAAAGACAAGTGGATTCCTCAGTTTTGCGATCCGAACAACGTAAAAATCGGTGCTATGGGGTTGACCGAACCAGGTGCTGGTTCCGATGTGTCTTCCATTCAGACCACCGCCCGCCGGGAAGGCGATTACTACGTGTTGAACGGCACCAAGCAGTTTATTACGAACGGGGGTATTGCCGACGTTCATGTGGTGTTCGCTACGTTAGACCGCAGCAAAGGATGGGGCGGCGTGGCCGCATTCCTGATTGATGACAAGAACACGCCCGGTTTTTCAATGGGCCGCAAAGAGAGAAAAATGGGTGTTCGCGCTTCTCACACGGCACAGCTGATTCTGGAGGATGTCAAGGTTCCTGTTGAAAATCGGCTCGGCGGGGAACCGGGGGATCCGGAATATGTGCCGGGAGCTTTGGGAGCGTTGAAGATGCTCGAACATACACGTCCGGGTGTTGCCGCTGCCGCGTTGGGGATTGCCCGTGCCGCTTATGAATATGCGCTGGATTATGCAAAGGAACGTATTCAATTCGGTCGGCCCATTATCGAACATCAAGCTGTGGCTTTCAAATTGGCGGACATGGCAACCAAAATTGATGCGGCAAGATTGCTGATTTGGCGTGCAGGATGGTTGCGCCATAAAGGAATTGGCTTTAAACGTGGCGAAGGAAGTATGGCAAAGCTTTTTGCTGGTGATGTGGCGATGGAAACCACGATCGATGCGATACAAATTCTCGGCGGCTATGGATATATCAAGGAATATCCGGTTGAAAAATGGGCCCGTGATGCAAAGATTTATCAAATCTGGGAAGGCACGGCGGAAATCCAGCGAATGGTAATCTCCCGCGCCATCGCCAAAATGGGACGGTAACGGAAGGATATTCTTACAAAAATCCGGCTATCGGATTTGCGGAACGGGGGAATCAGAATGAGTTTGGAGCTGTTTAAACCATTTATCGGCGTTGAATCAAAACCGGTTAAAAACGAAGTGGAAAAAGGGGCGATCCGCAAGTTTGCCGATGCGATTGGCGATCCGAATCCGGTCTACCGCGACGAGGAATTTGCAAAAACGACCCGTTACGGTCGGATTATAGCGCCTCCTACTTTCAGCCGTACATTTGAATACGGCAAAATTGAGGGTCTCTCCTACAAGCAGGAAGGTTTGATCCACGGAGAACAACAGTTTGAATATTACAAGCCGATCTACGCTGGAGATGTATTGTATTGTTCGACCAAGTTGGCTGATGCTTATGAACGGGAAGGGAAACTTGGCAAAATGATCTTCCTGGTGTATGAGCAAAAGGGAGTCAACGAGGCGGGCGAAACCGTCTTTATCGCACGTTCCAACATCATTTACAGAGGGTAGGTGACTGTGCATGGCGAACAAAACGTTTCAAACGGGGGATACGATTGGCCCGCTGGTGAAGCCGGCCGTCACAAAAACCCAACTGGTCATGTACTCGGGTGCATCGGGTGATTTTAACCCGATCCATACGGTTGATGAATTTGCAAAGGAAGCGGGACTTGGCGGTGTGATTGCACACGGAATGCTGACGATGGCGTTTGTCGGTCAGCTTCTGACGGAAACTGCAGGTATCGAAGGCGAACTCCGTAAATTTGGCGTCCGTTTCATGAACATGGTACGGCCAGGCGATGTGATTACCTGTGAAGGAAAAGTAACAGATGTGAAAACCGAGTCAGGTCAGCAGATCGTTTCTTGTGATATCTGGGCATCAAACGAAAAGGGAGATAAAGTGGTGTCTGGCCGAGCGGAATTTGCGGTTCCCGCCTAATGACGGCATCATTTTGGATCACAATCAATCAAATTTGAAAAGCAGGGGGAATTAGAAAATGAGAGTAAAAGATCGTGTTGCGATTATCACAGGATCCGGCCGTGGAATCGGTGCGGCAACTGCTGCCAGACTGGCAGAAGAAGGGGCAAAAGTAACTGTTACTGACATTCATGCAGCCAATTGTGAAGAAACGGCAGAACAGATCCGAAAAGCGGGCGGTGAAGCAATCGCTGTTCCTTGCGACATTACCCAACGCGATCAGGTAGAGGCAATGGTCAAAAAGACGGTTGACACATTCGGACGTCTCGACATTCTGGTCAACAATGCGGGTATTATTCGCGACAACCTGGTCTACAAGATGACTGAAGAAGATTGGGATATGGTTATGAATGTTCATTTAAAAGGTGCGTTTTACGCTTCCCAAATCGCACAAACCTACATGGTTCCGCAGCGTTACGGCAAAATTGTCAACTTCAGTTCGACATCCGCTTTGGGGAACCGTGGTCAGTTGAACTACTCCACCGCGAAGGCTGGCTTGCAAGGGTTCACCAGAACGCTGGCTATCGAGCTTGGACGGTACAATATTAACGTGAATGCGGTTGCACCCGGCTTTATTGAAACAGATATGACAAAAGCCACTGCGGAACGGATGGGAATCGATTTTGAGGACTTTGTAAAGCACGCGGCAGAACAGAGCCTGATTAAACGCACAGGTAAACCGATCGATATTGCCAATGCGGTTCTGTTCCTTGTTTCGGAAGAATCCAGCTTTATTACGGGTCAGGTTCTATACGTACGCGGCGGAATTTAAGCAATGTTGACAGACTTTTTTAAGGAAGTGTTGGAATCGGGTTCCGATTCGGAAAGACTCCTGCTGGCACTGGTGCAACGCGCCATTTTGACAGCAAGAGAAAAACGAACCACTCATTTGCGAGAAATGGTCGGAATCGTTGGTGGGCCAATGGGAGACCGATCCGGCCAGTATGAAGTGGATATCACTCAGTTTACTCACAACTTGAATCAAGTGGCTCATGGCGGGGTATTGGCATATATTGCCGATACCGCCATGGGGTCCTTGCTGCACCGCATATTGCCGCAAGGGATCAGCGCAGTTACTTCTGAAATCAAAATGAACTACATCGGAGCGATTAAAGAGGGACATTTGGTTGTGCAAACCGAAGTGCTTCATTTAGGCAAACGAACGGCAGTTGCAGAATGTAAGATGTTTAAGCGAGACGGCGGTCTTGTTGCCACGGCAAGCGCATCTTTTATTCTGTTAAATATAGAAAGAAACAGATAGGACAACTCGGTAATGGAGGGGTTATGTATGGTGGGCGTTACGGTTTTAAACAATGAAAGCTACGCGAAAGCAACAGATTACCGGCCTGAACTGATTTCATTACCCGTGATGTTGGACCGTACCTGCACCCGATTTGGCGATCGAACGGCATTGTCATTTTATCACTCGCAAATTACTTACAATCAGTTGCAAGCGCTTTCAAAACAGATGTCGGGAGCGCTGCATCAAGCGGGTGTGCAAAAAGGCGACCGGGTTGCCGTCATGCTGCCAAACTGCCCGCATTATGTGATCGCTTTTTATGGAACGCTGCGCCGGGGAGCGACCATAGTTCAGGTCAACCCTTTATACACAGAACATGAAATCGATTGCATTGTGAATGACTCCGGAGCAGACATCCTGATTGTATATGCCGATCTCTATCCTCGCGTAAAAAATACAGAATCGTTTAAAAAGCTGAAAAAGATTGTGCTTGTCCCGTTCCACCCCTTAACGATTGAACTGGAAGACAATTCCGTTTTATGGGATGACTTTCTGAAAACGGCGGCACCTGTTCCGGATGAACCGGTAAACCCGACAGAAGATATTGCGGTGCTCCAATATACCGGCGGTACAACGGGACGTTCGAAAGGGGCCATGTTAACCCACTACAATCTGGTTTCGAACGTGCAACAGATCAACGCCCACAATGAGGGACAACCGGTCACAGAAGAGGATAAGATTCTTGCCGTTATTCCGTTGTTTCACGTATACGGCATGACCTGTACGATGAATCTGGGTGTGCTCGGCGGCGCGAATGTCATTTTGCTTCCCCGTTTTGACACTTTGGAAGTACTGCAAACGATAAAGGCGCACAAACCGTCTCTGTTCCCAGGAGTCCCGACGATGTATGTCGCGATTAACGCATATCCGGGCGCGGAGCAATATGGAATCGACGCCATCCGGATATGCAACAGTGGATCTGCTCCGCTGCCGGTGGAACTGATGCATTCGTTTGAGGCAAAAACAGGCGCCAATATGCTGGAAGGATACGGGCTGTCGGAAGCATCGCCAACGACACATACGACTCCCTTTCAGGGACCCAAAAAAGCTGGCAGCATCGGCATTCCGTTGCCTGGCACGGAAGCGCGTATTGTTGACCTGGAAACGGGAACTAGAACACTGCCGATCGGGGAAACAGGCGAATTGATCATCCGCGGACCGCAGGTGATGAAAGGGTATTGGAAGATGCCGGATGAAACGGCTCATACACTCCGTGATGGCTGGTTATACACGGGCGATATTGCCCGCATGGATGAAGATGGGTATTTCTATATTGTCGACCGTAAAAAAGATATGATCATTGCAAGCGGCTACAATATTTATCCGCGCGACGTAGAAGAAGTGATTTACACCCACCCAAGCGTTTTGGAAACAGTGGTAATAGGTGTGCCCGATGAGTACAGAGGTGAAACGGTCAAAGCATTTATCGTTTTAAAACCTGGACAAACAGCAACAGCGGAAGAAATTGAACAGCATTGCCGACAACACTTGGCCGCTTATAAAGTGCCGCGGCTTATAGAATTCCGTGAATCCTTGCCGAAAACAGCAGTGGGAAAAATTCTGCGGCGGGTATTGGCGGAGGAAGCGAAACAAAAAAGGTAGGCAGATCTGATATGTACACGGTTCCGGCGGTTATAACGGCGTCCCGCATTCTCAAATTGTTGGCCCGATCAAAATATCGTCAATCCACCTTGACTGAAATCGCCGATCATCTCGCGATTAACAAAAGTACTTGTTTACGGGTTCTGCGAACACTCCAACAGGAAGAATTGGTGCGCTACAACGAACGAACCCGTATGTACATGCTAGGTTCATATTTGATCGTATTGGGAAACCGGGCGGCTGACTTTTTGGATGATGTGGCGATTGCCAGGGTTCATTTAAGCAATTTGGCTCATGAAACCGGCCATACTGCGATTTTGGCACAAAAATCCGGGGCGGATAAATGGATTTGTATTGCGAAGGAAGAGCCCCCGGTTGATTTTCGGATTACGATTACAATCGGGCAACAATTCCCGATCGATGGCACTTCTTTGGGGGCTTGTCTGCGGATGTTGGATGAAACGGTCAATTTTGAACAATCACAGGTTTTGGAAAAAGGATATGCGGTTAGTATGGATGGATTTCGTAAAGGGATCTCTTCCGTAGCCGCACCCATTATTTATAAAGATCAGGAGGTGAGATACGTTCTTTCCTTGCTGGCTGTTACTTCATCTGTCTCAGCAAGTGGACTGCAGAAGCTCGCGGAGCGGGTAAAAGCAGAAGCCCTGCGAATATCCGAACAAATTAGCCGATTGGTTTGAATTAAGAATTCCGAATTTTAGAGATTTACAAACTATTTCAAATACAGCTTGCATATGGGGGTGAGTGTTATGGAACAGTTTTTTCAACAACTCATTAACGGTTTGGTTCTCGGCAGTATATACAGTTTAGTGGCGCTCGGACTCACAATGGTATACGGAATCCTGGAACTTCCCAATTTTGCCCATGGTCATCTTTATATGGTTGGTGCTTATCTCACCCTGTTTATGATGACACTTTACGGGTTCAGTTACTGGCCGGCAATTGTAATTTCTGTTCTTGCACTTGTTGTAATTGGGGTGATTCTCGAACGACTTGTATTTAATCCCCTAAAAGACGCGCCGCATATAAACGCCATGATTGCCGCCGTCGGTGTGATGCTGTTTATGGAGGCAACCGCCAGGGTTTTATGGGGATCCGATTTTCGGCGTTTGGAAAGTCCTTACGAGGGAGTTGTCAATATATTCGGACTTAGCATCACAGAACAGCGAATTATTATTATCATCTCAGCTTTGATTTTGATGGTGGCTCTAAACCTGTTCCTCAAGAAGTCGGTAATTGGACAAACGATTGAAGCCATGGCCCAAAATCGGGAAGGTGCATTTCTGGTTGGAATTAATGCGAACAAAGTATCGATGCTCACTTTTGCGATCGCTGCCGGTTTGGCAGCCGCTGCCGCATCGCTTGCTGCACCGGTCAACCTGGTGTACCCGTCAATGGGGTCGATGGTCAACCTGAAAGCGTTTGTAATCATCGTGCTTGGCGGGATGGGAAGCCTTCCGGGTGCAGTCCTCGGTGGTTATATTTTAGGCTTATCGGAAGGCATGATCAGCATTGTGAACACGAATATGCAAGATTTGGTCGCCTTCTTGATTCTTGTAATCATTCTCGCCCTGAAACCGGCTGGACTTTTCGCTAAGGAGGCTCGCTGATCATGAATCGCTTATCGAAATGGTTGCCTCTGGTCTTTCTGATTCTGGCTGTTGTGTATCCGTTTACCATTTCAGATTCCTATACGTTGACATTGCTTGCGATGTCATTTATCTGGACGATTGCCGTTTACGGAATGAACCTGATCGCTGGCTACACGGGGCAGCTTTCCTTGGCACAAGCCGGATTTTTTGGAATAGGCGCCTACACCTACGGGGTTTTGACTCTTAAACTGGGCGTCAACACAATAGTGGCCTTACTGGCGGCAATTGTGTTGACGGGATGTATTGGGTTTTTGGTGGGGCTGATTTCACTCCGGACAAAAGGTCATTACTTTACCATATTCACATTGTGCGTGGGGGTTATTTTGTCCCTTATCCTTGAAAAATGGGAATCAGTGACAGAAGGTGTGAGAGGATTGATCGGAATTCCCGGCCTCTCAGTCGGCTCCTTCACGTTTGATTCCTATGTTTCACAATACTACTTGATTCTGTTCTGCCTTGTATTGTCAGTGTTTGTAAGTAAACGGATTCTTCATTCGCTGTTCGGCCGTACCCTACAGTCTGTTCGCAACAGTGAAGATCTTGCAGAAGCGCTTGGCGTCAATGTCATGCGAACAAAAATTCTCTCGTTTGCACTTTCCACTATGTATGCAGGTCTTGCAGGTGGACTCTATTCCATCATGATTCGCTTCATCGGTCCGGATATTTCGGTGATCGACCATACGTTTGACATGCTTCTGTACTTGATTGTCGGTGGTATCGGAACATTTTGGGGTCCGCTTGTAGGCACTCTGCTTGTTACCATCCTTACACAATGGATGCAGTTTTTGGCAGAATACCGAATGGTGATTTTTGGTCCGCTGTTGGTCATTCTGGTTATGTTCCTGCCGCATGGAATTATGGGCTCTATCGCAAAACGTCAAATGCAGCGCAATTTACGGAAGATGGAACAGGCAACTATTGCGGCGGGCGATTCCAAACGGGTGGGGAGGCAGCTCGATGCTTAAAATTGAACAGTTGACGAAGCAATTTGGCGGAAACGTAGCAGTCAATTCGGTTGACTTGGAAGTCAAACAGGGAAATATTACAGCAATTATAGGACCAAACGGGGCAGGTAAAACAACTTTCTTTAACTTAATCAGCGGTACGTTTCGTCCCACTTCCGGCCGCTTAATCCTGGAAGGGCAGGATGTGACGAACAAACCGTCCTATCAAATGGCTAGACTAGGCGTTGCCAGAACCTTTCAAACAACGAAACTATTTGAACAGGCAACCGTGATTGATAATTTGATTGTGGGACATCGTCTGAGAACCAAAACCGGACTTCTAGGAGCGTTATTCCGTACAAAACAATACAGGCAGGAAGAAGAAAAATGCCGGGAAAAAGCGATGGAGGCGCTTCGCTTTGTAGATGCGGAACAACTTGCACATCGCCCGGTTGCAAACATTTCGCAAGAGGCGAAAAAACGTGTTGCGATTGCGCTGGCGCTCGCCACCGATCCAAAAATCGTTCTGCTTGATGAACCGGCAGGCGGTATCAATGCGGATGAAACAAACGGATTGGCTGAACTGGTAAGAAAGATGAAACAGGCAGGTTATACCGTATGCATTATTGAACACAAAATGCAGATGATCATGAATCTTGCCGACCGCATCATGGTGCTTAATCAAGGGGCAAAAATTGCGGAGGGAACTCCAAGTGAGATCAGCCGAAACGAAACGGTGATCCAGGCGTATTTAGGAGGGGCGTACCATGCTTAAATTAACGGATGTATCTGTTCGTTACGGCAGCTTTGAAGCTTTGCACCGTGCCTCGATGCAAATCGGGGAAGGTGAGCTGATCGTTCTGTTGGGTGCAAACGGCGCGGGAAAAAGCACAATTT
Source organism: Effusibacillus dendaii (assembly GCF_015097055.1). NCBI lineage: Bacteria > Bacillati > Bacillota > Bacilli > Caryophanales > Alicyclobacillaceae > Effusibacillus > Effusibacillus dendaii. Next base: position 425,722 of record NZ_AP023366.1, read on the forward strand.
TCCGAACGATTAGCGGCTTGATGAAGCCGTCTTCCGGGACAATCGAGTTCATGGGCAGGCGGATCAACAACATGTCCCCCGACAAAATCGTACAGTCTGGAATTGCCCAATGTCCAGAAGGGCGCAAACTGTTTTCCGGAATGTCAGTGCTCAAAAATCTGACATTAGGCGCCTATATCCACCGGAAAGATAAAGTGTCTTTTGAGAAAACATTGCAGTGGGTATTCGAGTTATTCCCGATTTTGTATGAGAAACGGGAACAAGCGGCAGGATCCCTGAGCGGCGGGCAGCAGCAAATGGTGGCCATCGGGCGCGCCTTGATGGCAAGACCGAAACTTTTGTTATTGGATGAACCGTCCGTAGGTTTGGCTCCCCTGGTAGTACAGTCCATGTTTGACACGATCAAAGAAATCAACCAACAGGGAACCAGTGTGATGTTGGCTGAACAGAACGCGTATGCCGCACTGCAAATAGCACATCGTGGGTACGTCATTGAGGAAGGGAGAATCGTTCTGGAAGGAACCAGCGAAATGCTAAATGGCAATGAGGAGGTGAGGAAAGCGTATATAGGTGCTTAGTTCCCTAATTATGATGGACATGAAAAAACGGGGGTACATCAGAACAAACAAAGGAGATGTTTAGATGAACAGAAAATGGAAATCTCTTCTGGCATTGACAACCGTTTCCTCCATGCTGTTTCTGACAGCTTGCGGATCGGGCGGTGATAAACAAGCGGCAGGGGGCAGCGGCAGCACAAAAGAAGTAACGATCGGTTATACGGGCCCGCTTAGCGGTGGTGCTGCACTTTATGGTAAAAACGCGTTGGACGGCATTGAAATGGCGGCTGAAGAAATCAACAATGCAGGCGGCATCAAGGTCGGCAAAGATACGGTAAAGCTAAAGGTCGTGTCTTTGGATGATAAATATTTGCCGAATGAGTCTGTTACAAACGCGAGACGTTTGAAACAGGAAAACAAGGCATCCATCATCTTCTGTCCTCATTCGGGAGGAATTCTTGCGCTGCAGCAGATTAACCAGCAGGAAAACTTCCTGATTGGCGCTTATACGTCCGAGCCGCGTGTTATCCAAACAAATAACGCATTGAGCGTTCGAATTCCGCCGGGATATGACAACTATCCGAAACCCTGGTCGGAAGAAATGATGAAACGTTTCGGCAAGAAGCTGGCGCTGGTTCCGACCACCAGCCAATATGGGAAAGACTGGTCGGCTCTGATGACGAAAACGTGGAAAGATCTGGGCGGCGAAGTAGTGGCTGACAGCGCAGTCGATTATAACAAACAAAGCGATTTCTCGGCTGCCATTACGAAAGCGCTGGCCGCAAACCCGGACGTACTGTTTGTCGGTGGTCCTTCGCAGCCGACCGCTCTGGTTATCAAAGCAGCCAGGGACCAAGGGTTTAAAGGCGGATTTATTGTAATGGACCAAGCAAAGGTCGAAGAAATTGAGCCGGTCGTAAAAGACGTGAAACTGTTGGAAGGATATATCGGCGTGTATCCGGCTTCCAAAGTTGATTCTGCTGGTGTGAAAGCTGTTGTTGCAGCTTATCAGAAGAAGTTTGGCGCCGATAAGCTGCCGACTTCGGAAACACTTTATAATTATGGCGCGTTGATTATTTTTGCGAAAGCGATGGAACTGGCTGGCAAAACGGATGATGCGAAGGCAATTCGTGCAAAGCTGGATGATGCTGCGAAGCAAGTATCGAAAGACAAACTTCCTTTCGACCTGCTCGGCGTGTCGCAATCTGGTGCATTTAACATCGTGCCCAGTGCGGTTACGGTTAAAGACGGCAAAGAAGTGGAAGTCAAATTGCCGGAACCGAAGTACTAATCGGACAGTGGTGAGCAAACACCCTGCTGCGGACAGATTGCTGAGATGTTGGCAGCAATATCGCCCGCAGCGGGTGTTTTTTTCTGTCTATTGGACGATTGCAGTTTGATCGGGTACGATAGTAACAAAAGTGATAAATGAGGGTGAAACATGCGGCACGGCGACCGGATTAAAGTCGTTCGAGGCATCCATATTCGTGTTCTGAAACAATATCCGAACAGTCTTTTATTTGGTGGCGTATACGGGTCTACTGCGATCGGACGTGATACTGAGTTTTCCGATATTGAGATGCTGTATATACTGCCGTCCGGAGTATCGTTACCGGATAAGCAGTTTCTATATCGCGATATCGTGATCGAAGTCAATTTTCTATCGATTGACACCATTGAGAAATGGTTGAGGGAACCGGATTTACTTCTTCCGATTCGAATGGGAAACCTGGCCAATCTGCAACTGCTTACAGGAGAAGCTAAACAACGGGACGAAATCATAGAACGTTACCGTGATTTAACAGATGAACAGGTGCAATCGTTTTTCTCGCTGCATGGGGCGATGATCGGATATGAATCGTTTAACAAAATCCGATCTTTAGAGCGTCGTGCGGGCAAACGGAATTTATCGATTTATAAGTATGAGGTTCTTTCGGAAATGGCATCCGCTTTGGCGCTCATTAACCGTTTACCGATTGGGAGCGGATACTACGGTGCGGTAAACGAGAGTTTTGAATTTCCTCTTTTACCGGTTCGTTATAGGGAGGTCGCGGAGATGTTCCGCGATACGGATGAGTTGAAAGAGGTAATTGTTATAGGAAAGGAACTGTTCGATCAGTTTGAAAGCTTTCTGACCCAGCAGAACCTGCTGCTGTCACGGATGCAAACGCTGGATGAAATAAACTGGTGAAAAGTATTTCGAATATTTCAATAAACCGCTACAATGGAATGGGACATCAATTTTGTGAAGGGCGGGGAAGTTGATGGAAGGGTTCCGGTTTAATTACCGCCTTCGCGTCAGATACTCGGAGATCGACGGTCAAAAAATTGTGTTTAACGCTCATTATTTAACCTATTTGGATTGTGCGGTCACCGAATATTTTCGCGATGGATTGCAATTGGATATGATCAAGCTGGCAGAACAGGACATTTTCGATGTGGTTCTGGCGAAAACCACGCTTGAATTTAAAAGTCCGGCCCATTTGGACGACTGGTTGCAAATTTGGGTGAAAACGGCGGAAATGGGGAAATCGAGCATGAAGATCGATTTTGCCGTTTGTCGGGAAGGGGAACAAGAACCGCTGGTGTCAGCTCAAACCGTCTATGTCAGCTATGATGGACACAACAAAAGATCGCGGCCAATTCCCGATTTTGTAAGAGAACGAATTGAACGGTTTGAACAGGGAGAGTAAGCAGATTGATAGGAAATGGGGAATGAGTATGCCATTGGATCCACAGGCAAAGGCCGTACTGGAGTTGATGAAATCGGCTGGGGCGCCGCCGTTAAATGAGCTTTCACCGGAGCGGGCACGTCAAGTTTATGTGGCTATGCGGGAAACGGGCGAAGCGGAGCCGGTAGGAAATGTGGAGAACCGAACAATACCAGGGCCGCACGGGCCTATTCCGATTCGTATCTATACACCTGATCAGGAGGGGCCTTACCCGGTGTTGGTGTATTTTCATGGTGGCGGTTGGGTGATTGGCAATCTCGACTCGCATGACCCGATTTGCCGTTCGCTGACCAATCTGGCTGGCTGTATGGTGATTTCGGTCGATTATCGGCTTGCCCCGGAACACAAATTTCCTGTTGCGTTGGAGGAATGTTATGTCGCTACCAGGTGGGTGTTCGAGCACACCGATGAACTGGGAGCCGACCCAGCCAGGATTGCGGTCGGCGGTGACAGTGCAGGCGGTAATTTAGCCGCTGTTGTCAGCTGTCAGTTGCGTGATCGGAATGAGTTTCAACCTATTTGCCAAGTGCTGTTTTATCCGGTTACCAACTTTGACTTTGATACGGAATCCTACCAGAGGAATGGGCAGGGATATTATTTAACGAAAAATTTAATGACATGGTTTCGAGATCACTATCTGCAAAATGAACAAGACTCCAGAAATCCGTTGGCGGCGCCGTTGCTGACCGAAGACCTTGGCGGACTGCCTTCCGCACTGGTCATTACGGCGGAATTTGATCCGCTTTGTGATGAAGGGGAAGCATATGCAAAACGTTTAAAAAACGCTGGGGTGCCAGTTGAGTATACGCGTTACAACGGCATGATTCATGGGTTTATCAGTATGGCGAACCGCTTGGATCAGGGGAAAAAGGCTTTACAGCAAGCAGCAGAATATCTGAAGAGCGTATTTGCTTCCTAATTTGCAAAGTGGATGGTTTTGCATGTGGATCGTCCTGGAAAAGGGGATAAAACAGAGTTGAATAAAGAACAGTTTTTGCGGCTTGTGGAAGCCGCTTATGACAAATCGGAATTAAAAATGGAAAGCATTTTTCTGTTTCATCTGTTTGGATTTCAATTTTCGTACAACGATCAGGAGAAAACATGCAGCATCGAATGCCCGGTCAGCGAACCGATGTTAAACCCGGCTGGAATCGTGCATGGCGGTGTATTCACGTTGCTTACAGATTCGTCGATGGGACATCTTTTGATGCATGATAAACAAGCGTCTTACGTATCCTTAGAGTTAAAAACTTCCTATTTTAATGCGGCCCATACCGGTAAAATCAAGGCAACCGCCCGTTATATGCGAGACGGTTACCGGGTTGTATTTTTGGAGAGTACTGTTGTAAACGAGGGCGGAGAGTTATTATGCAAAACCACGGGAACGTTTTACCGTGCCGAGAAAAAAGGCCAGCTATCCTAAATCAATGGTGTACGGCGGTGTAACAGCGGTGGCCGGCCTGCGAAAATTTTTAAAAAAAATGAAATTTTCCCTATGAACTCTTGATTTCTAAGCGAAGAAATAGGAAAATGAATTGGAAATCGTACAACCAGATTTGTTATATAACAGGCATTGAAAGAGGAGAGGTTATTTTTAATGCAGGCTACCAGTGTTATTTTCACTCTCGCGTTCTTGATTGTTTTGGGTTACGCGCTGTATTCATTCTGGAAAATCATGTATGCCCGTTATCGGTTTATCATGCTTGGGCATTCGGAACCGTTGGGCGATTCAAGCGAACGGTTGAGAGTTACACTTCGTCAGGTATTTGGCCATACGAAACTGTTTAAGGACCGGAAGAGCGGTTTTATGCACCTCTTTATTTTCTACGGATTCCTCATTCTGCAGTTAGGTGCGCTTGAACTGATCGTGAAGGGATTTATTCCCGGTTACAAATGGCCGTTGGGACCGGTGCACCCGTTTTTCAGCTTGTTGCAGGAAATTACCGTACTGGCGATTTTCCTGGCAGTTGGGTATGCCGCTTACAGAAGATTCGGTGAAAAATTGCGCCGCTTGAAACGGACAGAGAAAACCACATGGCTGTATTGGTTTATTTTCACTTTGATGTTGAGTGTTCTGTTCAGTCTCGCGTTTGAAAAAGTATGGCTGAATGAACCGTTGACTGCTGCTGCTCCGTTTTCTTCCCTGATTGCCAGCCCATTCCTCGGTATGAGTGAGGCTACTGCCAAAACGTTGTTTTATGTGTTTTGGTGGGCGCATTTGTTAATCTTGCTTGCGTTTCTGCTTTATGTGCCGCAATCGAAACACTCGCATCTGTTGTTTGCGCCATTTAATATTTATTTTTCCAAAATGGGTCCGCCCAGCAAGCCGACCAGTCTTGATTTTTCCGATGAGTCGGTGGAAGAGTTCGGCGTCAACAAAATTGAAGATTTCAGCAAAGGTCAGCTGCTTGATCTATACTCTTGTGTAGAATGTGGCCGTTGTACCAATATGTGTCCGGCATCGAACACAGGAAAAATGCTGTCTCCCATGCATTTGATGATTAAGATGCGTGACCATCTGAGTGAGAAAGCGGAAAAAATGCTTAACATACCGGCTTGGGCGCCGGGACGTATTATGGCCGCTCCCGCTGGAATGGCGCATGTTATGACAGAAGTTCCGTTTGCTAACGGCATGCCGGAAGGATTTTCTCCGAATCCGGACCTACATACCGACATTACGCCGACTATGCATCGGCAATATGAAACGTGGAAAGTGCAAGACAAAGATGTGATGGAACTTGCGCTGATTGGTGACGTCATTTCTGAACAGGAATTGTGGGCTTGTACCTCTTGCCGCAATTGTGAAGACCAATGCCCGGTCGGCAACGAGCACCTCGGATTTATCTATGGTATGCGCCGTTACCTGGTGATGACAGAGGGCAGCATGCCGGCTGAAATTACCCGAACGTTGAATAATATTGAACGGCAAGGCAATCCCTGGGGCATCAACCGTCGCGAAAAAGCCAAGTGGCGTGAAGAATTCCCGGATGTAAACATTCCGACAATTGACGAAGTGGAAGAGTTTGAATATCTGTTCTGGGTTGGATCGATGGGTGCGTATGACAACCGGAACCGCAAAGTGGTTTCCGCTTTTGCCCGCATTATGAATGAAGGCGGCGTCAAGTTTGCGATCCTCGGCGAAGAAGAGTTTAACTCTGGGGATACGCCTAGACGGGTCGGCAACGAATTCTTGTTCCAGGAACTTGCCCGGCAAAACATTGAAATGTTTAAAGAGCTGGGTGTGAAGAAAATTGTGACATGCGATCCACACGCATTCAACTCGTTCAAAAACGAGTACCCGGAATTTGGGTTGGAAGCGGAAGTTTTCCACCATACACAAATCATTGAAATGCTGATTAAAGAAGGCCGGATTAAACTGGAAAATGCCGTAAATGAACGTGTCGTGTATCACGATTCCTGTTATATCGGCCGTTACAACGGAATCTTTGATACCCCGCGAAATATTTTGGATGCGATTCCAGGCGTGGAACGGGTAGAAATGGAACGTAATAAAGAAGATGCCATGTGTTGCGGAGCAGGCGGTGGTCGCATGTGGATCGAGGAACATGAAGGCCTGCGCGTAAACGTCACTCGTACCGAACAAGCGTTGGACGGCAAACCGACTGTTATCGGCAGCAACTGTCCATATTGCCTAATCATGATGAGCGACGGTATCAAACATTTTGATAAAGATGAAGAAGTGCAAGCGCTCGATTTGGCCGAACTGGTAGAAAAATCGATGCGGAAGAAAGAGGCAGCGACTGTCGCGTAATAGAGTTGACAAAGTGTTTATATTGGCAAAGTTATAATTATAATTGCACAAAAAAGGACGGTCCAAAAGCAGATTACATGCTTTTAGGTTCGTCCCTTTTTTGTTTTCTTTAACAGCTTAGAAAGAACAAAATGTGATCTTCTTGAATCTCATTCGGTTAAAGGTTTTTTTATTTGTTCACAATTTGTATTATAACAGTATTGACTGTATTAATCTGTTGTACTATAATCGGATTATAAAGTAATGGAAGGATTCGCGATGATATTGACAGAAGCGAATCTGTTGTAAGTGAAAACTATCGTTGTCCAGGTCATTCGGAAGCATAAAATTTGAATTCAATTGAGAGGGGAACGAGAGCTATGGAAACGACACAAACCATTATTGAACAAATTAACGATTATTATGGCCGTTCGAACGGTTAATGTGAAGATATGACGCTCCGCTTGCGGGGTGTTTTTTTGTATGACGGGCATACTCCCTGTGGAGAGGTGCTAAAGATGGAAAAACAGAAGTACATATTCTGTCAAACAAACCGCCTCGCTAATTACGAGGCGGTTTGCCAGTGAAGTGTACGGTTCGATCAGGTTAATCGTGGACTTTTACTAATTGTTTTCCCAGGTTTTCGCCGCGGAACAGACCCAGGAACGCCTCGACCGTATTTTCCAATCCTTCTACCACATTTTCTTTAAATTTCAGTTTTCCTTGTGTAACCCATTCAGTCAGTTGCGCTAAACCTTCTTGATTGCGATTGGCAAAATCGGATGCGATAAAACCTTTTGCCATGGCACTCTTAATTAACAACTGCGTAAACGGATTTGGCCGCAGATCCGGTTTCTCCATGTTATAGGCGGATATTTGTCCGCAGATGACGATTCGCGCTTGGTAATTTATCAAGGTTAATACGGCATCCGTGATCTCGCCGCCAACATTGTCGAAATAAACGTCAATTCCGTTTGGACATGCTTCTGCTAAGGACTGGCGCATGTTGGTCGTCGTTTTGTAGTTCACGGTGGCATCAAATCCAAGTTCGCTTCGGAGGTACTCGTTTTTCTCATCGGTTCCGGCAATGCCTACGACACGGCATCCTTTCAGTTTGGCAATCTGTCCGACCACCATGCCAACCGCCCCGGCTGCGCCAGAGACAACCACCGTTTCTCCCTCTTTCGGTTTGCCGATTTCAAGCAATCCAAAATAGGCGGTCAGACCCGGCATGCCGAGAATTCCGAGCGCATGAGTAACCGGAATGGCTCCCGTTTCAATTTTCTTGATGTTTTTTCCGTTCGAAATGGAATAATCGGACCAACCCAGCATCCCTGCTATAATGTCGCCTTTAGCGAAGTTGGGGTTTTTCGATTCGACCACACGGCCGACTACGCCTCCGACGATCACTTCGTTGAGGGGAAAAGGAGGAACGTACGATTTGACATCCCGCATACGGCCCCGCATATAAGGATCGACCGAAAGATACATGGTCTGGACAAGCACTTCGCCCTCAGCCGGTTGCGGAACAGGAGACTCGACCGTTTTAAAATTGCTTTTCTCCGGCATTCCTTCAGGACGGCTCACCAGATAAATACTGCGGTTCAGCTCGCTCATGACTCTCTCTCCTCTATGTACATGGAATTCATTTCCTGTTGATAACAATACGGTTTTATTAACAGTGTGTCAAACAGAGATCGAACGGAAGTTTGTGAAACGGGATGCAATTGGGGGAACAATCAGATTTTTTTGAACCGGAAATGAAATAAGGACAAGGTTACCTGTTATACTGTTACTAAACAGACAGGAAAGAAGGAAATGTTATGTCACATCGAACGAGCGGCGAAAAATTTTATTTTGGATGGTATATCGTGCTGATCTCATGCATGATCACACTGCTTACGGTAGGTACCCGTTTGGGCATCGGCCCCTTTTTTAAACCGATGGCGGACGAACTGGGAGTCAGCCGTACGTTCCTGTCTTTCGTCATTTCGGTCGGCATGCTGGCGTATGGGGCGGGAATGCCGGTGGCTGGGAAACTGGTCGAACGTTACGGAACCAGGTTTGTGCTCTTGAGCGGTTTAGGGATGATTACTGTCGCTACTTTATGGACGATCTGGACGGCTGATACGGTCAGTTTTTTCCTTGCCTATGGTATTTTATTGTCCTTCGGACTTGCTTTTACCAGTCCAGTGGCGATGACGCCTGTCATAAGCAAATGGTTTACCCGTCAAAGAGGAAGGGCATTATTTTATTTGTCAACCGGCGCTATGGCCGGAATAGCAGTCATGACCCCTGTCTTTCAATGGCTGATTGGTTGGATCGGCTGGCGGGACACATTGCTTGTTTTGGACATTGTATTCATAGTTATACTTATTCCTTCTGCCATCTGGATTATTCGAGACGAGGCACCGGCCGGTACCGATTTGCTGCCCGGTCAGTTGGCCAGCAGCCATTTGAGCCAGACTTTGTCCGCTAATCAGATGATTCCCTTGGTGGATTGGAAAGGTGCATTACGAACTAAACCGTTTTGGAACATTGCGGCCGGACTGTTTGTTTGTGGCTTCAGCATGAACGTGCTGGGATCGCATGGCGTTCCGATGCTGACTGACCACGGTTTTTCGGAAATGACCGCCTCATTCGGAGTCGGGCTGATCGGAATTGTGGCGGTGGGCAGTACAGTTGTTTTAGGTTCATTATCAGATAAACTGCCGCGCAAAAATTTGTTGTCCCTCATTTACCTGATCCGCGGCATTGGATTTCTGCTGATAGCGGTTGTGATGACACCTTGGCAGTTATATTTGGTTTCCGTGATGGGAGGTTTGGCTTGGGCCGGAAGCACCGCACTTTCCTCCGCCATTTTGGGAGATGTATATGGTGTCCGCTGGGTAGGCGTCCTGTACGGTTGGACTTATTTTGTTCACCAGATTGGGGCTGCCGTCGGTTCTTTCTTGGCCGGTTGGGGGTATGAAACGTTTGGCACGCACCTGCCTTCCTTTGGATTGACTGCCTTGTTGCTTGCGGCAGCCAGTTTGCTATCCTTCTACCTGCCAGTCCAGGTTCGCTATGCAAACCATTTGCAGCCGTCTGCCCATTCGTCCGTTTCCGGCTCCCGATAACTTTTACGAGGCATATGCTCCTTTCGACGGTGATTCGAGGGGGGCTTTTTTACTCTGTTTGTTTTATTTGGTAGAGTGTGTGGCACCTTACGGATTTGGTCCACGTCTCATCTGTAAAATACTCTCCAAACAGCGTTTTTCATAAACATACATAGATCATGGTTACTGTCGAAAATTAAGGAGATGCTGTGACAAAAAAGGATGGTGGAGAGAAGAATGAACCCGAAATATGCACCGTTGTTCGAATCTTTTCGTTTTCCGGTAAGCGGCATCGAATTGGACAACCGGATTGTAATGGCGCCGATGACCAATTGGTCCTCAAACCCGGATTGCGAGCGCTGTTCCCGCTGCCAGGGAAGGTGCCAAAACACCACGCGCTTTGACCAAAGCAGAGATTGAGGAAATGATCTAATCGTTTGCCGCTGCAACACGAAGGGCGATTGAAGCCGGATATGACGATGTAGAAATCCACGGCGCGAACACCTATTTGCTGCAGCAGTTCTTCTCTCCCCACTCGAATTGTCGTGATGATCGTTGGGGCGGCAGTCTGGAAAAGCGTAGACATTTCCGTTGGCTGTTCTTGAGGCAGTGAGGAAAACGGTAAAAGAACATGCAAAGCAACCTTTCCAGGTTGGATACCGTTTGTCTCCGGAAGAAGCGGAGAATCCTGGCATAACGATGGACGATACACTCCAATTTGCCGATGTTTTGGCCACTAAAGAACTGGATTACCTGCATGTTTCCGTGCAATCTTTTTGGGCCGGGTCGATACGTAATCCACAGGACAAAAAATCGCGTGTGAAATTGGTGCAGGAGCGGGGCGGCCATCGTGTGCCTGTAATTGGCGTCGGATCGTTGCATACACCAGACGATGCGTTGCAAGCTTTGCAAACAGGAGTTTCGTTGGTAGCTCTTGGCCGCGAAATTATTATGGAACCGGATTGGGTAGAAAAGGTCAAGTCTGCAAAAGAAAATCAAATCCGTGTCACGCTCAGCCGCGACGATCAAGCCGAATTGGTAATTCCTGATCCTTCATGGCAGGCGATTGTTAATTCACCCGGGTGGTTCCCCCTTGTCGAACGGCAGGCAAAGTAAAGGTACAGTTTATCTTGCGCCCTTGACTTTGTAAGGGCGTTTTCCTTTTAATTGGAGAGGGAAGGATATCGAAAGTCTAAATCGAATATAATTTGTTAAGAACTAGGATATATGCCAATTGGGGGGTCCGTTTTATGAAAACATACACGGCCGATTTTGGTGTGTCGATGTATCAGATTTTAGCTGAGGATGGTTCTGTTCGTGGGGATCTTCCGGAACTGTCGGACGACAAGCTGATCGAATTTTACAAATGGATGCTTTTGACTCGCTTATATGACCAGCGGGCGTTTAATTTGCAAAGACAAGGACGAATTGGCACATATGCACCATTTAGCGGGCAGGAAGCCGCCCAAATTGGCAGCTTTGCCGCTTTGAAAAATACGGATTGGCTTGCGACCAGCTACCGGGAAATGGCAGGACTCATCTATCACGGTCTTCCCATGGAACATGCCCTGCTTTACAGTATGGGGCATCCGGATGGCGGAAAGATGCCGACAAATTTAAATGTATTGCCTGTTCAAATTATTATTGCGGGTCAGGTGCTGCATGCCGTCGGAGCCGGATTGGCCAGCAAACTGAGAGGCGAATCGAATATTGCGGTAACCTATTATGGGGATGGAGCGTCTTCACAGGGCGATGTTCATGAAGCAATGAACTTTGCGGCTGTCTACAAGGCACCTGTCATTTTCTTCTGTCAGAACAATCACTGGGCGATCAGTGTGCCGGTTTCCAAACAAATGGCGACACCTACTATTGCACAGAAAGCTGTCGCGTATGGAATGGAGGGGATTCGCGTTGACGGCAACGATGTATTGGCCGTTTATTCCGCCATGAAGTATGCAGCAGACCGGGCGCGCAGTGGAGAGGGTCCGACGTTAATTGAAGCGGTCACCTACCGTTTGGGCTCGCATACGACCGCAGACGATCCCACTCGTTACCGGAATGAAACCGAACTGAAAGAGTGGCAGGAAAAACGGGATCCATTGATTCGTTTTCGTATTTTCCTTGAAAATAAAGGAATTTGGAATGAACAACAGGAAAACGAGTGGCGTGAGGAAGCGAAACAAAAAATCGATGCTGCAGTCGAAAAAGCGGAATCACATCCGAAAGCGGAACCTTCTTCTTTCTTTGATCATGTATACGCCGATTTGACGGGGCCTTTGGCAGAACAGAAACAAGACTTTGTTCAGCGTTTGAACCAGGGGGAGGGACGTTAATATGGCGAACATGACCATGATACAAGCAATCCAAGATGCAATGCGAGTGGCGATGGAGGCTGATTCGCGCGTACTTGTTTTGGGAGAAGATATAGGCAAAAACGGCGGTGTGTTCCGCGCCACGGAAGGATTAATGGCGGCGTTTGGCGAAAACCGGGTAATCGATACTCCGCTGGCTGAATCGGGGATTATTGGAACGGCGGTTGGCTTGGCTTTGAACGGAATGCGCCCCATTGCAGAAATTCAATTTTTGGGATTTATCTATGAAACCATGGATCAGGTTTCAGCGCAGGCGGCACGAATGCGCTTTCGTTCCCAGGGGCGTTTTTCCGTTCCGATGGTGATTCGGTCTCCTTTTGGCGGCGGTGTGCGTACACCAGAACTTCATTCTGACAGTTTGGAGGCGCTTTTTCTTCATTCGCCGGGCATCAAAGTGGTCATGCCAAGCAATCCGTACGATGCAAAAGGTTTGCTGTTGGCCGCGCTGGCGGATGACGACCCGGTTCTTTTCTTGGAGCCCATGAAGTTGTACCGTGCGTTCCGCGGCGAGGTGCCGGAAGGGAGCTATCAAGTGCCGCTTGGAAAAGCGAATGTAGTGCAAGAAGGAAATGACGTTACGGTTATCGCCTGGGGGCCTACCGTTCCGGTAGCATTGGAAGCGGCGAAATCGGTGTCTGACCAGCAAGGAGTTTCTTGTGAAGTGATTGATTTACGGACGATTTCTCCGATTGATATCGATACGATTGTGAATTCCGTACAAAAAACCGGGAAGGCAGTTATTGTTCACGAGGCGGTACGCGCAGGTGGAGTCGGTGCCGAAATTACAGCGCAAATCAATGAACGTGCATTTCTTTCTTTGGAGGCCCCGGTGGCTCGCGTAACGGGTTATGATACACCCTATCCGGTGCCCACCCTTGAGGATTATTGGTTGCCGGATGCGAAACGAACAGGAGAAGCGATTTTACGGACGGTGCATTTTTAAGTAACCAGACAGCTTATGTTTGTTTTTGGATGATACAGGAGGGAAACCTTATGTCATATCAATGGAAATTACCTGACGTCGGGGAAGGTATTCACGAAGCGGAGATTATCCGTTGGCTGGTAAAAGAAGGGGATACGGTTGAGACAGACCAACCGATTTTGGAGATGCAAACGGACAAAGCGCTTGTCGAAATTCCTTCTCCTGTCAAAGGTAAAATCGTGAAACTCCACGCGGCAGAGCGGGATGTCGTTCGGGTGGGAACCATTCTTGTTGAATTCGAGACAAATCAACAAACGCCCAATTCCGAGAATCAGACGACGCAAACGGAAACGGCCCAGACCCCTGCATCTGTATCCAATCAATCGCAGCAGACCGCTCCCACCCCTGCCAAACGGGCACTGGCGACTCCGGCGATTCGCAGATTGGCGAGGGAGCTTGGCGTGGATATCCAGACGGTAAAAGGAACGGGAGCAGGAGGACGCGTTACGGAGGAGGATGTCCGGTCAGCGGTAGCATCACAGGTTTCCCACCCCTTAAAAAATACGCCGCCGCTTGCAGATCGTCAGCCGTTCGCTTATACGTCGGACAGGGAAGCGGAACAGTTGGAAGAACGGATTCCAATTCAAGGAATTCGCCGCGTAATTGCGGAACACATGGTCCGTTCCAAGTTCACGGCTCCGCATGTCACTTCGATGGAAGAGGTGGATGTGACCGAGTTGGTTAAGTTCCGTAAGAAAGCGGCCGATATGGCAAGCAAGAAAGGAATCAAGTTCACATATCTGCCGTTTGTAATTAAAGCGGTGGTTTCGGCGCTGAAGGAATATCCATTTTTTAATGCGTCAATTGATGATGAGAAAGGCCAAATCGTTGTAAAGCGCTACTATAACATAGGCATAGCCGTTGATACACCGGACGGTTTGATTGTGCCAGTCATCAAACAGGCAGATCGCAAAAGCCTGCTGGAGCTGGCAGATGAAATAAGCGTACTCACAGAAAAAGCGACCCACCGGAAGTTGGATGTTTCCGACCTGCAGGGCGGGACATTTACGATCAGCAACATCGGATCGTTTGGCGGGTATTTTGCGACACCGGTGATTAACCATCCGGAAGTTGCGATTTTGGCGACTGGAACGATTGCGCGCAAACCGGTGATTTTGGATGATGATAGCATTATCGGTCGTCATCTGATGCCTGTATCGTTAACATTTGACCATCGATTAATTGATGGTGGCATGTCCGGCCGATTTACCAAGCATATCATTCAATACTTGCAGGATCCGACACTGATGTTTTTGGAGATGGTCTAATTGGTTGTAGGCGAATTTACCGTAGGAGCAGATGTATTGGTGATTGGCGGCGGTCCCGGCGGTTATGTGGCTGCCATCCGCGCGGCGCAATTGGGCAAATCGGTCACGTTAATTGAAAAAAACGATTTGGGCGGAGTTTGTTTGAACCGCGGATGTATCCCTTCGAAAGCGATTATTTCCATGGCTGATTTTGTACATCGCATGAAAACGATGGAAACGGCCGGGATTCGAGTAAATGGTATTACGGTGGAAATGGAACGGCTGCAGCAGTGGAAACAGGGAGTCGTTCAAAAACTGACACAAGGCGTGGCATCTCTTTGCAAAGGAAATCAAATTACGGTGGTGCAAGGGGAGGCATCTTTTGTTTCCGCCAATGAAGTTCGGGTGGTTACTGAACACGGAAGCGAACGATACCGTTTTGAGTCCTGCATTATTGCCACGGGTTCTTATCCGGTGGAGTTGTCAGGCATTCCGTTTGATGGGCAACGTGTGATCAGTTCCACAGAAGCATTGAGCCTGAAAAAGATTCCGCAGCAATTGTTGGTGGTAGGCGGCGGTTATATCGGACTGGAATTGGGTACTGCCTACCGCAAGTTGGGAAGTGAAGTAACCGTTTTGGAAGGAACGGGCCAGATTTTGCCGGGAACGGATCCGGGCTTGGTGAGATACGTTACCCGCAACTTAAAAAAATTGGGCGTTGAGGTTCAGACGAACGCTCTTGCCACTTCCCTCCAGATAAATGGAGAGAAAGTGGATGTGACAGTTCGTGTCAAGGATGAAACAAAAGTTTTTTCAGCTGATCAGGTGTTGGTTACGGTTGGCCGAAAACCTTATACGGGCGGTCTTGAACTGGCAGATTCCGGTATTGAAACGAACGAACAAGGGTTTATCAAGGTGGACCGGCAGCAACGAACGACAAATCCGAAGGTATTTGCAATCGGCGATGTGACAGGCAATCCGATGTTGGCCCATAAAGCCAGTTACGAGGGAAAAGTGGCGGCCGAAGTGATCGCGGGTCTGCCGAGTGAAATGGATGCTGTCGTAATTCCGTCAGTAATTTTCACCGACCCGGAAATCGCCAGTGTGGGATGGACGGAGGAACAGGCCAAACAGGAAGGATATGAAACATTGACCGGTCGGTTTCCGTTTGGAGCTAACGGACGTGCCTTGTCTATGGAAGGCGGTGACGGATTTGTGCAAGTCATCGCCGAAAAACAAACGAAACGCGTGTTGGGGGTCCACATTGTTGGTCCGGAGGCATCCAATCTGATAGCGGAAGCGACGCTGGCCATTGAAATGTGTGCAACGCTTGAGGATTTATCACTGACGGTACACGCACATCCGACGCTGCCGGAAACGATCATGGAGGCTGCAGAAGCGGCTGTCGGGCATGCTATTCATATTCTGAACAAATAACAGGCTGTTTATGAGATGAGGCCCTTCACAGGAACGGAAGGGCTTTTTCGCGTATAAAATTCTTCTAAACTCTGCGCGCGCTACTTTTGCATAGCACTACTATACTCAGCAACTGTTGTTTGTGTATGATATAGGAAAGCCATGTTCGAAATGTGGATGGCTTTTCGCATTCAACCAACCGATAAATAGGTGAGGTGTTTTGCAAATGAAAGTAGTAAGCGCTTGTTTAGTTGGGTGCGAATGTCGATATGACAAAAAATCTGCTTGGCAAGAGGACATAGAGCAATTCGTAACAGACCGGTCCGCAGTGCCGATCTGTCCTGAACAGTTAGGAGGATTGCCAACGCCTCGTAACCCTGCGGAGATTGTGGGCGGTGACGGATTTGACGTGCTTGCAGGCCGTGCCCGGGTTATCGACAGCCAAGGCAACGTTGTCACGAAAGAGTTTGTTGATGGCGCCTATCAAGCGTTACAACTCGCTCGTACTGCCGGAGCAACAGAAGCCATTCTCAAAGAACGAAGCCCATCGTGTGGAAGCCATATGATATATGACGGATCCTTTTCCGGGGCAAAAAAGGCCGGTGTTGGCGTCACGGCAGCACTGTTTATGCAAAATGGGATTGCGGTATTTCCCGAAAACGAGAAGAGATGAGCATAACAGAGCAAATTTTTATCGTTCGCCGATTGCAACGGGCGGAAACGAAAGAAAGTAGAAGTATAATTGCGAAGGGTTAAAATCAGGCAGGCGATTCAAGCTTTTTGTTTTGTTTTGTTGTATCTTTTCTATTGAGAAAGTACATCGAAAATGGTATCATAGCAGTTGTCTTGATCGCTCGAATGGCGGAATAGGCAGACGCAACAGACTTAAAATCTGTCGGGAATTTTTCCCGTGCCGGTTCAAGTCCGGCTTCGAGCACCAAATGGCAAAATGCGGAGGCTTAGCTCAGCTGGGAGAGCATCTGCCTTACAAGCAGAGGGTCGGCGGTTCGATCCCGTCAGCCTCCACCATTTATATCCGAATTCCTTGCGGAGCCGTACTGTGCTTCGCTGGGGAGTATACAGGGGCATAGTTCAGCTGGTAGAACGGCGGTCTCCAAAACCGCATGTCGTGGGTTCGAATCCTGCTGCCCCTGCCAGTTTAATTTTTATAGGAAATTCCGCTAAGACCGCTTGTGTCCTTGCAGGTCGAACATAAGCGCCACATCCTGTGGCATGTTCGACACTAGCACGTCCATGCGTGTCGCGCGGAGTAAATATGTTAAGGAGACTCCGCTACTACCGATCACGTCCGTATGATCAACGCGGAGTAAAACATCCTTGTTTTATGGTGGGTGTGGCGAAGTGGCTAACGCATCGGATTGTGGCTCCGACATTCGTGGGTTCGATTCCCATCACTCACCCCAATAAGTTACACCTCAGCGGATGGGATGAGAAGCCGCGACGGAGTTTGAGAATTATCCGTGGTTCGAATGAGAAACAATACGGCGCCATAGCCAAGTGGTAAGGCAGAGGTCTGCAAAACCTTTATTCCCCGGTTCGAATCCGGGTGGCGCCTCCATAGTTGCGGGTGTAGTTCAATGGTAGAACTCCAGCTTCCCAAGCTGGCGGCGTGGGTTCGATTCCCATCACCCGCTCCACGAATAAAAACGAGAGACTCGACAGGGGCTCTCGTTTTTATTTGTGGGATGGGATGAGAAGTCGCGCGTGAGTAAATTCATAGCGTAGAGTTTATACAGACAAGACTAGAAAGCTATAGATTTCTTTAAGCGTTCTTATGAATACCCTGTTGCAAGACGGGGTTTTAACCGTTTTAATTCGCCATCGCCGCAGCTTCCGCGTCCACTTCCCGAAGCCAGGGGTGCTGCTGTTTTCAACGCGGGCAATTCCCGCATGCAGGCGTATTGGTTCAAGGTAGATCCGTCCCGCTCATACGCTTCCTTCCGGCGAGAGAGAAAGTGGTTGAATACGAACCGGCAGCACCCAATGGTGCGCCGAATTTGCCACTCCTGTTCTTTTGTTGGATAGAGACGGAAGGAATAGGCTTTGTGCACATCGTTCACCCGCGCTTCTTCTGAGCGTCGACATACCGGCGGATTGTATCACTGGATACGTTGTCTGCCGTACTCACAAAAAAAGAACGTGTCCATAAACTGGGGAGATGTCTTAGATGCGGGAATTCACTTCGCAGTCGTCTGGATAATGCTCCCTTTGATGGTCGCCATGATGCCAGACGGCGAATCTGTGGGGAAACAATGGAGAAACAAATGAACATGATCCGGCATGACTTCCATTGCGAGAATCAGCCAAGTCGTTTTAAGCGTAAATCCCTTTCACCAGTTCCTTGAATCGCAATTGACCTGGCGAACGAGAACTCTTCGTCGGTATCTCGGACAGAATACAAAATGATAGTGGATGAGCGGTACGGTTGTTTTCGTATGGCGATATTCTTGTCCCATACCATGATTATATCAAGTCTAATCATGGAACTGCAACGCGCTTCAGCCCACCCTAAAGGAAGCGCGGATTAGTGTAAAGGACGTTTTGGACAAAGAGAATGCTAAAATGAAGCCAAAGTCAACGATAGAGAAGTTGGCAGAAGGTGCAATGGAGATTCACGCACGGGAAAGCAATCAAGGTGGATATCTGGGTGACAATTGATGGCAAACAATCCCCCTGCGATAGGCGGGGGGACTGCTGCTAAAATTTATACATCTTGGGTTTGGAATGAAATACTTTCTCTAACGGAGGCAGTTGATAATGGGCTTCCACTTGTTCGTACCAGTACTTTTTCTGAAAGTTATCGGATGTGAAGTCCACCAAAATGCAATTTAAAAGATTTTGCAAAGCTACGATTCGTTGGTGAACGGTTGCCATAGTGACGGGTGCTTTACTTTGTAGAAACCCTGCTTGTTCCCGGAGTCGTGTTTCCAAGCGGGCCAACTTTTCATAAATCATTTGGTAACCTCCGGCAGCTCTAAACCCCGCCGCTCAATTTCTTCAAAAAGCATATTCGTGAATTCCTCTTCAAGTCCGTATTTAACAGCTTGCAAATAAGAGTTAATCAAAACAAATTCACTTACCAGGTCTAAATTTTCCATTTGATCACCTCTGCTGCGCATGATGTCTTACAGTTTGGTAACAGAATTTTATAAGACGGATGTAACAATCGAGTGACATTGGTGTAACAATCGTGTAACAAAATTCGATTTTCCGCCAAACGGCAGGTCGAAAATACTAGTATCTATGCATAGGTTACTGGATGAAAGGGAATATTTTAGAGACCATTCTACCAATCAAGCGGGAGTATACCCATTATCAATGCACTGAATGAATTTCTTAAACATGAGGGTGTGCCGCTTCCGCGGAATACGCCAGATAAATCAGTAAGCGGTGACCGATTAGTTATAAACGATTCGTCAAGGTTAACGGATGAAGAGATTGCAAACACGATTATGTTTAATGAGCTTATGGGAATCCAAATTGCGGTCAGAGGGGTTACGGAATCAACGAGGTCGGATGTAGGAGCCGTGTTTTTGAAATATTTCTTGTTTTTGAAATGTTTTTTAATGAAGGTTTCTTGGATGCAAACTTTACAACACCTTATGAAGCAACGGGGTTATCTTAAGATCCCTCCCCACCTGCCAAGATAATGATTCATTGGGTAAGCACCGGCTCGGTGCTTTTTTAATCGATAGGAATCGTATAAATTTTATCCTATCGGAGGTTTTTTCACTCTTTCCATATACCCCGACACTATTTCCAACATACGATAGCAGTGAGAATGAATCCTTGGAGGTGTCGGCTGTGAACCAACTGGGTCCATTTGATCCGTGGGGTCTGTTCCAGCGAATGACGTCTGATTTACAAAATTGGATTAAATTCGGACACTTGAATCAACTGCTTGAGCAAGTGAATCGGCAACTGACAATCGAAGAATTCGATGACCGGTATCTGATTACCGTATCACTGGATGGCATTCGCCACCCAAATGATTTGGAAGCGTTTTACCAGAATCAGATACTGATTTTGCGTCGAACAGTTGAACTGGAAACAAAGACGGAACATAGTGAACACATGGTTTGGCAAAGTTACCAAGAACATTTCGAAAAGGCGATCCCGCTAACGCGTCCAGTGAATTGGCCGAAACGAATCATAACGGCAGAACCGGGTTTGTGGCAAATCGAATTGCCCAAAAAATAGTTGGGGAAAGCGGCGTCAGTACAGACCGTTTTCCCTCACCGACTCTGCCCGTATCAGCAAATGCCCAATCGAATGACTCAGTTTAGCGAATCGCTTGTCAGACGCCTGGCCGTTTTTCCAGCGGGCATAAATTTGTTGCAGGATCACGGCAATTCTATAAAAACCAAATGTGACGTAATAATTGATGGAGGATACATCACGACCGCTCTTTGCCGCATATCGTTGCAAGACATCCCGTCGACTGAAAAATCCGGGATAGGCGGTCGGTGAGGTGATTCCGTCTATTTGTTCACCCGCTTCCGTCCAAAAGGCGAGCGCGTACCCCAACTCGGCAAACGGATCACCGACTGTGCACATCTCCCAATCGAGTACAGCCACCAGACTGCCAACTTTTTCGGTTGAAAACATAAGATTGTTCAATTTAAAGTCATTATGAAGAACCGTCGGCGGGGGAGAGGGAGGAAGATGGTCGACAAGCCACCGTTCCAATTTTTCTGCGGAGGGCTGATCGTCTGTTTTTGCAAGATGGAATCGTCTGATCCAACTGTTCACCTGCCTCTCCAGAAATCCTTCCGGATGGCCAATATCGGCAAGTCCTGCAGTTTGATAATCGATCTGATGCAACTGTACCAAAGTATCGACAAACGTTTCGGAGACTAACGGCAAAACACCAGGATTCCGATAGGCATCAGGCAGTTCGTCGTCCAGCACCAGGCCTCTTTTTCGTTCCATGACATAAAAGGGCCGATCGGTTACAGACGGGTCTTCGCATAGCAAAAAAGGTTTGGGTGCATAAGGAAACACGGGCTGCATTTTCTGAAGAATTTGGTATTCCCGTCGCATGTCATGCCCTTTCGGCGGTAAGACGCCAAACGGAGGGCGCCGCAGAACAGCTTCCCAATCGCCAATACGAAGCAAGAAGGTCAAATTGGAATAGCCGATGGAGAAAGTTTCTACCTGCAAAGGACTTTTTACATCAAGGTTTTCAATATGCAACCGTAAAAAATGCTCGATGTTTGTCCAGTTTATCTGATGTTCGAATGGTTTTGGATCAAGCAGGTTGTCCATTTGCCAAATTCCCTCACTATTTTATCAGAATGTTTGGTAATATGGGAAAAGAAAGTAAACTCTCGTCATATTCATCCTACTACAAAAATATGGATGAATGACAAAAAGATTCTGGGGGTGCCGCAATGCGTGTAGTTTGGGAGGAGAAAATTCAAAATCAGATTGCAGAAGAAACGGTCAATGGCGTGCGATTAAAAGTGTATAAGAATCGACCGCATACGTTATGCGAAACATTGAAAAACAGCGCCCGCCGTTTTCCAGACAAAATTGCGCTTGTGCACGGAGATCAGCGAATCACCTATGCAGAATTGCAGCAGCAAGTTTATAATATGGCCTACCAATTGATACATCAATACGGAGTGCAAAAGGGTGATCGGGTGGCTCTTTTGTTGATGAACGGCATTCCGTTTGTCGTAGGGCTGTACGCCGCTTTGCAAATCGGAGCGATTGCGGTTCCGCTCAATACCAAGTTGAAAACGCAGGAACTGGAATACATGCTGCAAAATTCGGGAGCCAAGCTGCTTATTACAAACGAGGAATGGTGGCCGAATGTGCTTCCCATCATCGATCAGATTCCGGCGGAAAGGATTTTTGTGACAAGCGAACACCCCCCGCAGGGCGCTCTGCCGTACAGCCAGCTTGTTGCAGAGAACGCGCCTTTTTTGGTAGAAGAAGCGCTGCATGAGCATGACCCTGCGTTAATCATGTATACATCGGGTACCACCGGTCGGCCGAAAGGGGC
The DNA here is from genome assembly GCF_015097055.1 of Effusibacillus dendaii. Taxonomy (NCBI): domain Bacteria; kingdom Bacillati; phylum Bacillota; class Bacilli; order Caryophanales; family Alicyclobacillaceae; genus Effusibacillus; species Effusibacillus dendaii. The sequence continues at coordinate 447,908 of NZ_AP023366.1, forward strand.
TGTCAACACCCATTTTAATCTGATCCATTCGGCGATCAACTACGAACTCTGTTACGGATTATCTTCCGATGATTCGACGGTGGTGGCAGTGCCGCTTTTTCATATTACAGGCTTGGCTGGACAGTTAGTGCCGTTTATTTATCTCGGTGGAAAAATCGCACTGATGCCGATGTTTAAAGCGGATCAGTTTTTGCAGATTCTGCAGGACGAGCAAATCACCCATGTAATTGCGGCCCCGACCGTGTATGTCATGACCCTTATGCAGCCGGATTACAAACAATATAATACGGAAAACTTCCGTGTTGGCGGATTTGGAGGAGCCCCCATGCCAGCCGAAACGGTCAAAGCGCTGATGGATTGGAATCCGAATCTGGAACTTCACAACACATATGGTTTAACGGAAACCACTTCGCCAGCCACCGTGATGCCGCATCAATACCAGTTGGAAAAAATCAGTTCGGTCGGCATACCGGTTCCCGTGGCGGAAGCTAAAATCGTTGATCCTGTCAGTCGGGAACAGTTGAACCCGGGGGAAGTGGGCGAACTTGTTCTGAAAGGCCCGATGGTGGTTCCCTACTATTGGCAAAACGAAGAAGCGACCCAAAAAGCAATGGTGGACGGTTGGTTTGCGACAGGAGATCTGGCGGCGATGGATCCGGAAGGTTTTGTTTATGTGATGGATCGTATCAAGGATATGATTAACCGTGGCGGTGAAAAAGTCTATTCGGTGGAAGTGGAAGATGTCATTTATTCCAATCCGAACGTTATGGAAGCGGCCGTGGTGGGAGTTCCCGACAGCGTTTATGGGGAAGTGGTGAAAGCGTGTGTTGTACCGCGTCCAGGCGCCTCACTGTCAGCAGAAGAAATCAAACAATGGGTGGCGGAGCGATTAGCGAAATACAAAGTGCCCGTTTATGTAGAAATAATGGATTTGTTGCCTCGCAATCCGAACGGCAAAGTGTTAAAAACAGAGCTCCGCTATGTGCCGGTCAGCAGCCACGAATAAAACCGGTGAACAGGGAAAGAAGACGGGTGTCCTGGTCGTCAGCCCCGTCTATTCCGTGTTTACTCGATTAGGAAACGGTGAACTCTGCTGCGAAACGATGTACGCCTTCCAGTTCCAACAAAAACTGTTTGATCGACAATCCGCCTGTATAGCCGGTCAATTTTCCGTTGCTGCCAATCACCCGATGGCAAGGTACGATAATCGGTACCGGGTTTGCGCCATTGGCAGCTCCGACCGCCCTTACGGCTTTAGGTTTTCCAATCATGTTCGCAACTTGTCCGTAGGATACAGTTGTTCCGTAGGGAATTTGTGGCAGCGCTTGCCACACGTCTTTCTGAAAAGGAGTGCCGCGCATGTCAAGCGGCAGGGTAAACGTGCGCAAACGTCCTGCGAAATAATCGGATAGTTGGTTGCGTACCTCATCCAGCAAAGGAGAGTGGGAGATGACTCCGGCGGATGGCTCCCATTTGCGTATCCACATTTCACACTCATCGACCGGATCGGATGGGAAGGTGAGCAGGGCGAGTCCAAGGTCTGTCACTACGGCGCCCAAAACGCCGAGTTTTGTATCGATTGTTCCTATGCAAACCGTTCTTTTCATCGATATCACCTTTTCTGCTGTTTCTGCTGAAACTGTTGGAGACGGTAGGCGGTCGGGCTTACACCCGTGATCTTTCGAAATACAGACGAAAAGTAGGCCGTATTTCGATACCCTGCCTGTTCAGCAATTTGTTTGATGGGAATCCTGCTGCTGACCAATAATTGTATGGCTGCTTCTATTCTTTTTCGCGTCAAACGGTCAGACGGAGTGTCGCCTGTTATACGTCTAAACGTACGGTGCAAATGATAGGGGCTGATATGAACCCGGCTTGCCATCTCACGCAAAGAGAGCGGCTCGCTATAGTTTGTATCGATCAGCTGCAAGGTACGGTTGACGATTTCAATATCTGAGCAGAAGGGACTGGTGTCATGCGGTTGGCATCGTTTGCAGGGACGAAACCCGGCTGCAACTGCTTCTGATGGGGTGAAGAAAAGGATTACGTTATTTCTTTTTGGTGTCTTCGAGCGACAGGAGGGGCGGCAAAAAATACGTGTGGAAACAACCGCATAAAAAAACTGGCCGTCATATTGCGAATCGCAATCCACGATTGCTTGCCATATCCGATCCTCCACGTTACCGCCTCCTGTGTTTTTTTACTATTTTACCGGAGGGCTGTATGAACGGTAAGTGGCAAAAATAAGATGGCAAGATTTCAAAATGAAAGTTTGCCTGCCATCATACAATGTAGAGCAGTGCCGTGATGGTGGCGAAGCTGATCAGCGTACCGATAAACGTGATGCTGGAAACCAACTGCGGTTTTGCGTCAAATTCGATCGCATACAAAACCATCGTGGCGGCAGGCGGCATGGCCGCTGTGACGATCAATACTTTTTGCAGAAGCGGGTCGAGCGGAAACAACAGGCAGATCGCCCAAGCCGCAACAGGCGACAGCAGCAGACGGATAACGGAACCGACAGCGATCGTTTTCCATTCAAAATCTTTTGTCGTTATGGTTGCCAACTGCATGCCCAAGATCAGCATCACTAATGGGATGGTCGCTTGTGCAACCAGATTGATCGCTTGGTCAAACGAAGCGGGTATGTGAACGTGAGTTAACTGAAACAGGATGCCAATTACGGCCGCATAGATTTGAGGCATCCGAAGCACATTTTTGACGGCTGTCATCACACCGTTTTGGCCTCGCGATGCGAAGTAAACTCCAAAAATACTCATGATGATCAAATGCAAAACCATGGTCACTACCGCATACTGAAAAGCGGTTTGCCCATAAGCGAACAAAATGATGGGAGCACCGTAATTCCCTGAATTCATGAAGGCGGTCGTCAGCATTAAAGCACTTTCATCCGTAGTTGAATAATGAAACAGGCGGCTTGCCCATTTGGTGAAAAGGATTAACGCAAATAAAAGGAGAAATGAGTTAACCACAATATAGAAAAGCTGACTGTTTAACATCGTGCCATAAAATGTCTGAAATGCAAGCGCCGGATTTGTAATGTATAAGGCAACGACCGAAACGGACCGGATGTCAGGCTGGAATTTTTTCTGGACGATGTAACCGCTTAAGAAAATGAAGAGTACGGGCAAAACAACCTGGAACAAGATCACATGACCACCGCTTTCTTCTTGCGGAAAACTGATATTTATTATAAACAACTGGTAGAATCTTGGGAATACTTACTCCAAATCTAAACTTAAAGGCGGGATTTGAATGATTAAAGAACGGTTACAGGCAGGCGAAACGGTAATCGGGACATGGGTGCGGATTGCTCATCCGACGGTCATTGAGGTGTTGGGGCGAGCCGGTTTTGATTTTCTTCATCTCGATATGGAACATGGCCCCATTGGGACGGCAGAACTGAATCAATTGCTGCTGGCATGCAAGTATATGGGAATTCCATCGATTGTACGTGTTCCCGGTCAGGACGGAACAATTATCGGACGAACGCTCGATATGGGGGCAAGCGGGGTAATTGTACCGCAGCTCCACAATGGGGAAGAAGCCAGACGAATCATTGAAGCAGCCCGTTTTTATCCGCAAGGCTTGCGGGGAATCGGCGGCGCTTGTCGGGCAGACAGTTATGGCCAGGCGGACACAGTCTCGTTTCTTGCATCGGCCAATCGGGAAACGATTTTAGCGCTGCAGGTGGAAACAAAACAGGCGGTAGAACGGTTAGATGAGATTCTGGAGGTTTCACAGGATGCGGTGGATGTTTATTATATGGGTCCGGCTGATCTCTCACAGGCGCTTGGAATTCCAGGCAAATTTGATGATTCTCTGTTGTGGGAAACGATTCAATGGGTAACGAAACGGGTCCGTTCGCGCGGAAAAGCGGTCGGAATCCAGTGCCCCGACATCCGACTGATTCCTCAACTGCAGGAAATGGGGATTCAATATATCACCTGTTCGATGGATATCGGGCTTCTGTCGGCCGGTGCGGAGTCGATGCTGCAAACAATCAAAAATCAGGGGTGATAACCAATGTCATGGCAACCGGAAATCAATGAACTGCATAAACGGGAAGAATGGGCCCGCAAAATGGGCGGCGAAGAGCGGGTCACCAAACACAAGGCACAAGGAAAGCTGACAGTTCGGGAACGGATCGAACAGCTTTTAGACCCTGAAACGTTCCATGAAACGGGAGCGTTGGCAGGTAAAGCCACTTATCAAAACGGGGAGTTGGTCGATTTTCGGCCGTCCAATTTTTTGCTGGGAACCGGTTTGATTAACGGCCGGAAGGTGGTTGTCGGAGCGGACGATTTTACGGTTCGTGGCGGAGCGGCTGACGGTTCTATCCGTGGCAAGCAGGAATACGCGGAACGAATGGCGCATGATTTGCAGCTTCCGATCGTCCGTCTGGTGGACGGGACAGGCGGCGGCGGCAGCGTAAAATCACTGGACGATATGGGATATACATATGTGCCGGTCAATCCTGGATGGGATTTGGTTGTGGCCAATTTGGGAAGGGTTCCGGTTGTCGCCGCCTGTCTGGGATCGGTTGCCGGCCTCGGCGCAGCGCGGGTGGCTGCCTCCCATTTTTCGGTGATGGTGGAGGGAACATCGCAGCTGTTTGTAGCGGGACCACAAATTGTTAAATACGGAATCGGTCAGGATCTTTCGAAGGAAGAGCTGGGCGGCGTTCAGGTCCACCGTTCCAGCGGAGCTGTTGATAATGTGGCGAAAACAGAAGCGGAAGCATTCCAACAGATTCGTCAATTTCTTTCTTATCTGCCATCAAACGTTTGGCAATTGCCTCCGGTTGCACCATCCGCTGATGATCCGGACAGAAAGGAAGAACCGCTTTTGTCAGCGATTCCAAGAAACCGGCGGGTTCCTTATAAAATCAGACAGATACTGCCGATGATCTTTGACAAGGAATCCATTTTTGAGATGGGACGCTATTACGGCGGCGGTACTGTCGTGGCTTTGGCCAGATTGAACGGCCATCCGGTCGGTGTGATTGCGCCTGATCCTTATGTTGGAGGCGGCTGCCTGACTGTTGAAAGCTGTGACAAGTTGGAGCGGTTTGTTGATCTGTGCCAAACATTCCATTTGCCGATTGTCAATCTGGTCGACCAACCGGGCATCGCGATCGGTCTTGAAGCGGAAAAAAAGGGGACCATACGTCGCGGAGTTCGTGCCGTTGCGGCAGTCTATCAAGCATCCGTTCCGATGATCGAAATTATTATTCGCCGCGTATTCGGAGTTGGCGGTGCCGGTATGATCAACGGGCACGGACTGCATTTACGTTATGCGTGGCCCTCCGGAGAGTGGGGTTCGCTGCCGGTGGAAGGCGGTATTCAGGTTGCCTACCGACGGGAATTTGAAGCAAGTGACGATCCGCAGGTGCTGTATGAAGAACTTTTGTCTCGCCTGGAAGCGGTAAGGTCGCCTTTCCGTACTGCGGAGCAGTTTGGAATTGAAGAAATCATCGACCCGCGCGACACCCGGCCTCTATTATGCGAATGGATAAAAGACGCCTATCAGTTGCTGCCGCAGCAGGTTGGACCTTCCCCCCATCCGATGCGTCCTTAAAAACGGTTGCCACGTCATAAAAGCTGTCTGCCAGGAATATGTTGGGTACAAACATATTCTGATGGCTTGAATTTTCAGATAAGGGGGAATTATATGTTAATTTTTAAGCTGGCAAGCGCGTCGCTCCTGGTATGCGGACTGATGCTAACAGCTGCCTGCGGGGGTAATTCACAGTCGAATCCCACCGGTGGTAACGCGGCAAAGACATCGGGGGATCCAATCAAAGTGGGAGCCATCGTGGAATTGACAGGCGGGGCCGCGCTAAGCGGAAAGTTCAAACAGCAGGGAATTGAGCTTGCGGTGGAGCAGATTAACAAAGAAGGAGGCATTATGGGACGCCCCGTACAGGCGGTCTTTGAAGATGACCAAACGTCCAATCCGGGCGCTGTGTCCGCTTATCAAAAACTGATCAGCCAAAATGTGGTGGCGGTTATCGGTTCAATTCGCAGCACAGAAACGCAGGCGCTCGATCCTTACATTCGGAATGCCAAGATTCCGATGCTGTTTGGCGGTACTGACGACAAGCTGACGCAAGCCGGCAATGAGTGGCTTCTCCGGTTTCGTCCACCCGATCGCTTCGCCGCTGAGACGCTTGTCGACTATACGGCTAACGATTTGCAGAAAAAACGAATTGCGATCATCTATTCTTCCGAAACGTTCGGTGAGAACGGCAAAAATCTGGTGGCGGCAGAGTTGAAAAAACGGGGGCTGGAACCGGCGGCTGTCATCCCTTACACACAAGGTAACAAGAACTGGACCCCGATTCTGGATAACATCAAACGTTCCGATGCGGACGCCGTCCTTACCTATATGAATGTATCGGAGGATTCGGCGCTCTTGCTTAAACAGTACCGCCAAATGGGACTGCAGCAGACGTATGTGGGTGCGCCTGCCAGTGTCAGCAACGTCACTCTTAATCTGGCAAAAGAAGCGGCAGAAGGAATTTATGGCGTAGGTGACTATGTGCCCAACCAGAATGAGGCGAATAAAAAGTTTACGGCCGCTTTTCAAGCCAAATTTGGCCAAATTCCGGACGGATTTGCCGGTTGGGTGTATGACGCGATGATGGCCCTGAAGAAAGCGATCGATCAGGAGAAATCAACGGCTCCCGATAAAATCAGGCAAGGGATTCTGTCCATCAAAGGCTGGGAAGGAACGGAGGGGGTCTACGATTTTGATCCAAACGGAGACGGACTGCACGGATACACCGTTGTCAAAATCGAGAATGGCACTCAAAAAATAATTAAAATGGTTAATTTTAAAAAGTGACAGATGATGTCCGGTTCTAAATGAGTGCGCAGGCGGCACGGATTTCGATCTGTGCCGCATCTTTTGGGAGGGGGTTCCGTTGACCGATTTTGTTCAACTGCTGGTGGCAGGTCTTGCAATCGGCGGTATTTATGCGCTGCTTGCGTTGGGATTTGTCTGGATTTACGTAGCACTTGACGCGGTAAATTTTGCGCAGGGGGATTTTGCAATGATCGCCGCCTACTTGGTATTCACGTTTTCGGTGCAAATGCGGGTTCCTTACGGATTGGCGATTGTGTTGGGACTTCTTAGCATGATTTTGCTGGGGATTATTTTTCAACTGTTGGTATATGTCCCGTTTCGTGACAGGTCCAAAAATTATTTGCCCGTTATGATCAGTACGCTTGGTGCTTCGATTTTGCTGCAAAATTTGGTGTTGATGGTGTACGGCCCGTTTCCTCAGCAGTTGCCAAACATTTTCCCTGCCGAGACGGTTCATGTAGGCGGGGTGGTGTTGTCCACCCAATATTTATTGATTTTGGGAGTCACTTTTGCTTTGCTGCTTGTTCAATATATCCTGTTCGAGAAAACGCTGATCGGCAAAAAAATGCAGGCTACGGCACAAGACAAATTAATGGCGCGATTGCTCGGCATTTCGGTAAACACGATGATCATGCTTACATTTATGTACAGCACCGTGCTGGCAGGGGTGGCGGGCATTCTGGTGGCTCCTTTGTTTATGGTGACGAACACAATGGGAGTCATCATTGCGCTAAAAGCATTCTCTGCAAGCATCATTGGGGGATTCAGCAGTGTTCCAGGAGCGATCATTGGGGGATTAGGCATTGGCTTGATCGAAACGTTTGCCGCCGCGTACCTGTCGGAACCGTATAAAGACGCGTTTGCTTTTCTGATTCTGATTGTCTTCCTGTTAATTCGGCCGCAAGGACTGTTTGGCGAGAAAATCGCGCAGAAAGCATGAAGGGGGAGAGAGGATGAAACGAACAAAATCCCTTTGGCTGCTTCTGTTGGTGGTCGTCGCCTGTTTCGCTCCGTGGATGCTGGGAAACGGGCCGCAGATTGACTACTTCGTGACCCTCATGATTCTTGCCGTCAGCTATGCAATCGCTTGTCTTGGCTTAACGGTGGTGTCCGGTTTTGCCGGCCAAATCTCTCTGGCGCAGGCGGCATTTTACGGGGTAGGGGCCTATTCGTTTGCCATTCTGTTGGTCCTGCACCACGTTCCCTATTGGATATCTGTCGTGTTTGCCATTCTGCTCACGCTTGTAAGCGGTTTGCTGCTGGGACTGATTTCCTTAAATATCCGTTCCCACTATTTGGCTCTTGTGACGATCGGATTCGGAATTATTTTGAATTTGGTGTTTCACAATTGGACCGATCTGACAAAAGGGGCTGACGGCATCGGCGGTATTCAAAGGCCCTGGTTGGGTGTTCTGCTTGATAACGACAAATTTTACTTGTCATTTGCTTTGGTCGTGCTGCTTCTGACTGGATTTTTTATTGCGAAACTGAAACGGTCTCGCTGGGGAAGGGCGCTTTTGGCATTGCGGGAAAACGAACTGGCAGCCGAAGTGGTGGGAGTCGACACGTACCGCATGAAGCTGGTCGCTTTTACATTCAGTGCGGTGGCAGGAGGGATCGCCGGCATTGTGTATGCATCCGGCGCGCGCTATATCAGCCCCGATATGTTCACGTTCGAAAAGTCGGTGCTGTTTTTCGCTATGACATTGATCGGCGGTTCTTCGTCGGTGACAGGTACGGTGGCAGGCGCTTTCTTGCTGACATTTTTGCCTGAATGGCTGCGGTTCTTGAACGGAATGTATCTGGTGATTTACGGGTTGGCGATCATTCTGGTGTTGATTTTTGTACCGGGCGGACTGTCGGGAATCGCTGAAAATCTGGCTCATTTCCTGCGCAAAAAGAACAGGCGCTCGAACACAATTCCGATTGGCGACGTGGAACGGGAACAACAAAAAGATGTTCCAGGTTGGCTGCTGCAAGCGGACAAGAAAATGTTCACCGGTTCAACAGCCGACTCACTGCTGAAAGTGTCCGATCTGGTGCTTCACTTTGGCGGGGTGAAAGCGGTCGATGGGGTCTCGCTGCAGGTGCTCCAGGGGGATGTCCATTGCGTGATTGGCCCGAACGGGTCAGGAAAAAGCACTTTGTTGAACCTGATAAGCGGTATTTACAAACCGCAAAGCGGTCAGATTTTGTTTGCCGGTCAATCGATTGGCGGAAAAAAGCCCAGTCACATTGCGCGATTAGGAATGACCCGCACATTTCAAAACATTCGTTTGTTTCCTGAAATGACCGTTTTGGAAAATGTGATGGTCGGTCTTCATACACGAACTTCCGCTTCAATGTTGCAAATCGGGTTTGGTCTGCCAAATGCGGCAAAAGAGGAACGTGCCATGCGGGAACGGGCGATCGAGATTCTGGACTTTGTGGGCTTCGCGGAATCCAATCAGTTGGCGAAGAATTTGTCCTACGGCCAGCAGAGAATGGTAGAAATCGCACGGGCACTTGTTTCGAATCCGATCATATTGATGCTTGATGAACCGGCCGCTGGCATGAATGAAGAAGAGACGAGGAAACTGGTTCATCTGTTAAAACGGCTGAATCAGACAGGGTTGACCATCGTATTGATTGAACACGATATGGCCATGGTCAGTTCGATGGCCAGTCAAATTACCGTTCTTGATTTTGGGAAGCAAATTGCGTCCGGTCTGCCAGACGCCATTTTGTCGGACGAACGGGTCATCAAAGCGTATTTGGGGGAGGACTTTGAATATGCTTCAAGTTGAACAAATAGAGGTTCGATATGGAGAAATTGTGGCTGTAAAAGAAGTCAATCTGCATATTAACCGGGGCGAAACGGTGGCTCTGCTGGGAGCAAACGGCGCCGGGAAATCAACGACCCTGAAAACGATCTCCGGTCTCTTGCGTTGCACGAAAGGCAAGATTACATATGAAGGGAAACCGATTGGCGGTTTAAAACCGCAAACTATCGCCCGAATGGGGATTGTCCATGTTCCGGAGGGAAGACGGATTTTTCCCGGGTTGAGCGTAGCAGACAACTTACTGCTGGGGATCAGCAACCGAATCAAAACAAGCAGAAAACAGATTCAGCGCGATCTTGAGTATGTTCTTTCGCTGTTTCCCGATTTGTTAGACAAACTAAAGGTGCAGGGCTGGTCGCTGAGCGGAGGTCAACAGCAAATGTTGGCCATCGCGAGAGGATTGATGGCAAAACCGAATTTGCTTCTGCTTGACGAACCGTCGCTCGGTTTGGCTCCTTTATTGGTGCAACAGGTATTTCGCATTATTCAAGATATAAATCGGCAAGGTATCACCGTATTGCTGGTCGAACAAAACGCGAAAATGGCTCTTCAGATTGCCTCGCGAGGGTATGTATTGGAAAGCGGGAGGACGGTTCTGGAGGGGGAGGCGGATGAACTGCTGACACATGAAGGAATCAGAACGGCTTATTTGGGAGGACGATAAGGATAGGAGGACGGTGACAGGATATGATCGAATATTACAAGGTGGATGCGCAGCCGTTAACGCAGGTTTGCAGGCAGATTTGGTAAACCGGCTTACAGTTCATCCGGTTGAGTAGAGAAAAAGAGGATTCTGTATCGGATTTTGATGCAGAATCCTCTTTTTGTCGGGTCCAAGTGTCCGCAGTTTAACTTTTTTTATTTTCCAGACTGGGATCCACTTCATCCAAAGCCATTTTTGTGACTTGCGTGTAATCGTTTTGAGCAATTTCCTCCGGAGTCGCACGTTTCTCCAGGTTGTCCGATCCGGGGGCGATTGTCGGCTGGTGCTTGTTTTCCATTTTCAGTCACCTCCCCTGCAAAATAATGTTTCCGTTTTTGGAACGGTTACTCAGCAAAAAAGTCACTGATTAGAGTCGTCGATCTGTTATAATTTAACCAATAATTCGAACTAGTCATATTCTTCCGTATTCGATCGCAGGGGGGGGAACCGGATGCTGCTGACTGATGTGATGAAAGAAAATATGGAACGATTTGGCGAGTACCCGTTCTTGCATTACGGAGAAAAAACGTACACGAATTTTGAAACGGCCATCCATGCCAAACAAATTGCGTCCGCCTTGAAAAACTTGGGTATCCAAAAAGGGGATCGGGTGCTGGTTTGCATGCCGAACTGTCCCGAGGTGATTTTTTCCTACCAGGGGATTTTGCATGCGGAAGCTGTTGTAATTCCTGTCATGTTTTTGCTGCATGCGCAAGAAATCGCTTTTATTCTGGAAAATTCACGGGCCAACGCGATCATTACGTCAGCTATGCTTGTTCCGAAATTGCAGGAAGCGGTCCGGTCCGTGGCGACAAATCCGATGATCCTGGCAGTTGATGCGCCTTCCGCAGAGAATGTGCAGAACCTGTACGATCTGATGAATCAGGCGGATGCATCCTTGATATCTGACAGACTGAATCTGGATGAAAACGATCTGGCCGTTATTCTTTATACCAGCGGCACAACAGGAAAACCGAAAGGCGTAATGCTCACACATAAAAACCTGTACTCAAACGCGGCCAGTTCCGCCTCGCTTAATACGGACGGGAGAAGCACTACGCTTGGCGTTTTGCCGCTTGCGCATGTGTACGGTTTCACTGTCACAAACGTATGCTTTCTGTTAGGAAATTCAGTGGTAATTTTCTCTAAATTTGATCCGGATGCAATCTTTAAGGCAATTGAAACCTACAAAGTGAAAGGTTTTTCGGCTGTTCCCGCGATGATTCACGCGATGGTGACCAGCCCGCACGCGGATAGGTACGACCTGTCCAGCCTGGAGTGGGTCGGTTCCGGTTCTGCCCCTCTGCCGGTTGCTTTGCTTGAAGCGTTCCGGCAAAAATTTAATGCAGAAGTCTATGAGGGATATGGATTGTCAGAGGCGGCTCCAACTGTTACTGCGCATCGTAAGAAAGGGATTGTCAAACCGGGATCGGTTGGCATTCCGATACCGGGTGTTGAAATTCAAATTGTCGATCCGCACGGCCGTGAACTTCCAACCGGGGAAGTAGGGGAATTGATTGTACGAGGGCCGAATGTTACAACCGGATATTTTCAGAATCCGGATGCGACCGAATCCGCCATCCAAAACGGTTGGCTGCATACGGGAGACATGGCAAAGGTAGATGAGGACGGCTACCTGTATATTGTGGACCGCAAAAAGGATTTAATCATTCGCGGCGGGTTCAATATTTATCCGAGGGATTTGGAAGAGCTGTTGGTCAGCCATGAGGCTGTTTCCGAAGCTGCGGTGATCGGGGTGGCGTCCGAACGGCTGGGCGAAGAAGTGATCGCCTATGTTGTGAAACAAGCAGGCAAAGAAGTCACCGAACAGGAACTGATCCAATTTTGTCAGGATCGGCTGGCCAAATATAAAACGCCGCGCCGCATTTTATTTATCGATCAATTGCCGCGTAACGGAGTCGGAAAAATTCTCAAACAGCGATTGCGGGATATGTCGAGTGAAGTGGAACTAATTCTTTAAGATCTATAGTCAAATCTAGCACATAATTGCTAAAATAGAATGTATATATTCAAGCTGCGTGGGATAAGGGGGATCATGATGAAAATTTTGCGTATTTCGATGACCGACCTGACATGGTCAGAGGAAGAATTGAAGTCTGAGTATGCCGCACTTGGCGGACGGGCGCTCACGTCGCGCATCGTGTTTGATGAGGTGATCGGAACCGCGCATCCGTTGGGGTCTAATAATAAACTGGTGTTTGCCAATGGTGTTTTGACGGGATCTCTTGCATCTAGCGCGGAGCGGGTTTCGGTCGGGGCCAAAAGCCCATTGACCGGTGGCATTAAAGAAAGCAATTCTGGCGGAACGGCCGGATTGAAGCAGGGACGATTGGGATATCGGGCGATTGTGGTGGAGGGCATCCGTGATGATATGCAGATTGTACATATCTCAAAAGACGGAGTGCGGTTTGAATCGGCCGATTGGATTTTAGGCAAACCGTTGAGTGAAGCGGCGAACCTTTTGGATGAGAAATTTGGCAAACACATCAGTTATTATATGATCGGCTCTTCGGGAGAACATAAGATGAATCTGGCGGGCATCGCCGTCAAAGACAAGGATGGATCACCCACCCGCTTTTTGGGACGCGGCGGTTTGGGAGCAGTCGCCGGTTCGAAAGGAGTTAAGGCGATTGTATTGGATGATGCAGGAATTGACCGACTGCGCCCAAAACAGCCTGAACAATTCCGCGCAGCTGTCAAACGGTATACAGAGTGGCTGCAGGAAAATCCGGCGACAGGCAAATCATTTCCTGATTACGGAACAGCCGGCTTGGTGCGTACCACGAACCGTTTAGGCGCGTTGCCCACTTTTAACTTCCGGACCGGAAGCTTTGACAAGCATGAGGCAATCAGCGGGGAAACGTTAAGAGAAACCATTCTCGAACGAGGTGGTGCGGGAACCCCGACGCATGCTTGTATGCCAGGCTGTATCATTCGTTGTTCCAACATTTATCCGGATGAAGCGGGCAACAAGATTACGACGCCGATTGAATATGAAAATATCGGGCTGCTCGGATCCAATTTGGGAATTGGCAGTTTGGATGAAATCGCGGAACTGAACCGGCTGTGCAACGAATATGGAGTCGACACGATCGAAACTGGTGGTGCGATCGGGGTATTGATGGAGGCGGGTGTACTTCCATTTGGCGATGTGGAAGGTGCGATCCAGCTTTTGCATGATGTTCATGCCGGGCGGCCAATGGGTCGTATAATTGGCGGCGGCGCTGCGCTGGTCGGAAAGCTCTACGGTGTATATCGGGTTCCGGTAGTTAAAGGACAGAGCATGCCTGCCTATGACCCCCGTGCCATTAAAGGTCTTGGCGTAACATATGCGACATCGCCGATGGGAGCCGATCATACAGCCGGACAGACGATCCGCGCGCAAATCGATCACCACAAAGCGGAAGGCCAAGTAGAGGTTTCTAGAAACGCACAGGAAACGGTTATCATATTTGACAGTTTGGGAATGTGCTATTTTGGGGCATCTGCTGTTGCAGGCCGTTGGGACGGTTTGGCGGAAATAATCTCGGCGTATGTGGGAGAAGCTGTTACAGGTGACGAGATCATGCAAATGGCGAAAGAAACGTTGACGATTGAACACGCATTTAACCGTTCCGCCGGATTCACGCATGTGGACGATCGGCTGCCGGAACATTTTTACACGGAAACCAACCCGGCAAGCGGTACTGTATTTGATGTAAATGAAATGGAAGTGCTGTCGATCGGAGTGGAAGGATACCGATGATGGTTTCGGTTCTGTCCTATATCCCATGGTTGCAGCAAGTGAATGGCGAATATCAGGTGGATGAGGGAACGACTGTTTATGATTTGCTCCATCTAGTGCAAGAACAGCATGAACTGGACTTGCAGTGGGACCGGGATGCATTGGTGGGGATCAACAATCGGATTGCGAAGGCGACCGATATTTTGCAAGCGAGCGATCAGGTTGTGATTATGATGCCCTTAAATGGCGGATAGAAAACGGGAAGCCGATACTCTGCGGAGAATCGGCTTTTTGTGTGGAGCTAAACAGAAAATCATAAATCGATCACAAAAAGGAATGAAATTTTACGTATAAAGTTGAAAACCGTATCTAAATATTTAAAATTGGATCCAATATCCTATGTTTATTTCGAAATATGTGATACTATCATTTTAACGAATATTTTCAAGCGATTCAGACATTCTTACCACATTAAAAACGAAATAGTTGATTCGGAAAGGAGCCATTTATGAAATTTGTAGCAATGAACAAAATTGGTTCAGATGGTACCATCGCGGAAGTGGTTTTGAATCGTCCGGAGGCACGCAATGCGTTTAACACGGAAATGGCCGAAGAACTGTTGGCTGTTTTCCGTACACTTGCGGATTCTTCTGACGTGCGGGTGGTGGTGTTGAGTTCGTCGAATCCGAAATCTTTTTGTTCCGGTGCCGACCTCAAAGAGAGGGATGGCATGACGGATCAACAGTGGAAGGAACAACACAAACTTTTTGAAGAAACGTTCTATGCGCTGGCCGATCTGCCGCAACCGGTAATTGCTGCGGTGGATGGTTATGCGTTGGCCGGCGGATTCGAGATGGTGCTGAACTGCGATTTTATTGTGGCGGCTAAAACCGCAACATTCGGACTTCCGGAAGTAACACGCGGTATTATGCCAGGTGTCGGAGCTTCCCGGTTGCTGGCAAAACGAATCGGCGTTCATTGGGCAAAAGAATGGCTCTGCACCGGTCGTTTTATAACAGCGGAGGAAGCAGACAAAATGGGGCTTGTGAACCGTTTGACAGATACTGAACATTTACGGGAAACCTACCTGGAACTTGCGGAAACGATTGCCCGTAATGCGCCAATCGCGGTTCAAGCCTGCAAATCGGCCGTTGATTCGTTGTTTGGAATGGATGATAAGCTGGCGCGAGTGAAGGAACTTGATTTTTACAACCGCTGCGTAGATACGGAAGATCGTCTGGAAGGCGTTCGCGCTTTCGTTGAAAAACGCCCGCCGCGTTTTAGTGGTCGATAGGATTTAAGTCAATTCGGAATAACAGAGATAGGGAGGGAAACCGATGATTCCTCAAGAACAGAATTTTGGGCCGCTCGCCGGAATTCGAGTGCTGGATTTGACAAGCAATATTTCGGGACCCAGCGCGACCTGTATTTTGGCAGACCTTGGTGCGGAAATCATTAAGATTGAGCGACCGGGTGCAGGTGACGACGCGCGTGGTATGGGACCTCACATGCAGGGAGAATCGGCCTATTTTTTAGCGATTAACCGCAATAAGCAATCGGTAGTTATCGATATTCGTCAGGCAGAAGGCCAACGATTGATTCGCAGGTTAGCCCAGCAAGTCGATATTGTGGTAGAAAATTTCCGAAGAGGCGTACTCGCCAAATATGGTTTGGATGCGCAGTCGCTTCGCGCAGACAACCCGCGACTCATTTATTGTTCCTTGTCCGCTTATGGGGAAGAGGGACCGGATGCGAATAAGCCGGGGTACGATGCGATTCTGCAGGCGCGTACAGGAATGATTAGCATCACGGGTTCACGTTCGGAAGAACCGGCCAGATCAGGGGTTTCTGTGCTGGATATGGGGAGCGGCATGTGGAGTGTCATCGCGATTTTGTCTGCTCTGCATCACAGGGAACGGACGGGTGAAGGACAGGTTGTCGGAACCTCGCTTTTTGAAACCGGCATTTACTGGATGAACTACCATTTGCTCGCTTACCAAGCCACCAAAAGGGACCCTGTGCCGCAAGGAACGTCCCATACGGCATTTGCTCCTTACGGTTCCTATCAGACGGCGGATGATCTGTTGCTAATCGGAATTTCGAATGATTCGCTGTTTGGCAAACTTGTAAATGCGCTCGGCCATGGGGAGTGGGCGGAGGATCCACGTTTCCGCCGGAACAATGACCGATTGCTTCACCGTAATGAGTTGAATGATCTGCTCATAGAATGTTTCCTGCAAAAAACTTGCGGCGAATGGTTGGATATTTTGGATCGGGCGGGTGTTCCGTGTTCCCGCATTCAAAAAGTATCTCAGGTATACCATGATCCCCAATTTGAAGCGATGAAGATGATGTGTACTGTTCCGCATGCCACCTTGGGAACTGTCAGTGTGCCCAGATTGCCTATTCGTTTGGAAAAATCCCCGAATGAAATAAAAACGGGAGCCCCCGTTCTTGGTCAGCACACGGATGAAGTACTGCGTCGTTACGGTGTTACGGAGGAAGAACTGGTTACCCATAAAGCAAACGGTGTAATCGGATAACCTAAACGAAATTTTTTATTCTATAATTCTTAAATCAGAGTGGAGGAATCAGGATGGCGATCGAAGAGAACAAGTTTCATGCTCAATTACGGGAGAATGTACGTGAAATATGTGCCCGTTTTCCCGATAGTTATTGGAGGGAATTGGATGAAAAACGCGCTTATCCGGAGGAGTTCGTTAAAGCTTTGACGCAAGCGGGACACTTGGCTGCACTGATTCCGGAAGAGTATGGCGGTGCGGGATTGGGCATTACGGAAGCGTCTATTATTTTGGAGGAAATGAACCGATCTGGAGGTAATTCAGGAGCTTGTCACGCACAAATGTATACGATGGGCACCTTGCTGCGACACGGTTCGGAAGAGCAGAAACGGGAGTACCTGCCTAAAATTGCAGATGGCTCCTTGCGGCTGCAAGCATTTGGTGTTACGGAACCAAACACGGGAACGGACACGACGCAATTAAAAACGACCGCCGTTCGAAAAGGGGATCGGTATATCGTCAACGGTCAAAAAGTGTTCATTTCGCGGACGGAACATTCCGATTTGATGATTCTTCTGGTTCGTACAACGCCGCTTGATCAGGTTCAGAAACGTACCCAAGGCCTTTCTGTGCTGCTGGTGGATCTGCGCAAGGCGCTTGGCAATGGATTGACGATTCGCCCGATTCGCACGATGATGAACCATGCGACAACAGAACTCTTTTTTGAAGACCTGGAAGTTCCGGTTGAAAATTTGATCGGGGAAGAAGGGAAAGGATTCTCTTATATCCTGGATGGTATGAATGCCGAGCGGATTTTGATTGCTTCCGAATGTATCGGGGATGGACGTTGGTTTATTGATCGTGCGACCAATTATGCAAACCAGCGGGTAGTATTTAATCGTCCGATCGGGCAAAATCAAGGCATTCAGTTTCCGATTGCGAAAGCCTATATCGATATTGAGGCAGCTGATTTGATGCGCTATCGGGCAGCTGAACTGTTTGACGCAGGCAAACCGTGCGGCAAAGAAGCGAACATGGCTAAATTGTTAGCGGCAGATGCTTCCTGGGCGGCTGCCAATGTAGCTTTGCAAACACATGGCGGTTTTGGATTTGCAGAGGAATATGATATTGAGCGTAAATTCCGTGAAACCAGACTTTATCAAGTGGCTCCTATTTCCACCAACTTAATTTTGTCTTATGTGGCGGAACATGTGTTGGGGCTGCCTAGATCCTATTAAAAATAGTGATAGTCGGCTAAGAACATCGCCATCCGTGGCGATAACGCCGGATCGAATCATGTTTTGAATGTGAACCGCTTTGTCCAACCAAGGCGGTTCTTTTTATTGTTGTTCTTTTTATCGTTTCGGAATTATTTGATCTTGCCGGGGGCTCCGTTTACAGCGTGGTTACGGCTCGTTAAAGCCCTGCCTAGCTTTTTATATTTTACCGAGGGTATTGAAGAATTATGTATTCGAGTAAACTCGCGAAACATGAAGATTGAGTGAGATTTTTCGGTTCAGGTGTTGCTTAACAACGGATTTGTTTAGGTTTGTTTTACAAATTCGATTGAGTGAGAATCAAATCCATGATACTATATCCCTTGTCGCCGTGAGCGAGCGGCACGAAAAAAGATAAAAACTCCCACTTGTTTTGGGCGTTTGAATCTGTTAAGATCATGTTTGTCGCTGCTTTTGGGAAGCACAACGAGTCGTTCTTTGTACCCAAAGGGCACAAGCACCCGAGGGGCACAAGCAACGCTAAGCCACCAAAGGTGGCAGTCGTTCTTTGAAAACTGAATCGTGTAGGGAGCCAGATGGATTCTTAAGGAAATCCCGATTCCTGTGGAACGGGATCCATTCACAGTAAGTGCTGAAGCACTAACTGTTCATTGAGAGTTTGATCCTGGCTCAGGACGAACGCTGGCGGCGTGCCTAATACATGCAAGTCGCGCGGGCGGAAAGAGAGCTTGCTCTCTGGAAGCCAGCGGCGGACGGGTGAGTAACACGTGGGTAACCTGCCTGACAGACTGGGATAACGCCTGGAAACGGGTGCTAATACCGGATAATCAGCCTTTAGGCATCTAAGGGTTGTAAAAGGTGCTACGGCATCACTGACAGATGGGCCCGCGGCGCATTAGCTAGTTGGTGGGGTAACGGCTCACCAAGGCGACGATGCGTAGCCGACCTGAGAGGGTGAACGGCCACACTGGGACTGAGACACGGCCCAGACTCCTACGGGAGGCAGCAGTAGGGAATCTTCCACAATGGGCGCAAGCCTGATGGAGCAACGCCGCGTGAGTGAAGAAGGCCTTCGGGTTGTAAAACTCTGTCTTTGGGGACGAATGGCTGAGAGAGGGAATGCTCATGGCGTGACGGTACCCAAGGAGGAAGCCACGGCTAACTACGTGCCAGCAGCCGCGGTAATACGTAGGTGGCAAGCGTTGTCCGGAATTACTGGGCGTAAAGCGCGCGCAGGCGGCCATTTAAGTCTGGGGTGAAAGCCCGGGGCTCAACCCCGGGATGGCCCTGGATACTGGATGGCTTGAGGATCGGAGAGGCAAGGGGAATTCCACGTGTAGCGGTGAAATGCGTAGAGATGTGGAGGAACACCAGTGGCGAAGGCGCCTTGCTGGCCGATAACTGACGCTGAGGCGCGAAAGCGTGGGGAGCAAACAGGATTAGATACCCTGGTAGTCCACGCCGTAAACGATGAGTGCTAGGTGTTGGTGGGGTCCACCCATCAGTGCCGAAGTCAACACAGTAAGCACTCCGCCTGGGGAGTACGGTCGCAAGACTGAAACTCAAAGGAATTGACGGGGGCCCGCACAAGCAGTGGAGCATGTGGTTTAATTCGAAGCAACGCGAAGAACCTTACCAGGGCTTGACATCCCGCTGACCGGTTTAGAGATAG
>NZ_AP023366.1:1372500-1545000 GCF_015097055.1 Effusibacillus dendaii
CCGATTAGTTCCCCATACCCCTCCACTTCTTGCAAAGTTTGATACCATCCTATCCGCTCGCGGGCAACGTCAGCCGTTACATCCTTCTGTATTTTCTGCAGTACGCCACTCTGCTCCACAATCAGGTAGCGAACCTCAGGTACACGCTGCAGCTTCTGACTTCCCGACTGCGATTCCATCAAACGATCCCATTCACGCAAAAGATCATGTGCCAAAGCTCCTGTTCCTGCCCCCATTTCAACAATTGCAAACGAAGCAGGGCAGCCCAAATGCTCCCACATACGAAAAATTTGCCGTGCCACGCACTCGCCAAATATCGGATGTACCATCGGTGCCGTGTAAAAATCGCCCTGTTCGCCAATTGTCATCCCAGCCCGATTGTAATACCCCCATTCCGGGTGATATAACGCCTCCGTCATAAATTCGGCGAACGGAAGGCGACCGCCAGCCTGGTGGATCCGTTTTTTGATTGCCAACTCTAATTGATTCATCTTGTTCACCACTCGCCTTTATTCTAGCAGAGATGTACATTTATTAGCTAAGGTGACTTGTTTTATAATCGGTTAAACCTTGATATATATGAGTTTTTATTTCGGTTAATCGGATTTAAAAGTTTCATTTTGGGGACGATATGATAAATTTAGTCCCCAATTCGTCCCCCGTCATGTCACCATTATACCAAAAGAAAAAGGCCTTCAATGGGCCTTCTCTAATTTCTCGATTTCAGCACATATTTCATGTTGCCATTCCATATCATTTGTCATAGAGGCAACCAAAGAAAGGTTCTCAAGCGTAGCGAGCTTCCAGGCCCTCTTTGCGTTCGCCTCTAGGCATTGCTCCATTTCTTTCATTTCGTCCTCTGTCAGAGGGCGTTTTTTATTGATCGTCCAAAGTTCGGCGAGCCTTTGCATGACCACCCACATTCTTACCACCCCCACCAGAACACCTTCCCGATTGCGGCTGGCAATACCTTAAACGCCAGCCATCCCACCACAGTTGCACAAAAGAGTATCCCTATTAGACTGATTGCCTCTCCGATCACTTTTGATACCAACCACACTTTGATTAGCTCTTTCATATCCATCCTCCATTCGGTTTGATGGTATATCTTATGCACGTTATATCGTTATTGATGACAACATTTTTAGCATTTATGACAAAAAAATTAGCCGCCTATTCTTGCGGCCATATATCATAAACAGAAACACCTAAAACTCTTGCTATTGCATAAGCCTTGTCAAGAGGCGGAACAGTACCATTTATGTATGAGGTTATGGTATTTCTATTTATGCCTGTTTTATCAGACAACCATTTAATTGTCCTGCCGTCCAGAACGGCTTTAAGTCTATTCTCCAACTCCCCCACCTCACAGGATACTTCGAGACGGAGGCTGTCGAATCCTTTGGCGATAGATGGGATGTTTTGGCGAAAAGACAAAGAGCCGCCGAATTGGCAGCCCTTTGTCTTGGAGAATAAGGGACAAAGCCCTGTCAGATCAAACCGAGATTGTGTTACCCATCCCGTCTTCCCAGCCGTTTACGTCCTCGCCGTTGTCCAGGTCTTCAATGATGCGGTTCATGTCGTCGAGATCTGCCGGGGTGATCGTTGCGACAACCTCCCCACCTTTCACAACTTCAAACTCGTGCAGATCGTGGTCAAATTCCTTCTCGACAACCGTGTAACCTTTCCGTTCCCATGTTTTCATTTTCATTCGCTCCTTTTTGGTTTGTTTTTATGTCATTTCCTGCTGTGGTTTAAATATAACATATAATAAATTACATGTAAATAGCTATATACAAAAAATAGAGATTATTTTCTTGACCTTTTGTTTTTGGCGTACTCTTCTAAGTCCTCTCGCAGATAAAGGCGCGTTTTTCGAGCGTACCCAAATTCAACAAAGGGGACGATCCCGCCAGTTGCAACTGATTGGTTAAAAGCGGATACGGATTGGCCCGTTATAGTCCGAGCCTTGTCCTGCATGACCAGATTGTCCTTGATCCACTTTTTGATTTCGTCTTTATTCATCGTGTTCACCTTCCAAGTATGGTTTGTGGTATTCCTCTTCGCCGCGCTTACGGGCGGCAGTGGCTTCTTCGACCGTTGCGTATTCCCCGAGATAATATGATTTGCTTTTTACTCGGATATTTGCGCGATATACGATTGTGCCGTCTTTCTTGCGCTTACGGGATACGCCTTTAACACCAGTTGAGTTGTCTGTTCGTAGCTTACTTTTGAGGACTGGCGTAAACACACCGTCACTATATAAGTTCGCGTTATTATACTCTTGCAGCTCAACGCCTTTGTCCGATCGCAAACAGCCGCAAGATTGCGTCGTGCCGTCTTTTAAGTGCACACCGTCAACTATCGTTGTATTTCCGCAATCGCACATGCACTCCCAAAAAACGTGGCGCGACTTATAGGGTTTTGTATCAGATCTCCGCAAAACTTTCAGGCGGCCAAAAACAGATCCGGTTAGGTCATCTGTGTTCTTTTGGCTGGCGCGTTCTTTTTGCACGCAGCCGCATGAGACAGTGTGTCCAGTACGGAGGTTATACATCGTTACTATCTTTTCGTTACCACAGTCGCACTGGCAAAGCCAGCGCCGAGTGTACCCGTTTGGCTCGACTTCTTTTACTACTGTCAGCCGTCCATAGTGTTGCCCTGTCAGATCCATGCGCGGTTTTCCCATCATGCGACTTCCTTTTCTTCGATACGCTTCCAGTCTCCGTTAGCAACACGGATAAAGTAACGTTTGCCGACTTCGCAAATCTCGTAGATGCCGTCCGTTAATCTCCAACCGCTTTCGCCGTCCTCGTCATAGCTTGAGCTTACAAAATTTCGCAAGTATTTGTATTGCGGATCCTTGCCGAGGATCTGAGCGACCCACGTTTTTCCTTTACGGTTGTTTACCGCGAGCTCGACCAGTGCTTTTTGAGGAGCCTTTGATTCTGCCCACGCCATTTTCAGCGCTTCTGCAAAATACTCTTTAACGTTGCCTCCGAATTTCTTTTGACCAGCTCTTGCAATTCCCCACGCTTTGCTCATTACGTTCATTTTCATTTCCGGTTCCTCCTTGCCGTTATCTTATGTATTAATAATAACATGTAAATAATAATATGTAAATACGAACACAATACGAACATAATGTGAAGTTTCCGAAACAAAAAAAACCTCCCACCCCGAAGGGTAGGAGGCTCTCGCATATTAACTGTTTTGTGTCGGCTGACCGGACGCTTTCCGCAATTCATCGGCCAGACGGCCAATTTCTTTTCGCGCTTCGTCAGCGCCAGGCACAGACTCTATCAATCCGTATGACGCTTTCAAGCACGCAATGATCTTATTTGCATCGGATACACTCAGCATATAATCCACCTCACCTTTCAGGATCTTGTCCACGTCTGACCGGAAATCATCAACTGTCTTTCCGTACATGGCGAAATATTCATCCGGGTCGGTGTGATCCGTCCCGCCATACTGTAGCGCAATCTCATGATGAGAGCGAATGAAGTCGGCTCCGCGTCCGTAAACTGTGCATCTTTGAGCGAACCACCATGTAGCCATTACCCACTGTTTAGCAAAGTCATCAGCGTTGCTGGCACGACATAACTCATAGCCCTCTGTAAATTGATTAGCAGGTTGCCCAACGTGCCAGCCCACTTCATCAAACGGGAGGGTCAGCAGAATTTCATTCCAATCAATGAATCCGTGCGCGTTTGCATCACGGGAACCAGAATTGAAATAGGCTAACTGTTGCCTAGCAGTTGCCTGTGAAACGGTTTCGTGTAATACAAGATGTCGCGTTTCGGACCGTTTTCGGAAACTTCGATTAGCTGACTCGGTAATCAGTAACGTATTAACGGGAAACATTGCTGTCACCCTTTTCTTGTAACTGCGTCAACACTTTGGCGACAAACGGCGGCAATGGAACACCCAACAGGCCAAAGTTTTCCACGATGGATAATCCCTCCCGAGCCACATAGAAATAAATGGCGAGTGTACGGAAGATCGGTTCTTTGTTTCCTGTCAGCTGGTCGAATAGAACGGCTACGGCGACAACGACTAGAATAGCGGCCTTTCGTATGCCGCCCCAAAATGCCACTTCGCTGTCTAGGTTTTTGTTTTTGATAGCGGATAGGACACCAGTTATATAGTCAAGTACCATGAAAACAACTAATGCTTGCAATGCGGCATCCCACCCTCCTAACCATGTAGTGACCACCAGACTGACCACCGCGAACGCCGTATTAAAACTGATTTCTTTCACGTTCATCACTCTCCGTCTCCTATTTTTCAACAATAAAAAACACCTATTGGCGCTGTTGCAAAATATCAAGTATAACGTCTAATTTGTCGTTCAGGTCCTCAATCGTCAGTTTGCCTTTCTTTTTGTTGATCGCATCCAATTTCAATTGTCTCTGTTGCTCTTTTTCCTTTCGATCATCACCAAACTGGACTTTGTTGCCGTCTATTTTAGTCGGTTTCATTGCGCCGTCACCTCGACAATGTTTTTGTTTTCAGATGTAGGCTTACCTGCTCTTATTCGGATACGTCCTGAAATTGTACTACTTACTTTCAAAATAGCTTTACCGTTTGTAACTGGTTGTGTACATATGAGACTTCCATCATCATCGCGGAAAAAATCTACTGATAATAAGCTTCTATCTACATCCGCGGTTACAGTCGCTTCGTCTGTTCCATTTGCAACGATGGATGCTTTGTCCACCGAAACGATACCAGACTCAAACTTAGACAACCATTCAAGCTCTGTCATTACTTCCCAGCCATCCGCCAGGACAGCGCCATCGGGAATTCGTACATACCCGAAAGATCCACCGTTAAGGTATACGCCCTCTAAAATCAAGGTATTATCCATGTCAAAGCCTTTATTTTTAAATGGAACTCTCACATACATTCCAACTCACTCCAATTCGTAGACATAATCTATATATCCTGTGTAACTAGTGGCTCCGGTAACATATCCTCTTAGTTCAAATGAGCCATTGAAACTCAGATCAATTTCGGTGTAATTGGCAGAAGTCAGCATTGCATAAATACTAGGCCATCCTAAAACGGTTCCATTCGTTCCGGACGGGCTACTAAGTGACCACGATGCAATCTGTACTCCATCAATCAGTATCCTTACATTAAAATTTTGAGACGTGGTGCTGGTCGATGATATTCTTAATCTCAGTGCTACTAACCTACCTTTCCCGGATACACTGAGCATCGATACTTCTGTAGTACTTGTGGTGCTTACTGTTCCCGTATATTTCCCTGATCTCGCCCTCTGCGGCTTCGTGCTGATGTCATTTTGTATGCTGGACACTTTAGCATGCAAACTCCCAGAAGAATTTGCCGCATCTCCGCGCGTTCCCATCTGCCGCGTCAGAAAACCGTATATAGCGTCAAAAAACCCAAACATCACTGCACCTCCCATCGAACTGGCACACCATTTGCATCATAAGTCGGTATGAGTTTGTCACAGATCATAAACGTCCCATCACTTGCCGGAAGCCAGCGCCATATCTCGGTTATGTTACCGTTTGCGTCGTAATTGACGAGTGTTTTAGCGTTGGTTCCGTAGATGCCGTGTTTAAGGATGTATGTTCCAGATGTATTGGCAAAGATTTTGAAATGAAGCGCGTTTCCAGCTGTCCACGCCCCAGTTGAGCCTGATCTGTAATAGG
Organism: Effusibacillus dendaii; assembly: GCF_015097055.1. Classification (NCBI taxonomy): domain Bacteria; kingdom Bacillati; phylum Bacillota; class Bacilli; order Caryophanales; family Alicyclobacillaceae; genus Effusibacillus; species Effusibacillus dendaii. Next base: position 1,378,188 of record NZ_AP023366.1, read on the forward strand.
TTGGATAGTTTGCATCTGCTGTCGTTTCACCACGCCACGCAATACGGTTTGTGCTATCACCAGCTTTTTTCAACACCACCCAATACTGTGCTCCGGATGTAAGTCCGGACAGGTCAATAGGAAGGCTTATATATCCGGCTGCCGTTTGGAACAACTTCGCCGGAAACGTGAATGATTTGATCAAGACACCATTGTTGCTTCCGTTCGGATTGAATGAGTTATCGCGAATCTCTACTGTCAGATCAGCTCCGTTGCCATACTTGATCAACTCTAACTCAATGCGTCCGATGGTTGTCTGGCCGGTCAACGTGAACCTGGCGTAATAAGTGAAAATCGATAAGTCACTATCGGCTGCTCCTGTACCTGTTTTAGCATCGGCCTGTGTGCCATCGAAAATAATGGATGACGGTTGAGCCGCCAAAATGGCGTTCATCGTCGCCTCGTCAAGCGTTGTAACACCGTTTTTAAAAGCGTTTAGCGTCAATATCTACACCCCCTATCCTGCTGTAAACGTCAATCTGCATTCGACCGTCAGCACCGTCTGCGCCGTCTTGCTGATCGGCGTAACTAATCTATTCAGCAACGTTCCACTGTCCTTTGCATCCGTACCAGCCACAAAAATACCAAACTCATTGAAATTCCCATTCGCTTCACCAGATAACAAAAACGTCCGAATCCGCGCCATGTTGGCTTGCCTAGACTTCGCGCTGACAATCTTCCGGAATGTTTCGGTTTGCAGTTTGGTATCGCCAGCCGCCGCTGCGGTTGTGCCGATTCCCATGGCCAGATGAAAAGGCAGGCTGTTACTTTGTTCGTTGATCAGCAGACTGGCCAGCAAATTGAGTCCCGCCTGCGTAATCAAGTTTTTCGCTTCAATTACCATTCCATCCTCATACGTAAAAAGCCAATCGCCTCGGATTGCGATTGACTCTGGTACTGCGATCATGCACTCACCTCCACGAAGCCGCATACAACGTCAGTCTCGTCGAATGGTTTCTTCCAGTTTCGTGCTTGTACACGCCCGTTTGCTTTCAACCGCAGGCGGCAGGGATGCGGTACTGTGATCGGATCGCGTTGCGCCGGATTGACCGATTGCCATGCGCTCCATGTCACGCCGCCGTCTACGCTGGTTTGGTACTCCATCCCGTTCGGATCACTGACATTTACGTTACTGCCTACAGTCGCAAACTCCTGTACCCACTTGCACTTGGAGATTGTTCCGTGGTTTTGGTTGATTGTTAGATCTTTTGCAACCGTACCGTTTCCATCGTTCAGCTTCCAGTATCCGACCAAACCGGACTCATTGCCTGTAAGTGGTACATGCAGGCTGGCTACAGGGCGGACAACATTCCACAGTCGTACTTCGCTTATGATGCCGTCAAAAGGATAGGTCGGAGTTCCATTATCTCTCACGCCGATGCAGAGTAGATACGAATTGCTATTTACGATTTCGCCTGAGTCAGCAAATTCGCTGTCAAAAACTCCGTTAATGTAGAACCGTAATTTACCAATGGAAGCGTCATAGGTTACGGCAATATTTGACCTTGCATCATCCGGTATGGTTCCAACTGACGTTCCTTTTACGGCCCACGCATTATTCGTCGTTGATAAAAAGTCGATATGTCCATCAGGTGAAACTCGAAACTTATAATCCAACTCTTTTGATAACACATGCCCAGTCGGTGCGGTTCTTCCTTTTCTCGGTATGACCGTTGCCTCAATTGTTAATGTATTCGTCATGTTAAATACAGAACTGTTTGGTATAACGACACTACTATCTGCGCCGTTAAATGCAAGAGCCGAACCGGGTTTAAGAGAGTCAATCTCCACACTCTGCTCCACCTTCCAGCCGGTTGCTCGTGAAGTCGTCACAACCTCATCCGTCAGCTTGGCAGTCTCCGCGCCGTAGGCGAATTTGTGCAGCAGCGCCGTGTCGTTTAGCTTCTTTTTCTGCTGTGCAGAGAGCATCGCTTTGAGAAAGTCCGCTATGCCCAACAGTCTACCGCCATACTCGACCTTGTACGTCCACAGCGTATCCGTCGCCGGTGTGATCGTCACTTTTTGGACGAGAAACGTACCGTTTATACCTCGGTCTGGCAGGTCGATCGTGACCAGTTGCCCCGGTGCCCAGCCGCTTATCTCCGTTTCGAAGGAACCTTTCACGATTGGATTGGCATGCAGTCTGAGATCCGCGTTTCCCGCCGCCTCCGCCGCATCAATCGTGGTCAGGCTGTCGTCTGTAATGGCGTACTCATATACGCCGTCACCGCCTTGTACCTTTGCAATCGCCTGCTGACTTTGGATGTCCTCCACCATCGTGATGACATCGAGGTCGTATTTGTATGTCCATGAGATTGTTGTTCCGGATGCAATGGTTGCTGTCTGATTGCTTGCCCGTACGTATTTTTCCTCATAGTTCATCATGTAGTCGAATTGTGCTTCATCATGGACATTCTCGATGCCGACCCGAACTGCAGTACCATTAACCGTCATGGAAATTTGATGCGGCTTGTGCGGCAAAACCCATTGTCTGGCCGCGCCGTCCGCTTTGATTGAGTACGTCCATGGATCGGAGAGCATTGTACCGCCGCGAACGTAAACGCGGTTCCTTAGTCCTTGCTGATCGATGGTATGTTTGAGATTTCGGAAGTAGCCGCCTGGCTTCAACGTAATCGGCGCAGGACTCGCCACGTTTTCCGCGTTATAAAATGAAAGGTCTTTGAAATAATCCGGCTGCCACTGCCATCCAACATAATCACACAACTGTTTAAACGATTCGCTGACAGGTGTGTAATCGAACGAAATGGCTTCGATGGTCGGCGCTCCTGCCTTTACACCGTTTGCGATAAAGCCCGGACAATACTTTGTAACGATGTCGCGGAATATTGCGTCTGCGGTCATATTTGCATATGTTTCCACCACAAGCCGCCGATCTAACAGCGCCGTGTAGTCGTCACATTGTACGCTCCACACATTTGTTGATCGGTCTGGCGTGGTGTACGCGAGATCGACTTTTGTGATGATGCCAGCAAAAAGGCGACCAAGCGAATCATCCGATATGATCACCTCGTCACCTTCTGTCGGTTGTACGCCGCGTACATGAAAATCCGCTGTGTCGATCTGGTACGTCAGAGCCTGCTGAATGGACAGCGTACCTTTTTCGTAGTCATTCGCAAAACGATCAACGCCAGCGATATAAATATGCCGCGCCATTAGAGTCTCACCCCGCGTCTTTGCAGTTCTCGGATAAGTTGGTCAGCTTGGTCGGAGGCGTTGGAGCCTTGAACCGTGATATATATACCGCCGTAATTTACGGTGCTTGAACTTGTATTGTAGCTACTTCCTACCATAGCTGGTGAAATGATTGGCAATGACGGGTTCAACGAGAAGGCCATACCATTTACAACCTCCTGTAGTTTCGGCATATTCTCTTGTATGCCTGCTGTAAACATCTTCATAAAGTTAGGTGCCCATTTGTCAGCATCGCGCCCTGCTCCCAGTTCGGTCGGAGAGTGAAAGCCTAGATAACCAGCGATTGTTTTACCTGCATCAGAAAGTGACTCAACCAATCTATCAAAAGCTGATCGAAAACCCTGAATGAATGTATCGAGTAAATTAGCGCCCCAATTCCAAGCCTCATCAATCAAGCTTTTAAACCCTGATGAAATGCGCTCCCAAACACCGGAAATGACTCCATATATTGCGTTCCATGCATTATTGACTTGTCCTTTCAATCTTTCCCACAAACCGGAGAGCCAGTTGGAAATCGTTGACCAAATTGTCATGGTGGTCTGGCTGATCGTATTCCAAACGTCTTTTACCTTTGTGCTGATTGCGTCCCAAATAGAGGATAAAGTGTCTGTAATAGCCTGCCATATTTCTTGCGCGTCTTGTTTGGCTTTGGCCCAAGTGTTACGAATGAAATCAACCAAATCCTTGAAATAGTAGTTGTGGTCATACATCCATTGAAACGCATTGACAACAAAGTTTTTAACGGCATCCCACGCTTCTATAGTCGCTTGCTTAATCGATTCCCAGTGCTTTACGACTTCAAAAATGAGTAGCCCGATTGGCCCTGTAGCAACGGCTAAGATCGTCGGTCCCCAAGTTTTGAAGAACCCAACGATAGCATCCAGAGCGTTTGAGAATACTTGCTTGACACCCTCCCACGTTGATGCAAAAAACGCCTTTATCCCATCCCAATGCTGGTAGACAAGATAAGAGGCCGCTGCTACTGATCCAATTGCCAAAGACACGGCTAGCAGAATCGGATTGGACGCGGTAAGTAGCATCAATGCTACTCGCAATTCCTGGATCGCCTGGACCGTGTTTTTTATTTCGTTATACCCTTTAAACACGGCAAATCCGGCACCGATTCCGATTAACGCCGCCATTATTGGTTCGCTATTCTCTTTGATGAAGCCGAACACTTCTTTTACAGCGCCTCCGACTGATACAAGATCGTCCACCACGTTAGATGGAAGAATAGTCTTGAACGCTTCTACCGCTCCGCCTTCTTTGAGTGCATCGGTAAACTTGGTTGTTAAGTCTAGCGCTTTAGGCAACGCAACGTCTGTCAACCACTGAAATAAAGGTTGCATAACCTGCCCAAATGTAATGTTCAGGTTATCTTTAAGGGTTGACATCATGCCGGAGAATGATTTGCTTTGTGCATCCATCATGTTTGGAAATCGTTCTTCCATGCCTTTTACGAGAGCTTGAATGGCTTGATCTGCTGGAACAGCGCCTTTTGTTACCATATTTTGCAGTTCTGCTGTTGATACGCCGATGGATTTGGCGAGTATATCCCAAGCCGGTATTCCTGCCTCGACGAGCTGCAGCATTTCGTCAGATTGTACTTTACCTTTTGCCTGCATCTGGCCAAGCGCGATGGTTATACGGTTAACGCCCTCCGCTCCCAGTCCCAGACCTGCCGCCGCGTCACCTATACTTGTCAGCATTGGCTTAATTTGATCTGCGGCAAACCCGAAAGCAAGCAGTTTTTTCGCTGCATCCTCCACTTGAGGCAATTCAAACGGCGTATCTGCTGCAAACTTTGTTAGATCTTCCAGCATCGCTTTGGCTTGTTCGGCAGAACCAAGCATTTGCGTGAAAGCAATCTGATTTTGTTCCATGTTGGCGTTAAATTCAATTCCTCCACCAACCACGGCTCTAAAACCATCCGCAACCATCTGCAATCCGCCGTAAATTCCGGAAAATAGCAATGCTCCTTTCACAATCTCTGCGACCCTGCCAAACGATGAATACTTATTATTCAAATCATTCAAGTTGTCGGATTGCTTTTTTATCTCATTGCTCGTTCGTCGTAGTTGTGCTTCGAGTTCTGCTAGGTTTTTCTGCTCTTTAGACAATTGCAACGCTGCGGACTGTGTAGCTTTTGTGTTTTCGCCTTTCTCTTGCGCCAACTTTTGGTATTTATCGGCCAGTTTCTGCACCAATTGCTGTTGCAACTCAATCTGCTTTGACAACGACTCCGTTTGAGCTGTTAAAATGCGCTCTCTATCGTCGGTTTCGTCCAAACCAGCAGTTACGGTTTTAAGTTCATTACGTAGGATTCCAAGTCGTGTTCGCAATCCAGAAACAGTTTCTGTATAATTAGACAGTCCAGCGGTCGAAAAACTGTTGTCAAGGCTTTTGCCGAGATCAGAAACGGTTGTTTTTGCATCCTGGACTCCTTTCTTAAACTGCGAGAAGTCAAGCCCTAGTTTTACAAAAAGCGAACCAAGTTCCATTTATTTTTCACCGCCTTTCTAGTAATATTTGGAATAAAGACGAATATAAAAATAATCAAAAGAGGTGTTTCTAAGTGAAAAAGCTGTTTTTCGCAATTTTTTCTTTGTTTTTAGCCTTTTCAATCGCTGGTTGCGGTTCAAGTGCAACTCCTTCTGCATCAAAACCGAAAGTTGAAAGTGCAGAGGATACCGCCACAAACATTTTAAAAATGTCCTCTTTTCAACAGTGGGATCAACTTTACAGCTATTTGCATCCAGATGTGCAAGCAAAATACACAAAAGAACAGTTCATTGAAGATCGAAAGAAGGCAGGCGGCATTTTCGCAAATGTAAAGGACTACAAAGTTGATAAAGCGAGTATCGTAGAAAGCTGGACTGACAAAGACGGAACAGGGAAAACTTATCAGAATGCAGCAGAAGTTCCGTTTATACTAACCTTTAACGGCGATAAAACATTACGCGGCACAATTCACCTCGCTAAAACAAATGACGGCACTTGGAGATATTTTTGGTCGCCGATAAAAAACTAACGCCAACTCAATAACTCCTGCACGGTTAGCCGTTCCGGTTCTCCGGACGGCTTTTCTTTATCCTTCGAGACAGTATTTGCCTGAATGTGACGATCTGCCAAAGCAAACAGCTTGCGCGGTGTGCATCGCCAGAATTTTTCTTCACTCATGCACAAAATCACCGTACCGAGATATAATAGCCAAGCCCAATCCCACCCGTCGGTTATTTCTCCGGCGGGTTTTCTGTCTTTTTTTCGACTTGTGGCATGGAGGCGGTGAGTGCCTGATTGACAGCCGTTGACAACTCTTGCAGATCGGCCAAAGTGATAAGTTTTCCGACTTGCTTTTCAGTCAGGCTTTCATCCTCATGCAACAAACCGGCCCACAGAACCGCCCGTAATGCCTTTATGCTCCCTTTACCTACCTTTTCTAGCGTTTCGTCAATGCTGCCGAACTTATCTTCCAACTCCGCAAAGGCGTTCAGATCGTAGAGTAGAGAGCGTTCTTTATCGAGTGTTACTTGCACCGATTTCACACGAACATCCGCAAGATTTGACATCGTAAACCCTCCAAATATAAGATCAGGCGGCACTTAGGCCGCCCGTTTTGCTATTACGAAATCGCCGTTTTCGTTTCGTTCAGTACCAGATCGAACCACTTTCCGTTCGATGTGGCAGGCAGTGCGATAGCCTTGAACTTCACAGTACCGTAGTTGCCGGATGCGTCGTTCAGATCGATCTGCGGCGGGTCAGTGACTTTGCACTTGTACAGTACAACGTGTCCGTCTCCAATACCGTCACCCGCATATGTCCATTGGCCTTCCAGTTTGAAATACGGCGGCGTGCTGTTCGTCGCTTGCAATGAGTAGGTTGTGGTCTGGCTTGGAGTCGTACCCGCATCTGTGACCGTGCCGCCCATCATGACTTTCAGCGCATCAAGAGAAAGCAGCGAACACTCAATGTCCAGCTCCACTTCCGTTGTTTTTTGGTATACATCGAGAAGCGCACTGTCTCCGTACAGCTTTTTCATGTCTGCTTTCGGTGACAATGTAATTTTTGTGATGCCAGGAAGATCAACTGATGCAGAATAAGCTGGTGAAGCTCCGCTGTCCGATGTTAGTTGCGCAATTTTTGCATCAGACAGCTCCATCAGTTTGATTGTGTGGCTCAATGCCATATGAAAACACCTCCATTAGAGTTGAAGTACGGCTACAGTCATACCCGTAACCGCGTCATATGTGATCTGCACTCGTCCGTTATCATCGTTGAATCGGTCACGAGAAAACGGACCGATCATTTTGTCGGAGCCTGCCGCAACTGATACTGTCAGATCATGTGTAAATCCTTGATTGCATTGTCGCGCACTTTTGATCGTTACGGTATGCGCTGCCGTATCGCCGTTTTTCACATGCAGCATGGTCTGACCGTCGTTTGCAAAACTATCTCCTGCGGCTGCGGCGGCGGTATAGCTAGGCGTAATTCCGCTCGCGGTTATGTCCTGCACATTTAAAACTGCCATTTGCCATCACCTCACTATGCAATTTTGAAACGGAAACGAACCACACCGTGACGAGTAATCCCGTCCGGATCGCGAAACGTCTCCTGAAAATCCACTCTGGCGTATGAAATATGAAAACCGCCATCAAGAGTTAACGGCGGTTCGGTAAGAGTCTGAATGACCAGGCTCATCAAATCTTTTGTTTCTTTGTAACCCGGATATCTGCTCCAAATATGCACGTCTGTCACAACTTCCTGACCGGTTTGAAGCGCCGGAAGCATCCAGTCGCTTGCCGTTTCGTCTCCAAGCGTTACATACGGAAACGGCTGATTTTCGGGAACTGCGTCGAAAATGGGTGCTTTGGATGTGAGTGTAGAGCTACTTTTAAGGCGGCTGTAAATCGCCGTTTGGAGTATTCCAAGAGCCGACTTCACAGCAATCCCTCCACGGTTCGCTTGAGAGCGTCCAGATATTTTGACTTTTGGTTCTCAAATGCCGGTGTCATGTAAGGTTGTGCCGGTTGCTGGACGGTTCCAAACTCCAAAAAGTGCGCGTAAAACACTTTCGGGCCGATGACAGCCTCTAAAGCGTCCTCGTCATACTGCACACGGATACTTTTTTTCAGGCGTTGATCCGCCCTTGCCGGAGCGCGAGATTGAGCATCCTTTCGCAACTCTTTGGCCGACTGTTTGATCTGCTTCCAGATGGCATCCCGCATTTCGTCAGACAGCCGATCCAGACCAGAAAACAGTTGTTGTAAGCCGTCTACTTCTACCGACATGCTTCACACCTCCTCGCAAAGCAGTTGCAGTTCCCTGTTTTTGGACTCTACATTGATAACAGACCGGATGTTAAACACCTTTGCGCCAAACAGAACCCGCATATCTGGCGTAACGTCTACGCGATACCGGATTGTCACGCGGTGCGTCATATGCTCCCGTACCTGCTGTGCGTCAAATAGTTCCCGTCCTTTTAGCGGATGGACAGATGCATAAACAGTCGCAACGACTCCCCATCCTTCCGTATATCCGCCCATGCCGTCATCCGTTTGCGTCAGTTTTTGGATTGTCACGCGGTTTCTTAGCAGTCCAATTTTCATACTGGCACCACTCTCTCCGCCCAGAGAAGCGAATGAACCGCCTCCGGTACATCGTCTCCGTCCGGATTCTCAAATCGATGCGCGATATAGAGCATCATGGCTGTTTTGACCGCTTGCGGAACTGCTGCAGCTGCACCATAACCTGCTACAAACTGGATTTTTACCGCGTTTACCGGTTGAAGTGTGACGGATGGCCAGCTTTTTCCATAGGCGAACGCAAGTCTGCCGGGTTCGGACACTGGATCTACAAGGTAATTGGATGGTGCAAATACGCTTTCAACGCCGTTTTGATCGGTGTATTTCACGCTCACAACCGACTGCAACGGCGGCTTTGGCAGCTTCAAAGGCAGGTCTGGAAACGCATCCAGTGACATTTCCCATGTTTGCGTGACGTATGCACGATTCTGGAATGCTTCACAGTATTCTCTGGCTGCTTTAATTAGACCGGTCAACAGAGCGTCGAAGTCGGTTCCGTCAATGCGCAAGTAGCCTTTTACATCATTCAGCGCTATCGGTTCCTCCGTTGGTGCTGTTATCAGCTTCAGCGCCATTTGCATCACCTGCTTTCTTGCGAGCCGGTGCTTTCTTGACTTGTTCGGCATCCGCAGTTTCCGCGAGTCCGCTTTCTATCCATGCAGCGGCCTGCTCGTCGTCCAAATCCACTGTCTCGCCGATCGCATATGACCAATCTTCTGCTGCGATACTTGTCAGCATTTTTACTTTCATGTGACACCTCCAATCAAGAGAAAAAGGCGGCATATAACCGCCTGATCTCTATTAGGTTGCGCTGTTTTGATAGTACACTACTGCTTCCGGCAGAATCAGTTTGCCGTCTGTACGCTTGAACATCCGGAAACCAACTTGTCCGTTTGCTGCGTACAATTCCGACAGACGCTGCATAACCGTTCCTTGTCGGTCTGCAATCCAGTAGTACGAGAAGTCGCCAAACAGAATCGATTTCGCGGATGCCGCCATCGCCGGTACGTTGTCAGAAATGGCTACCGGACGAGACAAAAGACGATCCGGTTGACCTGCCTGCAATCCTGGTTGCCAGATGAACTGACCGGTGGAATCTTTCAGCTTACGGATGGCTTTTGCCGTTGCGTCCGCCAACATCCATGTAGCAGTCGGACGGTATGGCCGTTTGAGCGAGTGATACAAGTCGATGATATCATCCACCGTTACAGACGTGGTTTGACCTGTTGCCCCAACCTTTCCTTGTGTGGCACCAGATACAACGCCTGTCGGCTTGCCGGTTCCGTCGCCATTGACGAAAGCGGCCTCTTCCGTAGTACCCATACGACGAGCAAATGCGGAAGCCACGTAATTGTCAATGTTGAACGCGGAATCATTGAGTAATTCCTCACTGACTTTGATCATGGTTGTCAGTTTATAAGCGCTCAAAGTCACTTGTGCGAAGGTTGAATCAGTGTCTGTATACGCCGCACCTTCGCCGATCCATTGCGCCGTTCCAAAATCAGACTCAACAGGAATCTGCGTAGTTCCGCTACTGGTTGTAATGACAGTTGCCAGTCCGCGCATAACATTGAAAGGAAGCAATTTTTCAACCAGCGTCCTTTCAAACTCGTTCGGCACCAAGTAGCCGCCCGCTGTATTGGTTTGCGTAACCAACGCGCGTACTTCTGGATCAAGAAGCATGCGAACTTGTTCATGATCTAGCGCGTTTTGACCTTGACGGACCGCTTGCCAGAAAGCAGAACGATATTCGTCCGTTTCATGCAGCTTTTGATCTGCTCTTTGTTGGTTCGGTACGGCGTTCGGATCAACCACAACCGTGCGACTGCTGCGAGTTAATTCGTTTTCGATGCCTTGCAAGCGTTCTTCGCGCTCAATTTCAGCCGCACGACGGTCAACATCTGCCATAATGCGGTCATATTCCTGCGTTTCCTCGGCTGTCAGGTCCCGATTTTCTGATTCTGCCTTGTTCAGAATGTCTCTCGCTTGCTGTACCAATGCGGCACGCTGTTGGCGCATTTCGATGATATTTCTCACTTTCAACACCTCCAAATAAAATAACCGCCTATTTTATCGGTTTTAGACGGCTTTTTCAGCCAAATCTATACGTTTTTTCAATACTTCAAGGCTTCTTTGCGGTGTTTCAGGTGGTATTTTGACGTTTTCTTCAAACACCTCTTGCAAAGAGCGAACTCCAACGCTTGTTTGTGGGTACGCGGGAAAAGGAGTCGGGCTAATCTCGATCAAGTCTACTTCGACCAGTGTTCGGATGACGTTTTTCGGGTCAGATTTGTCCCACTCGTCTTTTTTGACCTGAAAACCAAAGGAAACACCTTCCACATCGCCGCGCCTTATTGCTTCGGCAGCAAATTGCCCCCAATTCGACTCCGGAAGTTCCAATTCAAAACGCAAACCTTGATCGTCCTCTTGCAGTTTCAGGGTTCCGTTTTTTGTGCTTCCCAGCGGAATGTCCGAATTGTGGTTCCATAGCGCCTTCACATTGTTGTTTCTGACAGAGTTTTCGAAAGCTCCTTTGCGAATCTGCTCCCGAAACCCCCACAACGGAACTGATAATTTGTCAAAACGGGCCGCGTAACCGGAAATTACGGTGTTTTGTCCTTCGGTTGTCCTAACTTCTACGTCTGATATCGGTATTTCACGACGTTCAATCTTCACCCTTGCTCACCTCCCTTCATCGGCTCAACCTGTTTGAGTTTGTTGTCCGGTTTGAGTTTGTTGACCGGCTTGATCTGTTGGCACCATATTTCCATTTACAAGGTAGATTTTTCCTTTTCCATCCGGAAGCGGGTTCATGTTTTCCATCTCGCGAATGTCATCGGCACTCAACCAACCATTTTGTCGTCCAACGGCATAGGCATCATATCGGCTTTTGATGTCCCCGCGTAATAACCCGTCAACCAGAAATTCCGCAAAGTATATGTCCTGTTCTTGCGGTGTCAGCAATTTTGATAATATCGCCTGCTCCCACCGTACCAACCAAGGCCTAAGACTATGAACCACAAATTCCAGAGATTGATGCTCGATATTGTTGTTCGTCGCACGTTCCAAGTCCTGCAACATATGAAGTGGCACGCGGTACAAACGGGCAATTTCTGCAATTTGGAACTTCCTTGTCTGCAAAAACTGTGCATCTTCCGGAGGAATCCCGATCCGGTTGTACTTCATGCCTTCTTCCAGAATCATCACGCGGTGAGATTGAGACAGCCCGGAATATTTTTCGTCAAAAGACTCTCTCAAATTTTTATGAGCAGTGTCTCCCAGCTTACCAGGATGTTCGAGAACACCGTTCAACTGCGCTCCGTTTCCAAAGAATCGTGCGCCAAATTCCTCCGTTGCTAACGCCAATCCGACCGCTTCTCTTGCCATACGAATTGGAGAATGACCAACAATTCCGTTAAACCCAAGTCCCGGTATATGCAGCACCTGAAAAGCAGGCAAAATGATCTGTCTACCATCCGGCAAAACGGTTAAATATTCCAACTGTAGAGTCTGCATATTACGGTACACTTGCGTTCGATCCGGTAGCAAAGGCCATAAAGCAACAATTCGACCGGCACCGTCCCGTTCAATTTCAGCGTATGCGTTACCCCACAGCAACACATGCGCCATCATGGTTTCTCGGAAAGCAAAAGATGTCATTTCTGGGTTTGGCATGTCGTGAAGCACTCGATACAAAGGATGGTTCGGTGCCCTTTGCTTTCCACCACCTTGCAACCGTTCGTAAACCGGCAAGGGGAGCGATGCGACTGACTCAGCTAGAATACGAACACAAGCAAAAACAGCCGTGGATTGCATGGCTGTCCATTCATTGACTCTTACGCCCGATTTGACTTGTCCGCCGCCAAGCGTTTCAATCAGCCAAGATTGTGGATTTGCAAGCGCGGATATGGCTGACCGCAATTCTCGTAAAAACTTTGGCGCTCTCAGTTTTGTTCACCTCCTCACAGCAGAATTATGCCGCGATCTTCATAAACCGATGTGGTGTCCTCATCAAGCATAGCCCTGACCATAGCGTTTATAAGCGCCGCAATCGGGTCAATCCGATCTGTGGACTTGTCTTTGTCTAACATGATATTCTCGTTGTGGTCTTGTCGTACAACCGCATTCCCTACCGACCAAGTAAGTACTGGGTTGTCGTCATGAATGAGTTTCCTCGACAGTACCAATTCCCGCAAAAATTTTGTAGGTTCAGAAAGTGTACGAACCCCTTGTCGGATCTCCACCATCGTGTATCCATCCGATTCCATTTCTTGTGCGAAATGAGTTGCATTGTATGGGTCATAGCAGACTTCTTTGATGGTCCAGAGATTATCTTGCTCTAGTTTTTTGATGTGCGTATGGATAAATCGATAGTCTACTACAGCACCCGGCGTTACCGTCAGCCAACCTTGTTTCGCCCATAGATCATACGGAACTTTATCTGTCTTACGCTTTATTGCCAGCGTATCTTCCGGGATAAAGCTATGTGACCAAACATAAAAACGGCCATCCCCCAACGGGATAACGCCGCCGATACTGGTTAAGTCTATTTTCTTGGATAAGTCTACGCCGATGTAGCATTCCCGCACGTCAAGATCGATCTTTTCTGTAACTGCACAAGCACGCCATTCGCTCATCGGCATGTATCCGTTGTCCTTCTGATCAACCCAGAGATTCATGTTTTTGGTCAGGAAGTTCCGCATCTTTTCCGGCACATCGAGCGCCGCTTGTAGTTCGCCTCGTAAGAAGTCCATACCTTCCTCATAGGTAGCTACAATCGGATTGGCCTTGATCCAATTCTGTTCGTCTTTGATGTCGTCATCCTTATCCAACTCACAGATCATAACGAAATACTCGTCATTTTCAATTGGAGAATCAGGTTCGAGAATACTTGACACGTACTGATATTCCGTGAAACAAGGCACATCAAGATTGAATCCGGCAGTTGTAATAATCACAATTAGCGGATTCGCACGGGCCACCATACCAGAGATTAGAACATCATAAATCTCGCTTGTTTCGTGGACGTGGTACTCATCAATCACGGCCAGGCTTGGATTTTTACCATCGCCAGTCTTACGTGCCTCTTTTGACAGCGGTTGGATGATGCTACCACTTTTCGTATGCCGAATCCGTCCGTATGAGTCTGAGAATTTGCCTTTCAACAACTCTGCTGCATGGATCTGTGACAGGATTTCGTTATAAACGATACTGGACTGCTCCCGGCCCCAACCAGCAATATACACTTCCGACTGTTCCGGCGAGATGAAGCACTCATAGCTGGAGATCAAAGCCAGCAGTTGAGACTTTGCGTTCTTTCGCGCTAACTGGATATAAGCCTTGCGGAATCTTCTTAATCCGCTTTCCTTTCGTTTCCAGCAGAAAATGTTCCCGATAAGAAATAACTGAAAGTCCGTCAACTCGATTGCCTGCCCTGCTAATATGCCTTTCGTATGTTTAAACATCCGTGACCAGCGATAGAACCTATATAATTCATCTACATCGAACTCGAATGGATATCCGTCCACCTGACTGCGTTCGATGTCTTGTATGAATCTCCCGCACGCCTGTCGATGCTTCTTACAGGCTGTAATCCGTCCGTCAATAACATCTTGCGCATAGTGAACAACGCGTTCAATAAGTTCTTCGATCACAATGCATCACCAAACATTCGTTCTTCTTCGGACTTCGGTTTTTCATCCAGCTTCGGCATGGCAAGTTTTGCTCTTGAGGATGGTGTCAAACCGAACTCTGTTGCTAGCGACTTCATCTGCTCATGCAGTTGCTTCTTTTTCGTCAACAGGGGGTGAGGGACTTTGTTTGTCTCAGCCGCCTTGTTGGTATACTCGACCATCAGTCCTTCGTCCTGGATGATCTTTGTACACTCCACGTAGTCGGAGTAAGCGTCACAATATGCCGCCAACGCGTTAATGTCCACGTTTGTAATCAGATCAAGCTCCATCAACTCTTTAGCGATTCGCTTGAACTCTTTTTTAGCAACGTCATTCAGCCAGACGGGAGGTTTAACAGCATCTTTTTTAGGTTTAAGTTTTTCCTCGATCGATTGCCGATGCTCGATCTCCTGCTTGGTGAGTCTGTTTTTGTTGCCTTTGAGCAGTTGCAGTGCAATCGGCTGTGCTTTTCGTCCCATATTATGTCACCCCCTTTGCAAAATAAAACGAAATTCATGTACGGAAGCGGCCCGCGCCGACCCCTAAGCCTTATTCCGCAAGGATTTTATACCCCCTGCCCTATCCCCGCTCTGCCGCCGTCTTGGCGTTGTGGCAGGCTCTGCATAAGCTCTGTAGGTTGTCCATATCCAGCCTTGCGCCACCTTGCTTGATCGGTTGAATATGATCGACTAGCACAGCAGGTATCAGTCTGCCTTGCCGTTGGCACTCTTCACATAGCGGATCTCGTCGTAGCTTCATGCTACGGAGTACACGCCACTCTTTGCTATTGTAAAAGGCTTGCTCCTCTTTATCCGTACGCCTTTGTTTGTATGATCGATGCTCTTGTTTGCGGTGGGTGTCACAGTACCGTTCCGTTGTTAGTTCAGGACAACGTGGATGACTACATGGCTTTTTCGGTCTGCATGGCATTCGCTCACCTACTTTTAAAAAGAAAAAGCACCCGAAGGTGCTTAGCGCTTAAGTTGTTGTTCAAGAATTGTATTTATTACATCTGTTAATGTTTGAGTGTACTGTTGAAGTTGGTTTAAATTATTTCTCGCTTCATCAACTTGTTTCTCTTTTTGTTCAACTAATGAGCCAATATTTCTGTATTCTTCTTCTAACTTCGGTACGATAAAATGTCTTTGCTGTATTTTAGAAAAGTCAATCGCGTCACCTAAAACAGTTTGTCTTAATCGTAATTTTGCAATTTCCTTATTAGCAGCATCCAATTCATCTTCCAATTGATTTAACTCTGAATCAAGTTCTCTAGTCCACTTTTCCAATTCTTCTCTTTTGGTTGTTATATCAAGATTCATCATAATCACCTCCCCACTTACTCTTTCTATAAGCGGTCAGAAAATTCCTTCTAATATGTATGTCCTCTGTGAGTGGATATTTACCCGTGAATTTTGATCATTTTTGCTCGTTTTGTTTTTCGTGAGTGGACATGAGACATTATCCGATCACCCATGAATCATTTTAAGTAGTCCTAGTAAGTATCCAAATATCGCACCAGAGAAAAAGATTGCATTGCTTCCCCAGGTCCACTTGTATCCTTTTGTCCACAGAAATAACACGGACGTACTTAATCCCATCGTATAAATGAAGAATATCCAAAATAGAACAAACAGGCTCATCTTTCTTCCTCCTATCCAACCAACTCTATCAACCGCTCTAAATGATGCCGCCATCGTGCTCGATGATGTTCATATTTCAACAGTCGAATTTGCTCATTAAACACCTCATCAAAAAGATTAGCACCTGATCGGCTCAGATGCCTGGATAAGAGGAGGGAGAAAATTAGTTGTACCGCCCCATTCCCTAGTCGTTACATACGTCCAACCTCCCACGACCGAAGAGGTCATGGTTTCAGGTAATAGTGGCGGCACTCATTGTGCCACTGCCATCAAGACCGGGGAACTCGCATTGTGATACCCACTGGTTACGCGGCCTACCATACAGATCACGGATGCCTCAAACTAGGAGGTTTTCCCCGTTTCACCAAACCAGCTTCACTATAGGCAGAGGACTTACCTGCTGTTCATCACAGCGTTCAGGTTCCACGTCAAACCTTTCGATGCAGTCACAATCCAATATCGCAACCTTTCGTCCAGTTCGCTATCTTTGGAACCTCAACGCCGGTATAAACCGGCGCGGGGGAAACCAAAATGTGTAACGTATTTGGACTCTTGTCCCTTCGGACACTTTGTCCACTATAATCATTATAACGTCAAATTCTTCCTATGTGGTATAATTAAAGGTTCACATTTGGCTCATTTTTGGCTCATTCAATTCCTGCTAATTTGGCATATTCCTTAATCGCCATTGGCCTCCACCGTTTGTAGTTGGCTCTTGAAGTCGGGATTTGGTTACAAACCGCCTCTACATCTTTGCATTGGATATAGCGAAGAATAAGCAATTCACTGTAATGCGGCTTGTATTCCGCCATTGTTTTAAGAATATCGTCAATCCACTCTTTCTTCTGCTGCAACTCTTGCAACTCCGCAACCCTTTGTAATGCCCCCTCATACCCATCGACAGTTCCATGCCTAGCATCAATCACCTTTTCAATCTTGCTACCCAGCTCTTTGAGCAGCTTTTTGTCATCATCATCCAGCGTCCGAACACTTTTTACCTCGTACAACTGGCTTTTTGTGCCTGCCGGATGCCGGGTTATATATGCGTTTGCCACGCTCTCTAGTTTCTGTTCTCTCCGGCTCAAATACATGTGGGAGGGGAGACCCTTCAACTGCTTATGAAGGGCCTGCAATTTGTCATCCTCGCTGTAGGGTTCGGTCAGATATAAACCGTTCCCAATCGGGTACTTCTCCAAAATCTTGATCCTGCCTACAATCGTGTTGTACTCGCTCAACTGCTCAATTACCTGTGCCTCGATGCGATCATAGTTGTCCTGTACTGCCTGCATAACGCCAACCCCTCTCTAAGTTGGTGTGTGCCAAAATCCGTCAATCCATCTTCGCAAATACCAATGTATCCCAACCGCATTCTCTAAGATGTTTGCTCATTGTCTCAACGCCGATATAACGTTTGTTGCCTTGTCCGTTTACAGTCGGAGAAATAAAATACCCCGTCCCGATCCATTGCCTTTTTGATCGGCAATATAATCCAGCCTGTTTAATCGCTTCTAAGACTTTTGACTCACGTGCTCCCGGAATCCGCAGAAATACTCTATCCAGATTTGCTGACCCACCATCGTCATATTTTTCTGCTTCGATAACCGCTTTTTCGTTTGCGTTTTTCAAATCTGTCACCAGTTTTTCATAGTCTACTTTCATACAACCACCCTCTCACAGATTGGTTATAGTGCGCTAAACTAATACCCTTATCGCCCTTGGTGTTTCTGGATCCCGCTGTATGACTCCTTTTTCTTCCAGGGTTGCCAAATGTTTATGCACCGATGAAGTGGAAAGATAGATTCCCTTTCCTATCTCCCGGCATGTTGGTGGGTAGCCTTTCTTTGCGATATATTGCTTGATATAGTCAAGGATTTCGTTTTGACGGTTGGTTAGGTTCATCATCGTTCCCCCTCAAAACTTTTTGTATACCATCCTTACCGCTGCCTGCGGTATATCAAAATCCTTCTTGCCTACAAAGACAGTGTTTTCTTTGAGCCAATCACTCAATTCTCTCGATGTGTGCGGCTCGAAATATTTTGGTTCCCCGTACTTCTTGACAATTTCCTTTTTGCTTATCCCATGTTTGGTCTGGCAATGATAGTTTGTCAGTATCTCAACGACCTCGTGGCAGAGTGGGCATTGGTTCATGGGCTATGCCTCCTCATCCGGTAATTCACGGCATTCATCACATACGTTTCGATGTAACCCGCAATCCTCACATTTCTTTTCAGGTGGTTTGCAATACAGGTGGTATGTTGACCACTCTCCATTGCCTTCATTTCGCATTGCACATGTCCAATCCATAGGGAATACCTCGCCACATGAGTTACACATTTGTTTCAGTTCGCCTTTCATGCAATCTCCTCCACTTCCACTTCAATTCTTGGATTTTCCTTATCCACGTAAAAGCGATTGTTTATATCTCCGATCTGTTTCCATCCGTCATTTTCGATTACGCCGGCTTCTTTCAATCCGTCCAATATAAACTTTGTGCCGGCCATGATGTTGTCTTTGTCCTGACGCTTGTCTTTGCAGTACCAGTGAATCGTGAGGTTAATCCGTTTCATGTGCGGTAGATTCTTTGCTGCAAATTTAACTACGTACGTGTTGATGGTTTTCATGTCGTAGTATTTCGCCCAATGCTTCTTACACACGTCAATAATCTCGTTCATAGTTGGCAATGTGCCGGGAATGGTGATCTTCATCCCAACATCAACCCCGCGCAGATCAACGCCATCCCCGTATCCCCAGCCACTCTCCAAAGATTGCGCTCTGGTCGATTAATCTCTACCATTGCACAAAATACCCAAATTACAGTTGCCGCTCCGAATAGTAAGCGAATCATGTCATCCTCTCCTTCACCCGATTTCTTGATACAGTTGTTGTAGCCGTTCGTTTTTCCGGAGTTTTCTTTTGACTCTCTGTATCGCATTATCCAAACTTTTGGAGCACTCATACGATTCACGATCTATCCATTTCTGCAATGCCACTTTTTCAAGTTCCGTCAATCCTGCATCTCGGATGGTTTGGATGCACTCTTGACGAAAAACACCTGCGTTAAAGTTTAACTCGTAAAATGCTTCCGGATGATGGACAATCTCCCCGAATTCATCCTCCCATTCCAACGGTTCAGCTCGCCGAATAAACTTGTGCTTATCGCGAAAGCACGAGCGTCCATAATCCACCATGCGCATTGTGATAACTCGGACAGCGAAGTTGTAAAAGCCAGATTCTCTTCCCGGATCATAACTGTTCACCGCTTCCCACACCGCAAGTCTTGCCATTTGATATGCCTCGTCGTAGCCATCTATCCAGGCATAGTTTTTCGCTTTTTCTCGGATCATCCAGCGTACCCCGTTATTCAATAGCCTCTCAAATGCCCTCTCGTCTGTTTTGGCTTGTACAGCCAGTTCGTTTAAATTCATTTCCACACCACCGCCCGGCGAATGTTTAACTTTTCGATCCAGTAATACAGCCTTCTTTTCGGAATCCCGAGCAGTTGTGCCTTGATCTCCATGCTGGCTTCCGAACTGTTCAGCGTCTCCACGAGTATGTCGCGTATCGGTAGACCAAAGCGATATTCCAGATAGGCCATTTTGGGCGGCTTTTCGTAGTAGCAACGAGCCGAACAGTACCCTTGTTTGATTTTGAATCTATGCCCTCTCGGGATCCTGTTTCCGCAATTGAGGCAGTTTTTGGTTTCACGAAGCATAGCGAGTATTTCAGGGCTATCAACCTTATCCAACGCTTTCAACTTCGCTCCCCTCCATCAGATCAAAAATTGTCAGTTCCTTTGTTGCTGATACGGCGCTGTCCAGATTCTTTTTCGCCAATTCGTAGTAGCTTCTTTTCAGCTCCACGCCCACAAATCTACGTCCCATTTTGATAGCGGTGTATCCTTCCGAGCCAATACCTGCAAACGGTGAGAAAACCGTATCCCCTTCATTGCTCCACAGCATCAACGCCCTCTCTATTACGTCTAGCTGCAAGGGGCATATATGGCGTTCATCCTCGTTCTCTCTCGCCGACATATATTGCAGAGTGTTCGATGGATTTATGTCCATCCATACAGGAGACGCGTACCTCTGCCAGAGTTCGACCGGAAATTCTTCGTGTGTATGTGAAATTGGCTCAAGGTTTACGCCCGGCTTTCTCATCGTCACCAGATAATCTGGTATCCCCTGACGCGACATGCTACTGTCTTTTCGGATCGTTTTGTGCAGGAGTCCTAATGCTTTTGTCCTCTGCATAGCCGTAACCGGGTCTTTCCAGATACATACCTCGCTATGAAAAATCCATCCTTCTTTCTCAAACGCACGAATCAAATCCCCGCGAAAATCCCGAATCCCGATGAAACCGTGATGCTGTTTTGATGTTGGCAAATTCATGCAGTGAAACGACACAAGTCTGCCCGGCATCGTCACCCGATAGAGTTCTTTCACAAGGAACTGAAAGTGAATCATAAACTCGTCATCATTTTTACAATTCCCCATGTCTCTATCGCTGTTGGAATAGGTATACAGCGACGAAAACGGAGGACTGAAAATGGAGAAGTGAATCGAATTGTCCGGTATACCCTTTGTCACTTCCACACAATCGCCGTGGTAAAGCGCATAATGTTCTGTAATCTTCTGATCCAATACATTCATGCCGCGTTCCCCCTCAACCAATCCGGAATTAACATTTTCACTTGCGGTTTATAATCCGTTTTTTCTTGTTTGGTAGATTGGATATTTTCTTTCGTGATCTTTTGTGTGTATTTCACCAGCTCGTTCGCCATGTGTTCAAAGTCGTTTTCTTTGCGCTTGATATTGGATGCTACCGCGCCCTCTAACTGGCTGATGATCATATGGACATTGACCGGATTTTTTTGACCGAACCGATAGCACCTTCGGATCGCCTGAAAGACTTGTTCAAACGAATCTGAAAGACCGACAAACGCCATATCCGCACAATGCTGCCAGTTCATTCCATACCCCGCAATACTCGGTTTTGTGACCAGAACACGGATTTTACCTTCCGCGAAATCAAGCATGGATTTTTCTTTGTGTTCCGGAGAATCAGATCCCTTCACTTCCACTGCGTCTGGTATTGATTTTGTCAGCAGTTCGGATTCTTTGTTTAAATCGCACCACACCAGAAATGGCTTTTCTGTACTGTTTACAATCTCCGCGCATTTTTCTACCCGTTGTTCAATCGTGCTACGTCTTGCCTGCTGTCTCTCTTGCAACGTCAGTGCCTCAACGGGAAATAGATGCCCTTCCATCGAATCGGCTTCAACGATGTGTTCCTGTACGTTTAATGGCGGAAGATTAAACTCTCCATCCTCATATCCCAAGTCTGACGGCTTTCGTAAAAGCACCGCCCATGATGCGACCCATTCCCAAAATTTGCTCTGCGCATGGCCTTTTAATCTCCATTTGCTGGTGTCTCCCCCATCATGCACAAAGAACATGGACAGCATTTCGGTACGGCTCATAACACCCAAGAATTCTGCATGGTTCCCAAGCTCCATGTAGTCATTCGGTGCAGGCGTTGCTGTACAGGCCAATTTAAACGGTGTTTGCCTGAAAGAATCGATAATCAGATTACGCATTTTCCCATCATAGGCTTTTAAGATTGAGGATTCGTCCAATACAACTCCAACGAACTTTTCCATGTCAAATTTGTGCAGCATTTCGTAGTTTGCTATATTGAGTCCAGGCTTCACATCTTTCTGTTCCCTACACAGATTGATGTAAACGCCTATCTTCTGCCCTTCTCGCACGGTTTGCGAGGCCACAGCGAGAGGGGCAAGCATTAAAATGTTTTCTCCTGTATGCCGATGGACTTGTTCGGCCCATTCCGTTTGCATGATCGTTTTCCCTAATCCCGTCCCCGCGAATATGGCAGCTTTCCCTTTTTTCAACGACCATCGGACAATATCACGCTGGAAAGGGAACAATGCAGGATGCAGTTCTTTCGCTTCAAACCCCGTAGGCTGAACTTCAATTTGCTTTGACTTGATAAAATCGTCATAATTCACTACACCCACCCCCTCAAATTCCGAAATCTCATATCTAACTCGTCGTATCGTTTTTGTGCCTTTTCTCGTTGCTGCGGTGTCAAATCCTCGCGTTCCAAGTATTCCGCACCTGTGACCAATCGCTTGAGCAGATCGTCGTATTCCTCATCGATGCCGATATGTTTTAGAACTCGCTTGATCTCTTGCTGTGAGAGTTTGCTGATATGTTTCGATTCGTTTAATGCTTCGGCAATCGCTTGTTCCTGCTCTTTTCGCCCATACCCCAGATCAGCGAACGCCTGAATCAACCGAATCATAACTACCGCTCCATGATGTCCATGATGGAACTGGCTACCTGGTGGAAGTTGCGCCAACCGCCTAGGCTATATATACGCTCCATGTGATTTTTGGCAGTTCTGTAGCTGATCCCTAATTCTTCCGCTGTTTCCGTCAGGTTCTTGCCGCTTAGTAACTGCTCGATGATCTGTATATGACGCGGTCTAAGTTGATTCTCTTGTGCTAGGATCGCTAACGCTTCTAATCGGTTCATTTCAATCCCGCCTTTTTGAGTTTATCGACGTATTCTGATCGGAAATCATGTATTTTCGTCCCTGATTTTGTTTCGCTTGCTTGTTTGATTGGTATTGCTTGCAAATAATCTTCATATGGCTTACTAGGCCCAAGAAATGTTTTAGGGTGTTTGATGAATCGAAATTCCGTCTTTTCATTCGCACAAAATATCGCATAATTTTTGGCGGCCTCAATTAAACTTTCAGCAGTAGGAGAATCTTTTTCATTCAGTCTGGCACACCACTTTTTAAACGCCGCCTGCTTTTCCACTTTCTTGGGATAGTGAATCCAAAATTGTTCAAACTCAGGTGTGTAATCCGAAGAATATATATTTTTATTTACTTTACTTTTCTTTACTTTACTTTTCTTTACTTGTGGGATTTCTGGTATAGTTTCTTGTGTGGTTTCTGATTCAGAAACTACTAACTTCGATTTGCGGTATTTTTCCCGCATGGCAGCGCGTTTTTCGATGATTGTCGCTGCCCTTTTTTTAATGCCAGAACTCGTTAGCACCCTCCTTTTTTCGTAGGCTTCACGATCAAAACAATTCCACTTCAAAGCTGACTGTAATATCTGATGGAATTTTTCTTCCGTTACTCCTACTTTTTTGGCGAGTATCTGAATAGTTTCTGCGTCAGAAATGTCTAGTTCAAAATCGTTTGTTCGATAGATCCTCTCCAACAGGATGAAATAGAAAGCGTACCCATCATTTCCGTATAGCATCCTAAGCGCCTCAATCTTCTCGTCATTGACCGCGTCCGTATCATGCGAGAAGTAATCCATTCCTTCTTTGACCGGTCTTGCCATATATGCCATCCCTCTCTATGGCAGTTTCACTTCGCAAACACAACTTTCTTCCACTTCCCGTTGATTCGTACACCGCAGGCTATGAGTTTCATAGAATCACCCCTGTTCAAGCAATTTCCTCCATTCCTTTTTGAATTTCTGCAATGGCTTTTAAGATGGGGTAGACTTGTTGAGGTACTACAGCGTTTCCGAGCGCGGCAACTCGGTCCATGTGATCGGGAAGCCCATCAACCACTCCGAAAATTGGGGATTCAAATACATCCCAATAAGTTCCGGGTATGCTTCTCCAATCGCCCCGACTAGCATCGTTCCATGTGTTCCGTTCGCTTCCGACGGTGCTAATGGTCGAATAGGCTTGTAATCCTGACTCGCCGTAGGAGTTGGGAAAAATCTTCGCAAAATCTCCCCAGGAACTGAATCCCAATTCCTTGCTGACGGCGGTAACGTTATATTCTTTCCATAGTTTGCTGTTGGAGTAGGCCACAATCCAAACCCTGTCCCTTCTGTGCGGTGCGTTGACGGCACAAGCCGGAATAACAAACGCTTGTGCTTCGTAGCCGATGCTTTCCAAGTCAGATAACACATCGTCGAGCCCCAAACTGATGTGTCCAGCAACATTCTCACCAAGCACCCAAGAGGGCCGGATTTCTTGTATAATGCGAAACATTTCCGGCCAGAGGTGACGGTCATCTTCCGCGCCTCGTCGCTCCCCGGCAAGACTAAAGGGTTGGCAAGGTCATGGGTATCCGCCGCAAATAAGGTCAATTGCTGGTTCGGATACATTTTTCATCACTCCCCTTTCAATAAGCGCATTTCGATTGATTTTGCGCACATCATCAAAAATTGGTACATCAGGCCAATGTTTCGCTAATACCTTTTGACAGAACGGATCTATTTCGCAAAAAGCTACTGTTTGAATACCAGCCCAACTAGCTGCAAGCGAAATGCCTCCAATTCCACTAAACAAATCAAGCATCCTCAAACAACACTCACCCTCTTCCTGCCTTCACCGCAGGCTATGAGTTTCAATTGGACTCCTCCTTTGCTCGCTTGGCGATTTCCTTGATCTCGCTATAGGCTTTCTCGTAATCAAGTTCAATATCTATTGGTGTCGGGTAGTGGTATAAAATGTCGTCCAACGCTTTCTCCAACCTCTCTACTCTGAAAATTAGATATGCCATGTCGATTGGTGCGTCAGCGAATCTCGCTTTGATTTCTTCCAATCTACTCATCCCTTATTCCCTCTTTACCCCGTATTCCTCATCATCCTCTCCAACTTCGCAAAAACCGACATCGATTTTACTCCACACCCATTCTTCAACCGCTTCTTGTAGCAGGGTTTGTTTCTCGTCGTCAGATAGACCGACCAATTCTTCGTCTGGAATTTCAATTATTTCTCTATGGTTTGCTCCAGCAAAACCCGTGTTGCAAAAGAATACAAATTTAGCCATCTATAACCACTCGCTTTCGTTAGTTTAATTGCTTGAACTAATCCATCATGTCTTTCTTTACAATTGCTTCACGCATTTCTCTATTTCGTAAAAGGTTTAGATAATATAAACAACATTCTTTCTGCTCTTCTGTCAGTTTTTCTTTGGGGTTCTTTAATCCCACTGAAAACACGATTGAACCATGTCTTGGTCCGTATCCATACGGATGATCGCTTTCTTGGTGTGTCCAGTGAGCATAATTTTTGACTCCGAAATACCCTTCTGACATCTTTGGCGCGCCTTGGGCAATATCTTTAATCGCTTCGGTTACACAACGGTCGTTATATTGACCATAACTCAATCCTTTTACCCGCAAGAGAGACTCCGCAATTTTGATCTTGTTGAGATCAATACCTTTCAAGCACATTTCCTTCTGGCGTTTTAATTCTTCTATTTCTTTCATGTTTTGACTCATGAAATTTTCATGATTTTTCACAGCTTCCTTACGTTCGTTGAACAATCGAATTAATTCGTTTTCAATAGTTACAAGATTCATGCTTATTCATCCCCCTCTTTGTACTGTAGGTGTTTAAGCCGCTCAATCTCCATGTCTTTTGCGTCAAGGTCATCGAGCAGCATGAGAATATCCGTTATCGCATCATCTGCATATACAAGTGATGACGTGTAATCTTCCCATCTTTCTCGTATTTGATCGCGTTCCTCTTTACTTAGCATTTTTACTATCTACTTTCAGGGCTTCGTCTACAATTTGCCCAATAATATGCCTTATACGGCGATCATTCGTTACTGTGTCAGAATTGTAATAATTTACTTTCTCCAACGCTTTGCGGTATAGTTCGTTTTCTTCCCGTAACTCTTTCACTTCATCTTCAAGGTCACAGGTATAACAACTGCGCCTTAATATGTCATGTTTGCAGATTTTACTCATTCCCATTCCTCCACGTTATATTGTTGTTTCAACCGCTCACTAAACTGCTCAAACCATTCTCGTACTTCCCGTTTCGTATGGGCTAGGTTGTGGCAGATCAGACAGACACTCGCACCGTTCCACGGTTGATTTCCACCCATTTGCGAACGATAGATGCAATGATGGATATGCTCTGCTATTCTGCCACACCGGACACATTGGTAGTTGTCGCGTTCCAGAATTAACTTGCGGACTTTGGGAGAGAATTCGGAACGTGATTTGCGTTTTAGTGTTTTTCTTGGGTAGCTAGGTTTCGGTACCGCCCGGACTTCAAACATCGGACAACAACTCCGGATTTTCGTAGATGTTGCCGATGATTTCGCATACCTCGTTGTAATCAGATAAATATTCCATATAAGTATCTACGACATCATAAACCGGTCGAATCCAGTATGCTCCGTTGTCCCAAACGACTAAGTTTAATCCCGTCTCGTCGTCGCGGAGGATATCCCCCTCATAAATCTCCTTGCCGTTCCGATCTTTGAGTCCGGTGTATTGCATTTTTACAAAATCTGGGCTGTTCCAAATCAAGTCAAAGGCCGTTATATTTAATACGTCGTAAATCATAGACGGACTGAAATCCGTACGCATCCATCCTTTGCTATCCCACGCCCGAAATTTTATCTCCCTCATTGTTAAACCACTCCCCGCATTATTGACCATCTTTCTCGAATGTTACTTTCAACGCTTTCCCTCTTCCGAAGGCGATTAACTTCATAAGCGGAGCCATTTCTGATGCAGGCACATCCAGTTGGATCCTTGCTGATCCATCACCTGAAACTTTTATTGCCGTTTGTATGGCGGGGATTGAAGCAATTAGCATTATCTTTTCCAAACCAGTCCACCTCACTTGGTTTTAGCAGGAGCGGATTATTCCGCCCCTGGTGTTGAATTCGTTTCTTTCTGTGTATCAATCGCTTCATTGGTAGCTGGATTATATTCGTACTCAATATCCGCATTTGGAACCATCGTCATATCCTCGTCCATATCAAGTTTCACAGTTTCGTCTTGGGCTAGTTGACGCTGGACTTCTACGGATAGCGGCATGTATTTGATCATCTGTTTCAGGCAGGTTTTCTTTGCCATGGCATCGAATTCCGTTGCCCACGGCCCGTATATCTCACCTGTTTTAAAGTTTTTTGATTTCGTGTATTTGTCGCGATACTTGATTACGTCCTCTTTGGTCATGTAGTAGAAATACTCGCCGCCATCTTTTGTTTTGGCATAGGCGTAATATTTGGTCACGTCTCCGCGCTCTCCGTGCATGAACGGTTTGTGTGTAAGGTGTCCATTGCTTCCATATTCCACTTCAAAGGTGTCATTTTCGTAGACTTCATTGGCGGTAATGGTTTGTATTTCTCCAGTCCGCCGGGTAAGGTCGATCATTCCCTTATAACCAATCTGGAACTGTGCGTTTGTGGAATTTGTTTTGCTGTCCCAGAAGGGAACTAAGTAAGCGTGACCTAAAGGACCTGGTTCAAGTCCTAACTGAGCCGACAACATCACAGCTCCCATAAGGGATTCTTGTGTACATTCCAAAAGTTTCGGGTTTTGCCGTATAGTTGTTAATGCAATTCGTGCCAAACGGTCTGCGGTCATGTGTTTTGGTAGTGCCCTGGCAATCTGAGGAGCCAATCTTTTGAGCATACCGTCGATGGTTTTTGCCGGATCTACTTGTGACGGTCTGTTTTCTGCCACTGTAGAAAGTGCGTTTTTTAAATCCTGTTGCTTTTGAGTTGCCATGCTTATCCCCCTATTCGATCGTGAATCTGCGGCCTTTAGCCGTGTTTTTCCAGCAGACTTTCCGTTCATTCACAAATCCAATTTCTTTGTCACCGAGCATCATTTTGAGTCGGTTCTTTGCTTCCTCTGCCCGTTCTGCTGCTTCTTTTTCTTCCGCTTTGTATGCTTCGTATTGATCGATATACAGTTTTGCTTCGTCCGGTAGATTGCAAATAGATCGGTCGGATTTTGGATACAGAATTTTCATCACTTCTGTAGTGGCGGGAGAACCGTCCGCCATTGGCATGGTGCGAGTTTCTACTTTTCTCCAAAAATCCGCTTCGATTTTGATAATGTAGTCGATCATTTCCTGGTCCCGTTCGATCTTTTTCCAGACAAACTTATTCCCGCCGATCAGAACCGCGATATACATATGATTGAATTGGCAAACTTCCATGTAGTGCTGAATTTGGAGCATATATGAGTTCGGAATATCTTCTCCTTGCCATTCTTCCTTTAGATATTCCGACGCGGTTTTACACTCGAGTCCCGCATTTTCTCCGATAACCACGCGATCAAGGTTTGCGATCATCCACGGATATTTCGGATGTCGGAACATCACATTTCTGCGCCTGACCTTGATTCCGGTTCTCTTTTGAAACTCTTCCGCGATTACATCCTCCATGCGAGTTCCCCAGTAGGCGGCTTCGCTTTGTTCATCTTCTTCGGGCCATTCTCCGATTTTTTCGAGATAGACCTGAATGGCGGACTTGTATTTGTTGAGTCCGGCGATTGCGGATACATCCGAACCGCCAATTCCTTTCCTGCGCCATTCCAACCATTCATCCCGGCCCATGTCTTTGGTTGCGGCTAGAATGTTAATGCTCATATAGACTTCCCTCCTGGATTAATGATCAATATTATGGGTTCTTCTTTGATCGCCAATCGGTTGGAAAGCGACTCATTTTCCGCTTCTAAATTCTTGCAGTAGGCTTCCAAGTGGCTTATCGTTTCTTTAAGCATTTTGTTATGTGCAATGACATCCGTGAGAATCACGATGTTTGCGTCAATTAATTCAGTTGGTTTTATCGCGCTCATATACTCACCTCATTTGTTTATTGAGGATGCCCGTGGTATAATTAGATAGGTGTATATCGATGCCATGAGCATCCAGAATCCTCATTCGTTGTCGGACGATGGGGATTTTTCTTGTTCATTTGTCACGCCCATCACGCTCCTACTCCCACTAAGGCTTTTTTCATCGTTTCCACAACCTGCTTGTATTTAGCGGCTTCCTCCCTGTATTCATAGGCTTTTTTAAATGTTGTGGCTTTCATTTCTTCCGCTAAACTTTTCAGGAAAAAATCCTCTTGCCCAGTTATCTCCACCCATTCCAACATCTCTGTAACACTGATCTTTCGTTCCCCTGATTCGACCATGCTGACCTTGGATTGTGTGGTATACATCTTTTTGGCTAACTCCAGTTGAGTAAGCCCTGCTCGTTCTCTACATCTTCCTAATAGTTCCCCCGTTTTCTTTGAATCCACCTTCGATTTCACCGCCTTCCAAATTTGTGATATTGAACCTACTTCCATATCACAAAATTATGAGTAGAGTTAAAGATGTACCTCGCAAGAACAACCTCGATGTACACCCTCTCAATAGCCTCTCAAATGCTTCACTTCCTCTCAATGCCGCCTGGCAAACCCTCTCATTGTCAGGTGGCAATTTCCACACCAACAGATTTCAAGGCAGCGAGACATATTGCCATTGGTGCGGATGTATGTTCAATCAGCTCGTCGAATGTCACTATTGCTCCATACGTTCGACCTTCGTACAACTGGACTTGCCATTTAAAACCATCCTGACCGTATAAGTTGATTCCGTACCCATCATTCTTGAGTTTTTCCAACACTTGCCAAGCGTCTGATATTGATTCCGTAAAGTACCTGAGAGGTATTAATACATCCCATCCATCCGATTCAATTAGCACGTGGTAATCATCCTCCGCATGTCGACAGACAATTTTCTCGTGTCCGAAAATGTACTTTTCAATCAGTACGTCAATCTCCCGATTTGTCACGCCGATTCCTCCTCAATATTGACCTGTGCAATGGGTTTCTCTGTGGAATAGTGAAACTCAATCAACTTCGGATCATCGTCATTCGTCTCGATGAAAGCTACCGTTTGACCATCCTCTTTCATGCGCTTTGCAAATATGGCGAGCGCTTGTTTCAAAGTCTCGTCTTTCATATAGGCCTCCTTTTGCGACTGCTCTGACAAGCGGCAGTCGATTACTATACATGCTTCACAGATGTGGCAGTAGGTTTTCTCTCCGCACTCTGGACACATGCGATATGCTGGCTCGCTATATTTGTGTAGAGTGCAGATGGTTGGGAGTTCTAGGCGTTCAGCCGTTGATAGCATTGTCATCCTCCCTTTCTGTGTCGTCCTCTACAATGGACCATCGACCATGAATTATTTGGTAAAAAGAAACTTGGCTATTATGAGGAAAGTCTTTGAACATTTCCCAATCGTTTGGATCTTCATCATGAGACCACTCGACCCGAATCGTTTTCCCTTCTTTATACGCCTTCAACGCTTCCTCGAAGCTGACGTATCGCGGTAGTATTTGCCATTTGGTGCTGAAAAAAATTGGACTAAGAGTAACGTATTCCGGATCATCTAAACCACCAAAGCTTACGTCTTTTATTCCGGCGCAGCTTCTTTCGATTACGAAATTATGACGGTTTACCGCTTTTGCTTTTTGACCCGGTTTTAACACGCTTATGATTTCAGTCGCGCTGTAGGTTTTCATGTTCATTCACCATCCTTTCAATACACAATTTTTAGTAAGTCAGAATCATCTTCTTTCAACTTCTCGAAATCGTGATAACTGCACATTTCACCATAAACTGCCATTTCGTATAGTTCTGTGCAGACAGCCTCGGCATATTCTTTGCTGATCCAAACATCCCCATATTCACTTTGGAAAGGAGACTCTGCGATGTGCTGAAGCATCTTTTCGAATTGTTCAGGCCTCATTCGCACAGCTTCCAAGAACATGTCAGTGTAGGTTTTCATGGTCATTCACTCTCCTTAGCGATTTGTACCAACTCACGAAACAACCGAATCGCCGCATCGTACTGTTTACGATATTTGCCTTCTGGATATACGTCCGCCACTCTCTTTTCAAACTCATTCAACGTACCTTTCCAGCAGCCGCAGAATACGGTATCCAGATCAACGTGATAGACGGTTTTGCTGTTGCGACTACCGATGTTGTCGACTGACATAAAGGTTTGACCATAGACTCGCGTTACATTAGCATTTGACAGGTCGGCTCCGCGTAGGTCAGCTCCGCGTAGGTCAGCTCCGCGTAGGTCAGCTCCGCGTAGGTCAGCTCCGTATAAGTCGGCTCCACACAGTTTGGCTCCGTGTAGGTTGGCTCCGCGCAAATCGGCTCCACGCATGTATGCTACGCGCAAATCGGCTCCGTGTAGGTTGGCTACGCACAGGTCGGCTCTGCGCAGGTTGGCTCGCTCGCCGCCTTCCTCGTAGTACCACCATTTACGATGCTCCTCTAGGATTTCGTTGAGTTGCTCTTGTGTGAGTTTCATTGATTCTCACTCTCCCCTTTGCTTAGGAACTGATCTTGCGTTCTTGCTGGGACATCCACTCGTTTAGCGTTTCTCGCCGGAACACGATCCTTCTCCGCAATCTCACATGTGGGATTTGCTTTTCTCTCACCATTGTGTAAATCGTGTCAACATGAACACCTAGATATTCTGCGGCTTCATTAACGGTCATTGTGGATTTCATGATTACACCGCCTTTTCGCCAACTAATTCTTGCTTGAACTTGTTGATAAAGTAGATTTGACCTTTCCCTGTTACTTTCGGTGTTTTTGTGACACGAACGCTTCCGTCCGGATTGTTTACGGTAGTCGTTTTGATTTCAAACAACCCCAATTCCATTGACTTTTGAGTGGGTAGGTTGTAATACTCGCCCTTACTCCCGAGATAACCCTCTTTTCTTAGCCACTCGAACAATCGATTCTGACCTATCTCCACGCCGTTTTGCTTTAAAAGTTTGGCTAGTTCTCCAACTAAGATCGTGTTGCTGGAGATTTCTAACGCTTCCGCAAAAATCACTTTTGGCTTGTCGAGTTGAATCTTTTTTTCTGCTGCAAGACGCGCTTGCCGTTCCTCTTTCAATTTGGTTGCCAGTTGGATTAAGAAATCAGGACTCGTCAATGCTTTTTCCAGTGTGCCTGGTGTCATGTAGGCACCGTGCTTTCTTACCGAAGGGATCACTTCATCAAACACCCAGGACTCGAATTTTTCAGCGTCCGGTAGCTTTGATTTGGTGATCAACCGATATAGATTGCCTTCGTCGATAAATCGTTTTTGTTGTTCTCGTCCTAATGAGTCGATGACTGAACGAATCGTGCACCCATCTGCTCGGCAATGATCTCTAACAGCTTTTTGGGGGTTAGAATAGCCGAGGGCTAAACCTACATCTGTTGCACCGAACCAGAATTTTTCACCTTCAACTAGAAGCTCAACATTTCCAAAAGCCGGATGGTTAAAGATTTGTGGTAGATTATCCATTCAAACATCATCCTTTCAAGGATTTTTCTTCTCCTTTATCGAAGTGAGTCATCGGAAGAATCGAACTTTGGCGAGTGGTGTTCTTCCGTATCTTCGAGGGAAGGAGGGTATAAAATGTCGAGTTATGGTGAAGCAAAGATTCAAGTTGCGAAAGAACTTACTTTGGCAGCACTAGAGAAGGTTTCTATTGGTAGTCTGACTACAAAAGGATCCGCAAATGAAGTGGCCGAGAAAGTTTCAGACATGTACGAGATTATTTTTAAGAAAGTTGATGAAGTATGCTAAACTCGCGGGCTTGTTATGCAAGCCCCTCCTTCTTCAAAACCATTAAGAGTTGTGTCGCTTCACAAATTACCAATATGTTTTGGCGAACCTCTTCCCCGTCCTTAACTGCGTTAAGTTCAAAATTGGCTTTCGATAGAAACTCGATTTGCTCTTCGATAATCCCTGCGATTTCTTTCATCTTTCATCTCTCCTTTGATTTGATTAGGCTGACGTGGATGTTTGTTCATTTTTCACATCTAACTCTCTCGCAAGCACCATCAGAATATAGGCGTTCTTGGAAACACCTATTTTATTTGAAAGAAGTGCAATTCTTTCGTCTAAATCCTTATTGAGACGCAAGGTTATTTGGCTTCTTTTAGGTGAATTCACTTTGACTCACCTCCTCGTTTACATCATAAGGTGAATTCACTTAGATGTCAATATGATTCTTTGTGCAATCAATAAAAAAGTGTACAATCTACATATGCATTCAATTTGCATTCACTTTGAAAGGAATTTTGTATATGGCTACAGATAAACGTCAATTCACATTGCGTCTGCAAGAAGAGAACTTTCAAAAGATCAAAGTTATTGCTGAAAAATCAAAGCGTTCCATCGCTATGCAGATCGAATTTCTTGTCGAGCAATACATCGCCGAGTATGAGAATGAGCACGGCGTTATTGAAATTCCAGAAGGAGATGAATAATATGTCTCAATCATGCATACGTTGTGGCTTCGATCGTCATATTGAAGGTGCAGAATACTGCCAGAATTGTGGATTTGGATTGGATGGAAACAACTGCACAAATCCACACTGCGTCATGAACAATGACGATGAACCTGAATCCTGCCCTGTTGATGCCTGTTATTGTCCGTACTGTGGATCAGAGACTTCGTTTTTCCGGGATGGGATTATTAAACCCATCAATCGGCGCGAATGATTTCATGCGGACTCCCCACAGAACAAACAGTTCTATCGATATTCGATCCACAGAACGCACAATAATTAGGTGGAATTTTATATTCAGTTGCCTTCAAACATTTAGGACACTCAATCACAAGTCGCTCATCCGCGTCTTTCGCCTGAATATCCATGATACGTTGTTCATCCATCTTTCATCTCTCCTTTGATTTGGTTAGGCTGATGCGGAAGGTTTGTCTTTGATAACTTTTTTATCATCGAATCGCAAAAAAATATCTGGGAACAATTTTTTTGCATCAACTTTGTAGTAGTTCTCGAATTTAAACATAGTATCGCGCCCAGGATTAACACTTCCGCTTTCAAGTTTCCGAACATAAACCTCGGATATATCAAGGTCTTGTGCTACTTGTAGTTGTGTTTTCCTTTTCTTGTTGCGTTCGGAAATAAGACGCTCACGTTTCATGTTCGATCTCCTTTCTTTGATAAATTTTTTATCATTGTGTAACCAATATACCATGATAAATAATTTATCGTCAATACATTTGCGAAAAATATTTTATCATTTGTTTCGTATGATAATTTTTTTATCTATAATACTTGGGGAAGGTGGTGAAAACCATGCTTGGGAAACGGTTAAAGGAACTAAGAGGTAAAAGGACTCAAGAAGAAGTGGCGAGAATATTCGGGATTTCTCGTGCTAGATATTCACATTATGAGAATGATCGAGTGCAACCAGACAATGACTTATTAAGAAAAATGGCAGACTTTTTCGGTGTATCCGTTGACTATTTGCTTGGTCGTGTAGAGAATCCAAAAGAAATTCTAACCGATGATGAAAGGGAAATGTATGATGCTGTTGGAAATATGCCATTTGAGAAGTTAAGGGAATTATTTGAATTCCCGGAGGCCGAAGAGGAAGATATCAAAGATATAATCAAACAAATAGAACTGATAAAAATTAGACGAAACCAAATAAAAAACAGGGGTTAACCCTGCTCACGTAAGTATTTTCGTAATCAGATAATACAGATCAAATCTTCCGTCAATTAAATCCACAATTATTACCATGATTAGTTTCGTGATCTTCTTCAACAATAATGACCAATCTGACTTAGTCTTAACCTTTTTCTTTTTTGGAAATTGCGGTTGTTGAGACACCCATATTACCTTCCTTTCGGTAGCTTGGCAAGCATGTCCATTGTGGAGTTAGCCCCATAGCTTTCCGTCACCGTCTTTCGACGGTTTTGGCTTTATCGTTGGAGATGCATTTTACTACATTATTTTCGGAATGTTATGTCTATAGTGTCAGTGTAAAAATAGTAGTTTGCTAAGGGGGTACTTATAATAATAGAACGTATGTTCGTGTTTTGCAAGGAAATATTTTCCATTGTATTTGAAATATAGGAGAGGATGGCGTTGGAAAATCAAAGTTCAGCCGCGCAAATAAAATCGGAGACGCATGGATTAGCTGCGTTTATCGATGTTGAAACGACAGGGTTAGATCCATTTGATGATGAAATTATCGAGTTCTCAATTGTTCTTTTTGAATTTGATCGTAAGACAGGAGAATTCACCGATATTATAGACGAATATACAGGACTTAAAGAACCGATCGGAAAACGCATCCCGCGAGCCGCGACTCGTGTCAATGGGATTACAAACGATATGGTAGAAGGCGAAGAATTAGATGACGACAAGATTATTTCTTTAATTCATTCAGCGGAGTTTATTGTGGCTCATAACGCTAAATTCGATCGCTCATTTGTCGAAATGGAATATCCAAAACTTGATTGGACGAACAAGCCGTGGCTCTGCTCCATGAATGGCATTGGCTGGAAGCGTAAAGGGTTTGCATCCAAAGGTCTGCAAAATCTTTTGAAAGATCATGGAATTGAAGTTAATAACGCGCATAGAGCGGCAAATGATGTTCGCGCCGCTTTGATGTTGCTTTCTCAAAAAAATTCAAAAGGTGAATATTACTTTAAAGAATTACTCCGAAATAACGAACGTAAAGAAAAGGCCAGATTGAAGAAAATACAGAATCAAGTTGCAGAGAATCAAGTAAGACCAGAACCACGAGAAAAGCAGAGTCTTGAAATGAAAGTAAATATTGCTGATGTTATTAGAGAAATACAAATAGAAAAAGGCGAAATTCCGCAAGAAGAAGCTGCCAAAATTGAACCGAATAGCACAAAATCAAGCATTAAACCGATGTGGTATGTGTTTTGGTTAATCCTTTTGGTAATTGTATTTATTTCCTTTGGATTTATCGGGGCGGGTGTTGTTGTAGGCGGATTTGTTTGGTGGTTTGGACGAAAAAATCCAAAAAATAAATTCCAGCCCACCCGGGCTTTTCTTTTTCAGGAGGGAGTAAGATGGCATCGATAGAGAAACGCGGGAAAAACAGCTTTCGGTTAGTTGTGGAAGCGGGATATGACGCAAACGGAAAGCGGATCAAGCGAACAAAAACAGTCAAAGTGAAAACCAAACGGGAAGCAGAAATCGAACTGGCTAAGTTTGTTGCGGAAGTTCAATCCGGTGAGTATATCGCCCCAGAAAAGATGACGCTTTCTGCTTTCTCCGAGAGAGAATGGTTACCCAAATACGCCGAAAAGAAATTCGCTCCCTCATCACTGAAGCATTACACCTACCAATTACGAGCACAGATCCTTCCTGCTCTTGGACATTTGCGGCTCGATCAAATAAAAACCATGCATCTTATTAACTTTTTTAACGAATTGGACAAGCCTACCGCACGAAAGGACGGAAAAGAGAAGCCGCTTTCGGGAGCCACAAAACAATTCATATACAAGGTTCTGAAAAATGTTCTGGATCGTGCGAAAGATTGGCAAGTCATACAAAACAATCCTATAGACGGCGTAAAGATGCCAGCTCGCGATAATGTAGAAATGAAATATTACGACAGCTCAGAAGCAAAGAAGGTCATTCAGAAACTATACGAAGAACCTGCTCTATGGAGATTGTATTTTATCGCTTCCATGATCGGCGGATTTCGGCGCGGGGAATTGTTGGCTTTAGAGTGGCGACATGTAGATTTTGATGAAGGCACGTTTAGCATCGAGCAGTCTCTTTCGTTGACGGTCGATAAACAACCGATTATAAAACCGCCTAAGACTAAAAGTTCCATTCGGAAGGTAGATATGCCAGAATGGTATATGGAAGAACTTAGGCAATATCGGTTAGAATGGGTAAAGTATAAGGATGACGTTGGGGACGCATGGGAGGAAGAACGCGAATTTGTTTTTCACAACGAATTCGGCCGACCGTTTCATTTCCACACCCCAACAATCAAATGGCGGGACTTCATCAAAAAACACGGACTAAAAAAGATCCGGTTGCATGACCTTAGACACACGGCCGCCACTCTGTTGATAGAAACTGCAATTGAGCAGGGAATTGATGCGGATGTGACGCTGAAAGGCGTTCAGCAACGACTCGGACATTCCACGTTTGCTATGACGGCCGACACTTACGCGAAGGTAACGAAACGAATGAGCAAAAAGCTGGCGGGGAACCTGGAAGTATTTGACCCGAGAAAATTCGTCCCCAATTCGTCCCCAAAGGATAAAAGCATATAAGGAAAACCCTATAATTATGAGTATTTTTCAAACAAATTCATCTACCAGAGATGTACAATGAGAGGGAATCAACTGGTAAAAGGATGTGGAACATATGGCGGAGCAACCTGCCTGGCGGACTGTCGAACTGCCGGAGGGATCGGATCTTGTAAAGAAAGAATTGTTTGATTTCCAATGTGAGAAAGGGCAATTCCTGATTGAATTATTCGAAACGATGGATGGTAAATTTTACGCAATCGGAACGGATAAAGACCCGAATGCCAAAATGGTCATTTACGGAAGCCATGTAGTCAGTGATAAAAGAATCGCCTTGCAGACGGTCCTGGAAAAAATTGACCGCGAGGGCACGTGGGTCGATTAAAGAGACGGATTATTGTGCATTTCAGGACGTTCTTTCAACAGACTAAAAAATGTGGAAGTTTTATCCCGGTTCAGAATCAACAGGAACGGCCGGTTATGATCCAACACCAGCATGCGTAGCTGGGGACCTGTATTTACAATCACAAACAGTTCCGATACGGTGATATTGAGCTTTTGTACCTGAACGGGTGGCTGCAGCGGAATTTTAAAAATCAGTCCCTGCTTTACGTCAATTTTTGATTCGGGTGCAAGCTGTACATCCTTTGTGAGCCACTGACTGACTTCCGATTGAATCTGTTCCGTGTTGCAAAACCGTTTCGTTACTTTCCCTTCTCCCGCGTCGAACTGCTCAATGTCTGCCCGCATCATCGGTTCTGCCAATGCGCACAGATTCGAAAACAGCAAGAGCAAGCAAAACAGGGCGGCAGATACAAGTTTTCTTGACATGAGTGAACTCCTCCTGGTGTCTGAACTACATACCTGTCTGCTAAAGAGATACCCGGTCGTACTGACCGGGTTTAACGGTGTGCTCTATCGATTGTCGTCATAATCGTACCGAAATCCGTCATGCTGTGCTTCCGTACCGGCACTATCCCGTTCCGAAATCTCATCCAGTACGGCCGACATATCGACAGACTGAATTGCCGATGCGCCCCCAACATTGGCACGAACGGCCGTCTTGACCATGCCCGCCAAAATGGATTCGTCAGCCGTCTTCTCTACCTGCCGGATCACTTTTTCTGTCGCATCCGATTGTTCCAACTGCTGGTGTAACCGCTTGTCCATATCGGCACCTCCGCCGTACGTTTTGGAAAACGTGCAGGTGCGACAATCAGCCACCGCCCCACCTTACGTAAAGTATTGGACAACTGCCTCCGGAAAATACGTTGCAATGTAATGACGAATCGTTTCGTCCAAATCACGGGCCTGCTCATCCGGATATACATATTTTCCGCGACCGTATTTTCCCCATTTATACTTTCGTTTTTCTTCCTCCATTTCGAGTTTCGTCTTTGGATACCGTTCCAGAATTACTTTTTTGGCAGTCGGCGTAAACCGGTGTTGAATCAGTTCGAATGTCAAATCTTTCTTGGCTTCCTGAATTAATGTGTCTGCCAACGTCCGAAACAGTTTTTCATAGCCTTCCTGCCACCCTTTATACACCATTAAGGGCGCAACAATAAAACCAAGTGGAAAACCCGCTCGGGCTACTTTACCGGCCGCCTCCACCCGTTCCTGAAAATGGGAGGTGGCCGGTTCAAAGTTGCGAATTACATATTCGGAATTAACTGAAAAACGAAAACGGGTGTGCTGATTATGACGCGCGTCCAGCAGTGAATCGACATTTGCATATTTGGTAACGAAGCGCAGTCGCCCCAATTCCTCCTGCCCGAAAAACTCGATCATTTTATGCAGTGACCCGGTCAGATGTTCCACACCGACCGGGTCAGAAGAACAGGCTGCCTCAAACGTGGTGATGTTCGGTGCTCGCCGTTCTATATATTTCTTGGCAGTCGCCAGTATTTCGTCAATGTTAACATACACACGCACATACGGTTTCTTGCCCATCGTCGTTTGCAGGTAACAATAGTGACAGTGGCCCATGCAGCCGGTCGATGGGGGAAGTGAATAATCGGCAGACGGTTTTGATTGCTCCAAATCCATCGATTTCTTAATGCCCACCACCAAAGTGTTTTTGGCGTTACGGTAAGCCTGCTGCGGTGTATCTCCCGGAATGCCGACCACCCGGTTGTGAGAAGGCGTGATTTTAATCGGGGTGCCCATTTCTTTAAATTGCCGATAAAGCCTGTCTCCCATTTCGTAATCGAGCGCTTTCGGTTCAAAAAACACCAGATCCGGCATAAATGGCTTCGTTTTGGGAAGCGCGAGCGGTTTCTCACCTATAGTTGCCATCTGTATGATCCCTCGCCCTCTAGGAATGAACTGTGCTGACCCCCCAGAAATAATACAGAAAAATCGCCAGCAAACAGCCAAGCAGGGAACCGACAATCACTTCAATCGGCTGATGCCCCAGCATTTCTTTCAATTGTTTCGTGCGACGACGATAAAACAACATCGCCCTGCCTTTGTATTGTTCCTCTAAATGCCGATCAAAATCCGCTTCCAGTTTGTTCAAAGCCATGGCCGTTTCCCCAGCGTGCCGCCTGATCCCCATCGCATCATACATCACAATCAGCCCCAACGTGACAGCAATCGCAAAAAAAGGCGAATCAAACCCTTCCGTCAACCCGAGACTGACTGCCAGACAGGAAACGGAAGCTGAATGGGAGCTCGGCATTCCACCCGTGTTAAAAATAAGCCGCCAATTCCACTTTTTATCAGTTAAAAAATAAATGGGCACCTTCACTGCTTGCGCCAGAAAGGTGGCCAACAAGGCCGCCACCAACGGATAATTGAAAAAAAACGTATGCATGAGATCCTCCGGCCACATCTAAAAATCTGGTTAGGAAAACTTGGCTTCGCCAAGCCTAAGCGCAGGCGAACCTTAGTTGCCCTTATGTCGATAGGATATAATATATAAAATCCTATTGACCAAAAAAACGCTCAAAAAATTTGAGCGTTCCGTCTTACGACAACAAGTCAGCCAACGTGTTCCGATCAAGCTTTTTAATGACCGCAAGCAAAAGTTTCGCCGCGTTGTCAAAATCGTCACGATGCATAATGGCCGCATGGCTGTGTATGTAGCGGGTCGGGAACCCGATCACAAGGGACGGCACCCCTTTTTTGTGAAGATGCACGCGACCTGCATCTGTTCCGCCGCCTGCCATCGATTCAAACTGTACCGGAATTCCTTCGGCTTCCGCTGTATCCAGCACAAAATTCAGCAGTTTATGGTGCGGCACCATCGACGCATCGTACAGCACGACCAACGGACCTTTGCCGCATTTGCTGTTTGGCATCTGTTCCTCTGACATCCCGGGCGTATCGCCTGCAATTCCCACATCAAGCGCAAAGAAAATATCCGGATCCACTACATGCGGACTGGTCATCGCGCCGCGCAGGCCGACTTCTTCCTGTACAGTCGCTCCGCTGTATACGATGTTTGGATGCGATTCGTTTTGCAATTGATGCAGGACTTCAACCGCCAACGCGCAACCGGAACGGTTGTCCAACGCTTTGCCCATGATAAACTTTTCATTCTTCATGATCGTGAAAGGACAGATCGGGACAATCATATCGCCTGGCCGAACGCCAAATTCTTTTGCCTCTTCCGCACTCGACGCCCCGATGTCGATAAACATGTCCTTGATCTGCACCACTTTATTTCGCTCTTCCGGCGACAGTACATGCGGCGGTTTGGAACCGATCACACCGACAATATCGCCTTTTCTCGTTTTGACCAACACCCGCTGGGCAAGCATCACCTGCGACCACCAGCCGCCGAGCGTCTGAAACTTGATATACC
This sequence comes from Effusibacillus dendaii, assembly GCF_015097055.1. NCBI lineage: Bacteria > Bacillati > Bacillota > Bacilli > Caryophanales > Alicyclobacillaceae > Effusibacillus > Effusibacillus dendaii. The sequence continues at coordinate 1,419,041 of NZ_AP023366.1, forward strand.
CTTTTGAATTGACGTGCGTCACGATAAATCCAACTTCATCAAGGTGACCGGCTAACATGATTTTCGGTCCGTTTGCGTCGCCTGTTTTTTTCGCGATAATGCTTCCCAAGTTATCGGTCAAAATCTCATCCGAGAGAGGTTGCAAATAGTTTCGCATCAAACTGCGAATTTCCTGTTCCTGGCCGGGAACACCCGCCGCTTCCGTGAGTTCTTTAAACATCGCCATTACGCGATCCATTCAAATCCCCCCATTCCTGTTAAAAAAACTGTAAAAAACAACTAACTTCTATTGTAGTATAAAACATTCTACTTTGCATAGTAGTCCTGTTTACGTTAGGATGCGTAAAAAACCAACCGCTATGTAGACAATTTGGTCTGCTTCACCACATAAAAATCGGCAGACCCAGCCTGTCGATGCGGGGCGTCGTAGAAAACAATCACAGTATCACGACAATCGCCCGTTTGCGGCTGCTCTGGATGGGTAACCGCCTTTTCTACATCCGCTTGAAGCGTCATCACAAATGCGTTTTTGCGCAGCATTTGGGGTGCCACATCCGCCAATGCCGGGATGTTCGCCTGCCGCCACGTTACGTTTTGCAGCATTTCATACGTTTGTTGCACTTGTTCCGGATCCTTTTCAGGATCTACCCAATCCGGCCATTGACGGGATTTCTCATGAAGCGCCATATCCAGCTTCAACAGTTCCCGAATGACAGGCAGCTGTTTTGCGTGACGCGACTCCAAGAAACGAAACAAGTATTCATAAAGCGACTTTAATCGGTGCCCGATTCGAAACAGACCATTCGCTTCCCAATAGTCGGCAAAATCCTGGAAAAAGTCGAACGGCGTATCAAACTCCTGCGCGATGATATAAGGCAGCGATACATCGAACTTGTGCGAATTGCCATAACGCTCCAGAATGTCTTCCACACCCTTCAGACGCAGTACATCTTCATAGGAAAGAACATTGTTATAGAAAATTTCATACGGCGGTTCGTCGCTCCACACATACCCGTGTTCGGCTGCCCGGAGTTTCACGCCGACCCCTTTCAGCATCTTCAAAAATCCCAACTGCAGTTCATCCGGTTTGAGCGCATACACATCGTTAAACGTTTGCCTGAAGGAGGCATAGTCTTCCTCCGGCAAGCCGGCAATCAAATCCAGATGCTGATGAATTCTGCCGCCTTCCCGGATTTTTGTCACCGTGTTCGACAGTTTTTCAAAATTCTGCCGCCGCTGCACCAACTGGTTGGTCAGATCATTGGTCGACTGTACGCCAATTTCAAATTGGAACAGACCTTTTGGCGCGTTCTTGTTCAGAAAATCGACAACATCCGGATGCAAAATATCGGCCGTGATTTCAAAATGAAACGTCGTTTCTTTCCGGTTCTCGATCAAAAACTGAAAAATCTCCAACGCATACCGTTTATGCAGATTAAACGTGCGATCTACAAATTTGATCTGCCGGACTCCCACATCGATCAGCGTTTTCAGTTCACGCTTTACTCTTTCTATGTCGAAATAACGGACGCCATCCTCGATCGACGACAGGCAGTACTGGCATTTGAACGGACAGCCGCGTGAACATTCGTAATAGACAATCCGGTTTTCCAACTCTTCAAACCGGTTTTGGTAGGGTGAAGGAATTACGTTTAAATCAGGCAACCACGCTCGGGGCGGATTTTCCCAAATCAAATCGCCTTCGCGATAGGAAACGCCGCGAATGCCTTCTGCCCCTCTCCCTACGCTGACTGCTTGCAAAAGTTCCAGAAACGTTTGCTCTCCTTCTCCTACCACCACAAAATCGACTTCCGGGTGCCGTTCGAGAAACTCTTTCGTTTCATAAGTCACTTCCGGACCGCCGAGTACGATTTTTAGGCGAGGGAGGACCTTTTTCAACCGTTTGATAACCGCAATCGTTTCCGTAATATTCCAAATATAGCAGGAAAACCCGACCAAATCCGGCTTTTGTTTATAAATATCAGCCGCAATCCGTTCACTCAAGTCGTTGATCGTATACTCCACCAAACGCAGTTCAGGAAAATAGGGTTCTACATAACTGCGCAGGTAACGAAGCGCCAATGAGGAATGAACAAATTTTGCATTCAGTGTGGAAAGCAATATATTCATAAATGAATCCTCCGATTCCTAAGCCAGTACCCTGATCTTTTCCTAGTATAGTACAGTTTTCTTTCCCATTCACGGCATCCGCCCTTCCATTTTCAGCCTGTCCCGCCATATCTGTATAGAAGGCGAAAAATCCGGGGCAAAAATACCCCGCATTATGTTGGGAGGGAATCAAATGATAACCGTTACACCGATCGAAATTGAGGGTCATACAGTCATCGGGGTTCAAGTGGAACTTCCGAAGACCAATCTGATTGCCATTCGGACGGAGAAAGGATATATTATGTGCGGAGCGTTGGACGTATCGCTGTTGAACGACAAACTGGCCGACCGCGGCATCATTGCGGGCCGCGCAGTCGGCGTGCGAAGCCTTGAGGATCTGCTCAATTTCCCGCTCGAGTCGATCACCAAAAAGGCGGAAGAAATAGGGATTCGAGAAGGAATGAGCGGGAAAGAAGCGCTGCTGCGTATGATTTGACAAAAATGCTTCCCGGAAGCGGACGCACAGGCACCGCACGTCCACTTCGGCGCTGGTGGCGATACATCTGTATGTGCTTACACTGCACGTCCGCTCTTGCACTGCGTGAAATCTAGCAGCGAAGGAGACAGGGTTGCCGTCAAACAACTCGCATGCATGGCTCTCGTACCGTGTAGATCGAAAACGGACCGTTTCGGAACAAGCGATTCGCGGCGTATGAATACACCGTGACGGGTCCGGTTTCGGTCACACGGAATGAGAGCTGTTTATGCATGTGTCGTACAGACGGCAACCGTGTCTCCGCTCATTAAAATTGATTTGCCAGCTCCAGCCGCGTATCAATAAATATACGAGGATCCATCTGTTCCAAACTGTCAGCAAGTTTTACCGGGAAACCGAGCAGCGCAAGAATATCCTTTTCCACATCGATACCCGGCGCATATTCGGTCAACTGCAGCTGTCCGTCAGCCATTCGGAACACGGCCCGCTCGGTTACAAACAGCACTTCCTGCTTCAGCAGGTGGGCCATTTTTCCACTGAATGTAATCTGTTCCACCTGTTCCACAAACTTTTTAATCCTTCCTTCCTGTACGATCCGCAACCGCCCCTCCGCAAGCTCCACTTTCAACCCGGCTGCTGTGAACGTTCCCATAAACACAACCTTACGACAACTGTGGGCAATATCGATAAAACCTCCTGCTCCGATCAATTGACCGTTAAATTTGCTGACGTTCACATTCCCTTTTGAGTCGGCCTGGGCCATACCGAGAAACGCCGTATGGATTCCGCCGCCGTGAATAAAATCGAACTGCTGATGCTGCGGCAAAATGGCGGTCGGGTTAAAGGCGGCGCCAAACTCCAGTCCCGTGGCCGGTACTCCGCCAATTGCGCCCGAATCCAAATAAACAGACAGGGATGATGCCACCCCTTCTTCCGCAGCCACCGTCAGCACGCTGTCTGGAATTCCAATCCCGAAAATATGAGTCTTGTTTGGCGTAAGTTCCAGCGCTCCACGGCGGGCAATCACTTTCCGGATATCGAACGGAAGCACGGGGTAATCGACCTCCCCTTCCGCTGCCGTATAAAAGCGGGGATCATGTCTCACATTCCATGTCTGTTTATGATTTTCAGGCTGGGCCACCACCACATAATCCACCAGATCGCCTGGTATTGCCACTTCTCTCGGCTGGATGCTGCCCTGAGCGGCGACCGATTCGACCTGTACAATGACGATTCCGCCATGATTGCGGACCGCTTGCGCAATAGGCAGGACATCCAGAGAAAGGGCTTCTTTATGCTGCGATATGTTGCCTGCCGTATCCGCAAACGTGCCTCTCAGAACTGCAACATCCGGTTGAAAAGCCCTGTAAAACAGATATTCCTCGCCGTTCCATTCTGTCAGTTCAACGATCTGCCCCTCTGTACGGTCATTGCATTTGGCTCCTTCCAGACGGGGATCCACGTATGTATGAAGTCCGATTTTTGAAAATAGGCCGGGTCGTTTTGCGGCTGTCTCGCGGTACAGATGACACATAACGCCTTGCGGCAATGCAAACGCTTCAATTTCGCCCGAGACAATCATTTCAGCCAGTTTCGGCGTCATAGAAAAATGGGAACCGATGATCCGTTTGATCATGCCCGGTTGGGCGAAATGGTTCATGCCCCGGTCTTTGCCATCTCCCTGTCCTGCCGCGTGAATGACAGTTAGCAAATGCGGGTGACCGCTGTTGCGAAATCGTTCCGCAATCGCTTTCGTCAGTTCTTCCGGGTGGCCGAACCCGATATACCCGTCATAGAGGACAGTTGCTCCGTCAGGTATTTTTTCAGCCGCCTGTTTTGCCGATAAAATCTCCATAGGCCTCTCCTTCTGCCACTATCTCGATGCGTTACCCAATTTCGTCTGCTCCTATAATAGCACCGGCCCGTCTGCTCGTCCAATTTGGCGTCTCTGTCCGTGTGACCGAAACCGCAGACGCGTACCCATACTCCGTTCCAGCAATAAAAACGGAATGCAACCCAAGTTTGCATTCCGTGCTTCGTTTGATTTCCCTTATGTCTGATTTCCCTTATGTCGCCACTATTCCAGAAGATCCGGTTGCAATCTGACAATTTTGTCCCATAGCGGTTGAAAACTGAACCAACCTGCCAGGTGGCTGCCTACCTGCGTTTGCGTCAGAGCAGCATTCTCCGGTTCGATCAGAATCGGTTTGCCTGCCGCTTCCGCCATAAGCTGTGCTTGACAGGAGCGTTCCATGGTTATAAACCACCATGCCGCTTCTTCCACTGTATGACCCACCGTTAGAAGTCCATGATTCCGCAAAATAACCGCCTTGTGATTACCTAGAGTCTGTCCAATCCTTCTTCCTTCTTCCGTATCCAGTACGACTCCCGTATAGTCATCAAACAAAGAGTGATCCTGATAAAATGCGCAAGCATCCTGTGTGATAGGGTCAAGCAGTCGTCCCAATGCGGACCACGTTTTTCCATAAACAGAGTGGGCATGCGCAGCGGCAATCACATCAGGTCGGGCCTTATGGACTTCGGAGTGAATGGCAAACGCAGCCCCGTTTACCGGCCGGTCACCTTCCACCACTTCCCCTAGATGGTTCACCAGTATCAAATCGGAGACTCGAATCTGACTGAAATGCATACCAAACGGATTCACCCAGAAATGGTCCGGTTTTTCCGGATCTCTCGCGGTAATGTGTCCGGCCACCCCTTCATCAAACCCGAATAATGAAAAAAGCCGAAACGCCGCTGCCAGCCGCTCTTTCCGATATCTTCTTTCTTCCTCCACTGTTTCAAAAGTCGGCGGCATCGTGATCCGCATGGTTCCTCTCGCCATTAAAATCCCCCCCGGTTTCGATTGCTTTCGATTCTATCTGTAACACGATTCAGAATAATTGTAACATACAAAAAACAAATTGAGCGTAAAAAAAACCGCCAAACGTAACCGTTTGACGGATCGACCTCTTTACCTCGGCAATTCTTCCACCCGAATTCCGCGATTATGAGCCGTGTGGCTCCATGTCTTATTGTTTTTCGTAAAGTACGCTACGACGGTGATCGGAAACCAAGTAAGCAGAAACACCGGATAGCCAATCAAGCCTACATAAGCACGCCAGTTCGCTTTTTCCAACAGCATGGAAAGCGGCAATTGAGCGTAAATCAGAATGCTCACAATAGTCCAATACTGCGTGGGGAACAACAGCTTTTGCACATCGGTAACGGACCACCAGGAAGGCATCACCCACTGCAGATAGAGAATCACCGTAATCAGGAAAATCATAAGCAGCCGCATCGGCTGGAACAGATACAAGGCTGCATCAAGCATCGCCCAATTGCGAGTTTTAATGCTTTTCACCAAAAGCGGCCACAAGAAGCGCGAGGCACAGTCGAAATGTCCCTGCATCCAACGCAAGCGCTGATTCCATGAGGCTTTCATCGTATTCGGCTTTTCGTCATAAACGATTGCATCATGCGCCCAAACCGGGTATACGCCCCGTTCCACACAACGGGCTGTGAATTCTACGTCCTCCGTCAGGGAATGGGCGCCCCATCCCATCTCCTTCAGGAGCTGGGATTCGATGCAAATGCCAGTACCACCAAGAGCGTTGGCCAACCCCAAGTTAAACCTCGGGAGTTGCCACATCCGATTGGTAAAGTAATAGGAGATACAGTACGAAATCGAGATCCACGAGTCATACGGATTTTTCGTATCCAGATAGCCCTGAATCACGCGTGCGCCATTCACCAATTTCTGATTCATGTGCAGCAGAAAATCGGTTGCTGCCAGGTTGTCCGCATCAAACATTACGACGGCATCATACTGTTTTTCCTGCGCCCACAAACGTTCCAGCATCCATTCGATCGCGTACCCTTTGCCGCGTTTCGTTTCGTCAAACCGTTCGCAAGGGATTGCGCCTGACTTTCTTACGATGTTGGCCGTTCCGTCGCTGCAGTTGTCGCAGATTACGTAGATATCATACAGTTCCTTCGGATAATCCATTTTTTTCAGATTATCGATTAATGGTTCAATCACTTCCTCCTCGTTATGCGCCGCCACGATTACAGCAAACGTTTTTTCGGGAGGAACCGTAATTTTTTCTTTTTTGTGATATAAGCCAAAAAATGCCATTCCCGCAAGATACGCGCTTGTAACTCCCACTAGGACTTGCAGGATAATAAACGCACCGTCCATCACGGATCCAAGCATACTCATAAAGACTTTCCCTCACTTTTTTATTCCAAAGGGTAAAAACAACAATTTACTATAGCACGTGTTGTAAAACACACACAAGTGGGATGAATCTCTTTTTTAACGGAAAAACGTCAATTTAACGATATTTCTTATGAAACCGAATCACGATTCTCTATTTTCTGGTATGTAGCTGCCAAGTTCTCCTAATCCATTTCGCCATTCAGCCAATAAATCCTTCTCGCCCCGCATTGCCATAAAGATAACAGAAAATAACACTGTAAATACCGATTTCATAAAACAAGCTCCCGTTTTTTCTTACGATCCAGATTGAACATATATGACAGGTTTTTAATTTCCGGTTTTCAACTGCTGCAGTCGGTCATACAGGGATGCAAATTCCCCGTCCGCCGTAATCGCGTCTTTAGGATAATACAGTCTGTATCTGATTTCCGGCACCAATGAATTGATCAGATGAGACACCTCGTGAATCTCCCGCAGCATTCCCTGTTCGTCGATCACGCGAATCCCCTCTTTGTAAAGAAACCCGCCTGTGGCAATCTCTTGGTAAATCAAATAATAGTGCGGATCAAGTCCCGTGGCTTGAAACGCGTCACGCATTTCCTGCAGACTGTCTTCTGTCTGCTTGTCGCACGCGACGGAAGCAAACAGGCGACGATCCAGAAAACGGCTCGCCAGATCGGCCAAAATGGGATCCGATTCTGACCGCCAACGTTGAAATGCATGCAGCATAATCGATTCGTCGAGACTCAGATACTCTGACACCTGTATATCAGACTCCCGTTTACTGAAGAAAGGAACCAGTTCAACCGGATGGTATTGTAAAAGGCCTTTACCAAACAGAGCTTTTGCCCGCAGCATGACGGACCGCAGCAACAGATCACTGCCTACTGTTTTGTGATGCAAGTACACCTGTGTGTACATGAAATAACGGGCCAACACATATTGTTCTACCGTATGAATGCCAGAGCTTTTGATCACAATATCGTTCTCATAGGGACGCATAACCCGAATTAAACGCTCCAATTCATATTTTCCGTAAATGACTCCCGTATTGAATGCGTCACGCAATAAATAATCCATCCGGTCCACATCCAACTGGCTGGAAATAATCTGCACCAGCAGAGGGTATTTGCTATCTTTGGCAATAATGCCAGCCACATCCTGCGGAAACTGTTCGTCAACCGACCGCAAGATTCCGTTTACCTCCGAATCCTCCATTAAAATTCGCTGTGTCCAATTCTCGTGATGAGTTTGAAAAGCAGTTTCAAACGAATGAGAAAACGGACCATGTCCAATATCGTGCAGCAACGCCGCGCATAGGGCCAGTTTTTCCACTCTTTCCTCATCCGGCCAGCCATGATTGCGATGAAAATGGGACAGCAGCTTGCGCATCGTTTCATAAGTTCCCAGAGAATGGGTTAACCTGCTGTGTTCCGATCCATGAAATACCAGGTAGGAAGTACCGAGTTGTTTAATCCGCCGCAAGCGTTGAAACGCTCTGGTGTTGATCAGATTCCAGATTAACGGATCTTTTATGTAAATCCAGTCGTGTATCGGGTCTTTCAGTACTTTTTCTTCGGCAAACCATTGCGTCGGCAAATCCGCTTCCTCCCTCGCATATGTTTCCAACAAAACCCGGTCTTTCTAAAAGAGTACCATATTTTTTTAAAAACAGCTTGCAAAGAGAATCGTTCTCAACTATTGATTGTGTTATAATGTAAACGTATAAATCAACGACCAACGGTCCTAAAGGAGTAAAGCAAATGGACGCCAACCGTGAACAGTTGCTTTCATTGTTCGATCGGCTCACCCCGCATCAACAAGATGACGTAATACATTTGATGAAAACTTGGCTGGAAATGCCGGTACAGAAGCAACCCACAGAGACAGGGGAATCACCGCAAAATCCGCCGTTGCAAAACCCGAGCTTTCTTAATGAATGGCACTGCCTTAACGCTTTGAAAAAAGTGGTGGAAAATCATTACGCACCCCGCGTTGAATTGGGATACATCGCGTTTCACCCTGACCTTGACAGCATTTCCACCGCTAAAACCAGGGATGCCGCCGAGAAGATGTATGTGCTGGAAGCGGCGTATGAATTAAAGGCGATTTTTGAGAAGGATCCAGACTCGGATGTTTTCGACAAAGAGGTACTGGAAACTTTGCATAAACATTTGCATTACGTTACCAAGTGAAGAACTCTTCACATAACAGAATCCCCGTTGTCATACTAAATCAGGCGAAAGCCGGAGTTTAGACCACAAAGGTTCCGCCGCTTCCGGCGTATACGAATGGGATGCAACAAACAAACCAGCCGTATCCGCCAATCCAGCCGGAAGTCAGGTTAAACAGATTGGATGACCGTGCCATTGCTACCTCTTACCTGCTTACACTGAAACGATCCGGACGGGACTATGCTTGGGCGGCATTTGAAACGACTGTTCCGCGTCTCCGAGGCTTCCTGGAAGATGCGTTTCGTATGTGTTCCCATCAAGCATATGAAGTTTGGCAATATATGGCTCGCAAAGGGTATTACCCGGTTGTTTACGCTCCCCAACAAACGATGACGACGCTGGGACATATTTATCAGCAAGTGCCCTATCAGCAACCCATGAATGTGTATAGCCACTGAAATCGAAAAAAAAGCCTATGGACACTTGCATCCATAGGCTTTTCATTCTTTAATTACGAGCAGGCGCCCGGTTTCCCGGCGTCATTTGCTGTGCGAAATGAACTGCCGCAACCGCAGCTGGACGTTGCGTTCGGGTTGCTGATTTTAAAACCGGCTCCCATCAGGGAATCCACATAGTCCACTTCAGCGCCGTTCAAATATTGCGCGCTGTTCATGTCAACCAGAACCTTAACTCCATTTTCTGTAAATACTTGATCTTGCTCCTTGGCACGATCCAGTGCCATTCCATATGAGAAGCCGCTTCAGCCGCCAGATTTTACAAAAATCCGGAGAGCCATGTCTTCCCCTTTATCCGCAAGCAAGGTTTTTACTTTACTTGCAGCAGATTCGGTCAATGTTACCATTGCATCTCTCCCCTTTCGTTGAGTTCTAGAGCTATTTTAACATAGTACTGAAAACGAGAAAAGTCTGATACCTTACACTTTTGTCATTTAAAAATACACCAACACACATTTAGGGTGTCCCAATTGAATCTGCTTACACCAATTCAGCTAAAATCAGATAAAAACTATCGTGTGGCCGTGAAAGTTGCGGACGAAAACCTGTTTTTTCCAGCTCGCTCTGCAAAAATTCCGCCGCCAGCCGTTCTTCCACCGGCGGGCCTGACTGTGTCTCTTTCTTCTCCCAATCGAGAATCAGCACTTTGCCACCGGGCCGTAAAATCCGCTTCATTTCCAAAAGCCCCTGCCGCAAATCGTTCAACTCATGCAGCATAAAGGCACATATCACTTTTTCTACGCTGCTGTCCGGCAGATTGATCTGCTCCGCTTCGCTTTGAACCATCCGGAGATTGGAAATACCCGCTGCCTCGCATTTTTCCTTTAACATCTCAAGCATCTGCGGTTCCACATCAATTCCATACACTGTGCCAGATGTCAAACGAGCGGCTGGAATGGCAAAATAACCAATTCCTACGCCGATATCCGCAACATTGTCCCCGTCTTGTATATGTAACGCAGCAAGAGTTTCTTCCGGCGGCAACAGTTCCCGCCGTTTCGGATTGTCCAGTTTATGAACTTTATTTGGATTAAAACGATGTCCCATGCAAACTCCTCCCCTTGTCTCTTCTCTCTATTGTACTTCAACCTTTAAACCGATAGTGACCCGGATAATCGTTTGCCAAAAAAAACTTTGCTGCAGATGTTCTGAACCGTTCTGCATCCGGGTCTTTCTCCACCTGTTCAAAATCGAGCGCCAGCCTCGTTCTCAATTCTTTGATCGAAACAGGAATTTCCGGATGCTCTTTCAGTTGCAGCAAGCGGTGAAACGCCTGCTCCCTCAGTTCGGTAAAACACGCATCACACATCACATGGTGTTCATCCACCCGGTTGTCGCATTTACAGCATTGATTTCCTTCCATCAGATCCCTCCCTTTTATCAGAATTGGCTGCAAACGGATGCAGGAAAACCAATTTCCCGCATCGAACATTTTACACACACATTATCTACCGTTATAACATTTTACCGAAACTTGTACACTACCGATACGGGGAGGAAAAACTCTAATGCATATGTGGGTGATCGCTTTGCTCATTCTGCAGTTGTTGTTGATTGTTGGGCTGGTCACTTATTTTAAACAGAATGGTTCCTGGAACGAAGAAGTGAAATATACGATTTTGGAAGAAGAACAGACCGATCCGGAAGTAGTCGACAACCCCTATCGGAAAGTTTGGCGGGAATATCTGTCCTCCCGTGAATAGCGTACCTTGTTTCCTCGACCGGTATGTACGGGCGTTCCCCTGGAAAATAGGCTTGCGGTTAGGGTATCTGTCCGTTACCTATTGCATCCTTCACGAATTTACTATTGATGTAAACGTGAAGGGAGGGCAAAACAATGACAGGAGTTTTTGGCGGTTGGACCCAATGGGCTATTGTATTCCTGATTATTTTCGTGCTGTTCTTCTTGCTGGTGCCGGGGGTTCCGTATGCTGGGGTTGCTGCGGCGAAACCTTGCGGCTGCGGCCCTGCCGGAGTGGGAGTCGCAGGCGCTTACGGCGCTGGTTACGGCTACGGTTACCCGGCCGCAGGCGCTTATCCGTACGCCTACTAATTTTTAGGAGAAAGGGATTCCGTCAAATGGAATCCCTTTTGTTTTACACCTTGCTAACATCCTCCCGGTCGTCTTTCGCTGCATTGTCAGCCACAATTGCCTGTTGGATGATGCCCGTCTTCACCATTGCGTTCGTCAACACCGTTACCGCCGCAAACAGCAAGACTCCGGTCGCTGCAATCACTCCCGAATCATTCAATAGAAAAACGGCCAATGCTGCCACCGCGAACGATTGCACCATCCGCCCCTCCGCCGGGGTAAGCGTACGAAACCAATCCGTCCAAAACTGATGGGCAAACAGCACGAGCAGGGTCACACACAAGAGCATTCCCCAAGGAGATACACGCAACAAATACCAGTTTAAAAGCCATTTTCGATGGATGATAGCAAAAAATTCATCGAATCCGCCATTTAAAAGCAGTGAACATATACGTCCGATATGGCTCTGCTGTTCATAGGGGACCAACAGATTGATAGCCAGTATGCCGCTTGCCAGAACCGCCGTTCCGGCAACCACCCAGACCCATTTTTTATAAAAAATCGCTGCTCTTTCGACCGCCGCCACATACATAAAAGCGATCGAAGCGGCCACCGCCCCTCCCGCATTCGTCCCCAAGCGGGGAGACGCCAGCAGATAAATGATTGCACCAAATACAAGAAAGGAAAAAGCCTGAATAATCGTTTTCCACTCCACATAGCGCTGACTGGCTAAATAGTACAGCAGCAGCACAGCCCCAATCAAAATTCCCATATATTCGTTGCCGATTCCGTAATAGCGATCCCCTGCCAACAAATCGTAGCCAAGCACCGAATTCTTCATCCAGTATCCCTGCTGCAGCAGATCTGGCAGGACCAGTCCAACTGTCATCGCAGACAGGAAAAAGAGTCTCCCCCTCTGTGTCTTAAACAGCGTCAGCGCGACAAACAGGATCGCCGACAGAATCCCGCATTTGACAGTTAAATCGGCAACGTCTCGGTAGCCAAGGATCGGCAAGAGCAGAAACACGGATGGCATCGTCAATAATCCGGTTAAAAGAACTCCCCATTTATCAGCAAAACGGACAGGCGCCAGTCGGCTGCTGATGGACCCTATCAGCACGACCAGCATACCGAAAACAAACCCTTTAACCATATAAGGGCGCACCCGGTTGACCAGTGATATTTGATGGACCTGATCCTGCAAATACGGCAGCGTCGAACCGGACCACATCAAGGATCCGATGACTTCACCGCCTGTGTTAGGGTGTTCGGGCAGCCCTAAATGTGCCAATATGGTAGGATTCATATCCCGTACAGAGACTAACCCGATTTGACGTGTGCCATTCGAACTGAGCAGCGAATTTGGATCAACTCCGCCGCCGCTGACCAGCAGTATGCCAGCGGAACAAGGACCTCGATCTTGTCCGGCAGTTGACAGATCACTCGTCACCAGCAGCAGATGTTTCAAATCCACGTCCTGCAGCAAATTCCCGACAAATCGGTCGGCAGCCTTCAACTGTTGTCGTTCAGTCAACCGCTCCAGTCGATTGAATTGAACCGTCAACAGGTTGCTGTGGTCGCGCAAAGCCAAATATCGCTTGTACATCTGTTCTTCGCCAACTGTTTCCGGTCCGATCCGTTCCACCCTTCCACCTGTTTGTCGAATGAGGGATTCTGCCGCCTCAATCCCCTCCGTTTTACGTACAGGGATCGATACATTAGCCGCGCCGCCTGCGGCCGCCATATCCAGTAAATGAGGTGTCGCCTGGCTGGATAACAGGTCCCATTTCAAACCGGGAATGACCACCACAATCACCTGATTCTCCTGTTGCCCCCAGGCGGCCGCAGGCGTAACCTGTAAGAGACTGAGGCATAGAATAAAAAGTTGAAAGAATCTGATTATCCGCCCGCTGCCGCGTTTCATGCAATCCCTCTTTCTATCCTAACGATTTCAGTTCCATTTTCTAGAATGCAAAAAAAGGAACCTGATTATACAGGCCCCTTTCTCGATTGGAACTTTTTAGTTTAACATACGAACTTGAACATTCTGTACGCCAAATTGACTGATACCTTGCGCATCTGTATCGATGTATATGTCAATCCGGTTGCCGCGAATTTTCCCGCCTGTGTCCTCCGCTACCGCCTGAAAGCCATCTGGCGGCAGATTCGGATTTGAGTAACCGGAAATCCAAACTTTTGTCCCGATAGGAATCACGTTTGGATCAACAGCAATGACACCTTGCCGGACAGTCGTTCCGGAATAGGTCTTGCCGCCATTTTTCCAATTCACATCAGATGGACCGTATGCGGTGGCCCGCATCGCCAATGTTTTTCCTTCGGTCGTTCCAACTGTCTGCGCCACTTTTACAACGGTTGGAGTCGCTTCTCTCAACGCGGAAAGACCGCTGCGGCTTGCTGCTATATGCGTACTGTCAACAGCAACCGTATTCGGCCGGTAGTTTTGACTGGCGGCTTGATCGCTCTGGGGAGCAGTTTGTCCACCCAACTGCGCCATTTCTCCGTTCGATTGCGCAGCTTGTTCGTTCGGTTGAACAGCTTTTCCGACTGGTTGAACCGTTTGTTCGCCTACCGGAAAAACTTGTCCACTATTTTGAGGGGCAGCTTGCTGTCCGGCACTGACTATTGCCGGAGATAAAAATTGGCCTGTCTGCCGATCATCCACTTTACTGGACAAATCGGCCAATTTGATCAAATCAGGCAGATCCCCTACGTGATGGGCTTGCCCTTCAACTGGTAAAAAAAGGAATGCAAACAAAGCACATGTAGCCTTAATACGTAACATACAGTCTCCTTCCTAAGCCTCCGAAGTTAGCTGACGGGTTCGGTAGAAGGTACCCTTGTTCCGGAAAATCGTTGCTCTCCGGTCCTTTCACCCCAAAAAACGGTTCCTCCGTACTTCAGCATGCGAACAAAGTCACGCATGCGCGGATTCGGCTTGTAAAATTCCTGTAAATTATACGAAATTGAAAGTAAAAAATCATTAGGAATCTGCTGGAAAAAAGCTTATTTTACGACTTTCACCTGTGCAATGTCAGGATCATCCGGTCCTTGCACCGGCAACCCCGCTTTCATATGTTCCCGGATATACTCAATATTCTCGCGAGTGACAATTTCTCCCGGCATCAGGATGGGAATTCCCGGCGGATACACCATTACCAATTCGGCAAATGTCCGTCCGATCGCTTCATCAAAAGGAACTACCTCTGTTTCTGAATAGAACGCCTCACGAGGCGACATGGCCAACCGTGGAATTTCCGGCAGACGCACCTGTACCATCGGTTTCCCGGTTTGGTACACATGACGCTCCGCAATCCGACGCAGGGCATTCAGCAAAGCATCGATCGTTTCCCTTGTATCGCCGCCTGTCACGATGCACAGAATATTGTAGAGGTCCGACAATTCCACTTCAATATTAAACTCTTCCCGCAAAATACGCTCCACATCATACCCGGTAATCCCCAATTTCACAACGGAAACGGTTAATTTCAGGGGGTCCAGGTCATAAACGGATGAGTTGTGCAGAATTTCTTTGCCGAAACAATACAGTCCGTCGATTCGGTTAATCTCTTGGCGGGCATAATCCGCCAGTTCGAGTGCTTTGTCAAGCATATCGTGACCGTTGATCGCCAAATGTTTCCTCGCTGTATCCAGCGAAGCCAACAGCACATAGGAGGTGGACGTAGTGGTCAGCATCGACAGAATCGACTGCACATGGTTCGGATTGACCAATCCCTCTTTCACATTCAAGACAGAACTCTGCGTCATCGAACCGCCCAGCTTGTGAACGGAGGTAGCCGCCATGTCGGCACCTGCCTGCATGGCAGACAACGGCAATTTTTCATGAAAATGGATGTGAACACCATGCGCTTCGTCCACAATCACAGGAATTCCCCTCTCATGCGCCATATCCACGATCGATTTTAAATCGCATGACACTCCAAAATAGGTCGGGTTGATCAACAAAATTCCTTTTGCATCCGGATGTTGCTGCAATGTACGCTCGACCGTCTGGTAAGAGACGCCATGCGCAATTCCAAGATTTGGATCAAGTTCCGGGTGCATGAAGACCGGTTGCGCACCAGACAGAATAATGGCTGCCGACACCGATTTGTGTACATTCCGCGGCACCAACAGTTTGTCTCCCGGTCCCACGACCGACATGACCATTGTCATAATGGCCCCAGAAGTACCCTGTACAGAGAAAAATGTATGGTCTGCGCCAAACGCTTTTGCCGCCAATTCCTGCGCTTCGCGAATCATCCCTTTCGGATTGTGCAAATCGTCAAGCGGAGCAATGTTGATCAAATCGATGGATAGAGCGTTTGAGCCGATAAAATCACGAAATTCCGCCGACATCCCACTGCCTTTCTTGTGGCCGGGTATATGAAATTGAATCGGATCCCGTTTTGCATGTTCCACAAGCATTGTAAAAAGCGGCGTACGTTCCTGTTCCTGTTTGTTCATTCAAGCTTCCCGACCTTTCTGCAAAAAGGGACATTGCAGGAGTCCCATTTCATAACAGCAAGTAGTATACCAGAAGCTTATCCAGCCGGAAAGAAAAAAACGCAAACCGTATGTTCAGGCAAAGATATCCTCTCGCTCCGTATGTTCAGGCTATAAATAACGTCTCGCTCCGACATAGCGCGCGCTCCAATAGGAGTTGGACAGGGAAGAGATGATCACGCCCTGCGACGAACTGGCATGAATAAATTGTCCATCGCCAATGTAAATTCCAAGATGCGACGGGCCCACACGGGTTGTTGTAAAAAACACCAGGTCGCCGACTTCCAGTTTGCTTCGGTCAACCGGTGTCCCATTCTTGTACTGGTCGGCCGAAACGCGGGGAATCGTCAGTCCGTTTTGGGCAAATACGTAACTGGAAAAACCGGAGCAGTCAAATCCTGACGGTGTGTTGCCGCCCCACAGATAGGGTACGCCTATATATTTTTTTGCTGTTGCTACAATATTGGCTTGCAGGATTGATTTCTCTTGCGTGGTAGGTTTCTCTTGCGGGATTGATGTGTTTTGCGGGTTTTGTTGCTCTTGGGGAATTTGTTTGTTTAGAACGCTGAATGTTTTTGGCCCAACGACACCATCGGCCGTTAACCCGTTCGCTTGTTGAAATTTGACCACCGCATCACGGGTGATCGACCCAAAGTAGCCGGTTTCCGTTGCTGAGAAATAACCCAGCTGCTTCAAATCTGACTGTAACGTTTTCACATCTGCACTCGACATTCCGGTTTTCAAAACGGTATCTCCGAAAGCCGCTTCCGCCATTCCATGAATCGATAAGGCAGCGATCATGGCACCTGCTGCCAGCATCCCTTTCCAATAACGTTTCCCATGTCGCATCTCTGTACCTCCCAGTATCACCTAGTTGTGGTAATGTTTCCAATTCTATTTTAAAAAAGATAGATACTGGAAGGTAGCTGTAAAATTTACCATTCTGGTATGGAATTAGGAGATTTCCGTATGCGTATTCTTGCCTGTCCGATTCGGGAGTTTCAACTGCAGGATGAACAAAGACAACAGAATCATCAGGGCCCCTGCCATTTGCAGCGGCGTCATGCGTTCCGCAAACAGCAAATACCCCAACAGGATAGTGAACACAGGTTCAAACATAGAAATAATGGAGGCATTAGCAGGGCCGATCAGTTGAATGCTGGCACTGAAAAGCCAGATGCCGAGCACAGTCGAAAACAGGGAAATAGCCAAAATCGCCAGATATCCATACGGGGCCATAACCGGATGAATCGAACGGTTCAACAGGCCAATCGCCGCAAATGCCAAAAAAGCGCCTGTTACCAGAAAGGCGGTCATTGTCAAAACAGGCAGTCCCAGTCCGACCTGACGGTTCACCAAAATAAAGAACGAGTAAAGCAACCCGGCTGCTCCTCCCAGCAGAACCCCCAACAGGTTGATCTGTCCGCCAGACAATCCGACAATCATCAGCAGCCCGAAAAAGGAACAGAACAAAGCAACCCCTTTGCGTGCCTGCCATTTCTCTTGTCTGGTCAACAAGCTCAATACTGTCACAAAGGCCGGATACAGATAGAGAAGAATCGCCGTCATCGAGGCGGAAATATATTTCAGGGAGGCAAAATAGCAGAACGATACAACGGCATAGCCCAGCATCCCTAACAAAACACATTGAACAACCGCCCATTTTCCAATTCGGACAGGCAGCTTGCGAACCCACACAATCACCCATAAAGCGATCGCCGCAAATAAAAAACGACCGGTCAGTACCGTTATCACGTCACCACCGGCCCGGTAAGCATAATTCGCAAAGATCGGCATCGCCCCAAAACCGCAAGCGGACAGTACAGCAAACCAGATTCCTTTCGCCTGATTCATGGAACTTGCAAAGCCTCACGGAATTCCGGGCGGGCATTGTTCCAAAGTTCTCCATCCCGGAATTCTTTCAGAAAATTGGCCAGTTTCGTCTTCTCGCCGGTTTCCAGCAGATCAACTTTGATGGCCCCTTTCATCGCGTCTCCCATTTTGTTGACCTGGTCGGGCAAACTCTTGTACCCGAGTTTCGCCTCCGCGTCAATCCGAAACGGAATCGCAGCACAAACTCCATGGTACCCCATGCCGTTCGTTCCTTTTGTCAGTGTGACCCAGACAACGCTGACCCGCCGCCCGCCTGGTATCTGGTCAGGGCTTGTGGCGCCAAACTGAATTCCCCGCTCGACGCGGCTCTTGCCATGAATCGCCCCGTTATCGACAAATATCTGATCGCCATCGATAATTACGGCCGACAGGGACGCAAATTCGTCCGGTGTGTCATGACTCGATTTCGCAGTCAGGTTTAATTCCATAAAAATCTCACTCCTTGGTTATACATCAAATACTATCCGACACGTGCTGCGAATTGCGAGCTTGCAGAGCTGTCACAGTCTGGACAGAGGCGTTTAATCGGGGTGTCCGTCTGCCGATTGTACCCAGCCAAATTCCGGCAAACACGAGACCAAATCCGACCGCATGCAGCCAGATAAACCTTTCCCCCAGCAATAGGATAGCAAACACCAGGCTCGCAACCGGCATTCCGTTTAAATACATCGCCGTTGGACCGGCGCCAATTTTTTGGATGCCATTATTAAACCAGATTCCACAAACAGCGGTTGCAAAAACAGAGGAAAACAAAAGCGCTCCCCAAACGAACCAGTCGGTTGGCCAGAGGATGCCGCCAACCGCTTTCGATTCGAATACAGATCCAATTGCAAGAAAGATCGTGCCGACCAGATTCATGTACGAAGTAACAACCAAAACCGGAACGGTCTCCGCCGCTTTTTTAATAAACAATCCGGCAATCACATAAAAAAGCATCGCTGCTATCACGATCCATTCGCCTTTCCCCAAATGGAACAGGTTGGTCGCTCCCTGCATCAGCGAATCCCCCATCACCACCACAAAAACCCCGGCAAACCCCATCACAATTCCGACAATTCGTTGCCATCCGATTGGTTCACGGAACAGGAAGTAAGCAAGCACACCAGTAACCAGTGGATTGAGTCCCAGGATTAAGGAACCGGTCGACGCATTAGCCGACTTTAATCCCATTGCCAAGGTCATTTGATGTAACGCCACTCCGGATAAACCAGCCCCTGCAATATAGAGCCATGATTTTAAGGAAATGCGGGAAAATCCGTTCTTAAAAAACAAAGTCGCCAGCAAAACCAGCGTTCCAATCCCGATCCGAATGGCTCCAAGCGTTACAGGCGGCAAATAGCCAACCAGAAATTTGACTATGACGACATTAAGTCCCCAAACCACAACAACCGCCCACAGCAAAGCCTTTACAGATCGCTCTTCGTTCATTGGGCACCCTCTCGTCTTCGCAATTTTACCGGTAAAAAATGCCATCACATATAAAATTGGCCGGACCTGTCATATAAATACGGCCGTCTTCGCGCCACTCAATCTGCAGATCGCCGCCAAGCAGATGAACCAGCACATTGCAATCTGTTTTTTCCGTCAGCACGCCCGCCACGACCGCCGCGCAAGCACCCGTACCACATGCCTGGGTAATGCCGGAACCCCGCTCCCAGACGCGGAAAATAATTTCGTTTCGGCTGACCACCTCGATAAATTCGACGTTCACCCGTTCCGGAAACCGTTCATCAAATTCAATTACCGGCCCAATCCTCTCCACATCGACCGCATCCGCATCATCGACAAAAATCACCGCGTGCGGATTGCCCATCGAAACGGCTGTGACCGCAAACGGCATTCCGTGAAACGTAAACGTTTCTTCAATCGTTTTTGAGTCAGGGTTCCCCAACATCGGGATTTCCTGTTTGGTTAAACGCGGCATTCCCATATCGACTGTCACCGATTCCGTTTTGCCATCAGTGCCCAAGTGGATTTGCGCTTCCACATTGCCGCCGAGCGTTTCGATTTGAATGTTTCTCTTATCAGTCAAACCGCGATCATACACATATTTGGCCACACAGCGCAAACCGTTTCCGCAGTTTTTCGCTTCTGATCCATCATTGTTAAAAACCCGCATACGAAAATCCGCCTTGTCAGAAGGACCGATCAGGATCATGCCGTCAGATCCGATGCCTGTGTTGACATTGCTGACCTGTACCGCCAGCGATGCCAGTTCCGCCTCTTGCAGCGTTTCTTCAAACAGATTCACGTATATGTACGTATTGCCCAAGCCATGCATTTTCGTAAATTTAAACTGTGCCATTCGATCACCCGCCCGAAAAACTATCCCCATTATACGCCTTGCGCGAAAAGATTTACAGTTCCACTTTGCCTACCGTGACAATCGACTCCTGTTCCTCATCAAGCATCGACCGGGCTAAGTCAATGACCTGCTCTCTGGTGGCCGCTTCAATCGATTCCACATCTTCCGTGAGTTCCCTCACACGCCCGAATACCGCTTCATTCTGCATCATCCGTTCCGCCCGCCACATCACCTGGTCCGATTGAAAAAGCAAATTTGCCTTCAATGTCGCTTTAGCCAATGCAAGCTCATCATCTGTCACATTGGTTCGGATCGACTCTATCTCCTGCCGGATTGCCGCCAGCAATTGCGCCGCCTGATCCGAATGAGTGGCCGACTGAATTCCGTAAATGCCTCTCTCTTTCCAACCGGAATAAAAGCCGCCCACTGAATAGGCCAGCCCCAATTCGTTACGGACTTTGCGAAACAGCCGGGACCAACTGTCTCCCCCCAGAATCAGCGACAGAATATCCAGCACAGGAAGCGCTTTATCAGTCAGTGCAGGGGCCGAAAATCCAAGCAACAGGTGTTCCTGTTCATTCTCATCTGAAACATGCAACCGTTTCGGGTGGCCACCCTTTGACACTTCCGGTCCTGCCTGCTCGCCGTTTCGCTGTCCGCCCTTCGCCCGTCCGTCTGCCAGTCGCTGCCGCTCCGCCCGTCCTTCTGTTTGTTTTTTGTCTGTAAACCAGCGCTCTACCGAGTCCAAAACAGCCGATTGATCGATATTTCCGACGATCGAGACGATCAGGTTGTCTGGCGTGTAAAAATCGTCGGCAAATTTCCGCAACCGGCTGCGATCCAATTTTGGCAAAGAAGCTTCCGTCCCCAAAATTGGATGACCAAAATCGCCCAATACCAGATGGTACAAACAATCTTCGCCCCAAGCAGCCGGATCGTCCCGCGTCATTCTCAATTCTTCCAGGATGATGTCCCGTTCGCGGGCAACCGCCTCCGGGTCGAGCGCAAAACCGCTCAGCATCTCCCCCATAATGTCCAGCGCCTGCGGCAACGTATCGGCTGGCGCCGTCAGCTCATAAACGGTCGCGTCAAAACCGGTTGCCGCATTGGCGGAAGCTCCGACTCTTGCCAGATCGGTCATCAACCGATCATGATTTTTCTGCTTCGTTCCCTGAAACACCATATGCTCTAAAAAATGGGCGGTCCCCCATGCGTCGGAGCCCTCTTCCTGCGAAGAGCCTGCTCCAAACCGAAAGAGCGCCGCCGCTCCGTTAAAATGGGGGGTGTGCTGCGTCAAAACCACCATTCCGTTCTTGCAAACGGTTCTTTTAATTGAAAAATCACCTTTCATGCCTGCAGCACCTGATCGACCGCTTCCTGTTTGAAACCGACCGTTACCCGATCTCCATATCTGATCACAGGCCGTTTGACCAGCATACCGTCAGAGACCAACAGCGTGATTAATTCATCTTCCGACATCGAACCGATTTTATCTTTAAGGCCCAATTCCCTGTATTTTTGCCCGCTTGTATTGAACCATTTGCGTATGTCCAGACCGCTTTTTGCAATCAGATCGCGCAGTTCCTGTTTGTTTAGCGGTTCGTCCACAATGTGTCGCTCCTGCACCTGAAATCCTTTGCTTTCGATATATTTTTTCGCGTTGCGGCATGTTGAACATTTTGGATAATGGATAAACTGAACCTGTGGCATAAAAACCCCTCCGTTTCATAAATAAAATGTAGGCTGGCTCATGGTAAGTTCTTACAAAAAAGATATACTATAAATGTACCATCAATCAAAGGGGGCATGTAAAATGTCTGAAACAGTAAACGTATTGAACAAACAAATCGCAAACTGGAGCGTACTGTACATCAAGCTGCACAATTTCCACTGGTATGTGCAGGGGCCGCAATTTTTCACTTTACATGCGAAGTTTGAGGAACTGTACAACGAAGCCGCTGCACATATTGACGAATTGGCCGAACGTCTGCTGGCGTTGGGCGGCAAACCGATCGCCACCATGCGGGAAGCATTGGAAACAGCCAGCGTGAAGGAAGCAAACGGCAATGAAACGGCCGAACAGATGGTGAAAGCCACAGCAAATGATTTCTCGGTCATTATTCAGGAATTAAAAAACGGAATGGAAATCGCGCAAAATCAAAACGATGAAACAACGGCCGATATGCTGCTGGCGATTCACTCCCAGCTGGAAAAACACGTCTGGATGTTACGAGCGTTTCTTAAATAGATTGCCCACAATAATTGCCAACAAGAGGAGGCTCACGCATGAATGAATTGGAGCCGCAACACCCGCATGAAATGATTCAGGAAGCACTCCTGTTGTTGCAGCAGGACGCTCCCGACCTGAAAAATGCGATTCAGCTTCTTCAGTCAGCCCGGCAATTGATGCGGACACAGTCCGAAACGGATGAAAACAGCCGCGTCGAGAGTTGGGGCTGGTCAAATGATACCATCGATTGACACTGCGAATTTTGCTATACTTAAAATCCGGGAGGTGCGATCCATGTACGTAGTATTTAACGTTTTGCAGGTTCCACAAGAAGGCAAAGCCAAAATGATCGAACTGTTCGGCAAAAGCGCCGACAATATGAAACAGGTTCCTGGCTGTCTGGAATTCATGTTCCTCGATTCAAACGAAGAGGACAAACAGATCGTCTACACGAAATGGGAAAATAAAGAAGCGTTTGTCGCCTGGACGCAAAGTGAGGCATTCCGTCGTGCGCATGATGAACGGCGAACCAGCGGATCTACGGCTACCGGTTCCAAACTGGAAACCTATCAAGTGATTCACCATACATAAGGCTCGCAATTAAAACAGACGCTTCGGAGGCGAGCCGCCATACGATACCGCTCACCGGAAGCGTCTTTTGTTTTTCGTTACGATCACTTCATAACCGAGCCGATTTTTGCAAAATCTGGCCGATCTGTTCCCGCCGCTTCGCAAACTGCTCATCCGGCAACACCGGTACGCGTTCCACATCGCAGAGCGATTGGTCGAGCGAAATCCATGAAAAACACCCTAGATACTGATTTAGAACAGGAATCGTCACCGGTTCTGCCAAACGATAGGCACGAATGAGAAGCACATGCAGCGGTTTCGTCTTTTTCCAATGCAGCCGCTCCGCCGCATACTCGTTCGTATACACATAAAACGGCGCCAGTTCCGCCAGAATCTGCTCGTCCAAAAGCGGATATTCCTCTACCACCTCCGCAAACAGCCGGATGGTTACCTGATCCTGTTTCGCCGGATCAAAGCCTTGCAGCGTAGCCTGCAGATCAGATTGATACTCTGGACGTATCAGATCGGCTTTCTGATGCTCATATGTGGGATAGAGATAAAACGATTTTTCTTTTAACTGAAAATCTCTCGTTTCTTCGCGTATGCCGCCTTTTCGCAGCAAAATGGTTTGTTTTCCCGCTTCCAGCGCTTGAATCGCTACTGCCCATTCCTTCAGAGCGACCGATTGCCGATCTTCCATTTCTTTCGTGCCCCCTGTCTTCAAATACCGATCGGTCGCCAGCCGCGAATCACCAAATAAGGCAGACCGAGAAAACGATTTAATCCGATGCTCAAGTTTTCTTGATTGATCCGTTTCGGTATATAAACCGTAATTTCACCCTGTTCTTGCTTCTCATAAAGGTTCTGCTTGAAACGAGGTTCGCCCAGCCGCACGGACGGGGCAAATTGAACACTTCCTCAGCACGTTCCCGTATTTGTGGGGAGCTCAAGATGAATGGCCCAATTGCGCCGTTTAATATATTCCACCGCTTGTTCTTCCACATGCACCCGCATGGCAACCCCTCCCGAAAAAAAAAATGGAAAATTCACAAGAACCCTCTGCAATCTTATGGTAAAATCTTTGCAGAGAAAGTTCAAGACATTCAAATACCTGAAAAGGACGGAACTCAAATGAGACCAATCTTATTTTATATCGGAGACTTTCCTGTCCGTTCCTACGGTCTAATCGTGGCCATCTCCATTTTGCTGGGGATTGGTGTCGCCACTTACTTCGCGCGGCGGGAAGGAAAATACGAAGCGCATATATCCGGCATCGCTTTTTATACAATTCTCGGCGCCATCATTGGGGCCCGCGTATGGCAGGTGCTGTTTTTCGATTGGGGCTATTATTCCCAGCATCCGGCCGAGATCATTGCCCTCTGGCATGGGGGAATGTCGATTCAAGGCGGACTGGTCGGCGGATTTGCCGCTGGCCTCTTATATACCTGGAGATACAGGGTACCGTTTTGGGATTTAGCGGATGTAATGGCGCCGGGCATTATTTTTGGGCAGGGAATCGGCAGAGCCGCCTGTCTGATGAACGGAGACGCGTTCGGCTCTCCGACCGGGGGAAATTATGGGCTTGTCTATCCCCCCGGGACATTCGCCTATGATACGTACGGTTCTCAACCTTTATTTCCTGCTGAAGTGTGGGAAGGGCAGTGGGATATGGTGGTTTTTGCGCTGCTGCTGTTTTTGAAACAGCGAAAGCTTCCCACCGGCTATCTTTTTCTGTTTTACAATATTCTTTACTCGGCGGGTCGCTTCTTACTTGAATTCCTGCGCGGCGACTCCCCCCGCACGCTTGGCATGACAGCCGCCCAATGGACAAGCTTGGCGGTGATTGCGTTGGCGCTGATTCTAATGGTGTATTTAAAGGTGAAACCGGCTCGCCGGGAAGAACCTGCTTCCGATGTCAGCGAAACTTAAATACACAATTTTAATTTCATTCTCATTTATTTCTCATCATCCGTCCCTATACTAAAAGAGTAAGGCAATATGAAACATATGGAAGGAGGGCTACACGATGAACGTATCAGGAGCAACCGGTTATTCGGCAGCCGCTATTTACAGACAGCCGCAAGTTCATCAAGCTCAAAACGCTCAGCAGCAACAGCATGCCGTTCAAAATGTCGATCCCGATCACGACGGCGATATCGATACGGGAAAAGGTCCCGATATCGACACCGGAAAAGGGCAAAAGATTGACTATCGTGCCTAAGTTTTATAAGTAAATTGCATAACTAAAATGCCCGTGACGGAACAAAGTCAGGGCATTTCTCAATCTCCAGAAGCGGGAAAAACATCACTCTCTATCAAAAATTGGGATATCGCTAGTTCAAGACGGTTCCCATAGGAGCCAACTTGACCCTGGTTTATATGGAGAAAATACGATCTTCTGAGTACAGCCCGCACACCCTGTTATAAACTGCGATTCGCCACTTATTCAATTTGATTTGTTTCCGGATTCAGGCGATAGACTGAAATCTTATTCCTGTCTGGATCAACCACCCATACATCGTTTTGTCCAGTTGTCACTTGAATTTTGTTGCTGCGTGTCGAAATCCGTTCAAGGAATCGGATGATCCATACGATCAAAAAGAACACAAACGCGGGAATAATCACCAATCCGTTATCCTTTTGTGCCGCTCGAATTATGGCAAGAAGTTGTTCACTGCGCTCCGCAACAGGCGGGTGAAGGCGATTGCCGTAAGTTGACTCAACAAAGACATAATCCGCTTCTTCGATCTTCTCAGGATCACATACAATAGCCTGGCCGGCAGATCCAATGTCTCCCGAAAACACAAGTTTTGTAATACTTTGGGTAGAAGAAGGCAACCAGGCAATCCGAACCGCAATCAGTCAAATGAACTCGATTCAAAATACTGTAAGTGGATTGGCCAAGGTTATCACGGGGCTTGGAGAACGCTCTCAAGAGATTGGGCAAATTGTAGAGGCAATTACCAGTATTGCTTCCCAAACCAATCTTCTGGCACTTAACGCTGCCATTGAGGCTGCACGTGCGGGAGAGCACGGTCGTGGATTTGCAGTGGTGGCTGATGAAGTACGCAAACTTGCCGAACAATCATCTATCTCGGCACAACAAATCTCTGAATTAATTGCAACAATTCAAGAAGAAACGAATAAAGCCGTTGAATCGATGGAAAGAGGCACAAAGGAAGTATCGGAAGGTATCACAGCCGTTAACTTGGCTGGGGAATCGTTTGAACAGATTGGACACTCTATTACAGATGTTAGTTCCCAGATGCAAGAAGTATCCGCCGCATCAAAGCAAATGTCTACAAACTCACAACAAGTAATTAAATCAATAGATACGATTTCCGAAATCACAGAATCTACCGCAGCGGGTGCACAGAATGTTTCAGCGGCATCGGAAGAACAACTGGCCACAATGGAAGAAATCACTGCTTCAGCAAATGCACTGGCGCAAATGGCAGAGGAACTTCAGAAAATTGTAATGAAATTTAAGGTATAGGCGTATCAGACAGAATGCACACCTTCTCTCATGATGAGTTGTAATTTGTCTCGGTTATAGGTGTCACTGCGTTTTCATTTACTTTGTAACGAGTTGTAACTGAGTTGTTTAATTTAAACCCACCAGAGCGGACTGCTGCTTTCATCAAACTGTACCGTTTGATTTTAGAGCTGCGTCCGCTTTGATGATGTTTCTTAGCTATTCACTTTCCCCTTACGCCGTCTGCTCCTCAAAGATCGCCGCCCAGCCTTCGGTCGATTCGAAAATCCGGATCGCCTTCACCTTGCGGTCATCCATCAGGGTAAACCAGTGACGGGTGCCGTTCGGTACAGAAATCAGGTCGCCCGCTTCCAGTTCTACATCAAAGAACACGCCGTCTTTCGGACCTTTGATCGCGAAGATGCCGTGACCGTCTACGATGAAGCGGACTTCGTCCTCACTGTGATGATGCTCTTTCTTGAACATGTCAAGCAGTTGATCCAAATTGGGAGTTTTATCAGACAACACCACAATGTCGGCCGACTTATATCCTCTTTTGGCTGACAGCGCATCGACTTCCGGTTTAAACAACGCAAGAATTTCTGATTTCTGTTCGTCCGTCAGCGCGTACTCTTCCTTGAGATTGCCCTGCAGCCGGGAAATATCCCATTTTTCATAGATAATGCCTTGCTCTTCCAGATAGGCCTCGACTGCATCCGGATTTTCAATTCTTTCATTTGTTTCGTGAAAACGAATTTGTGCCATACGATTTTCCTCCCCAGAATATGAATTTATTTAATAGATAATTTACAGCGCAGTCGCAATTGGCGGAACCGCCAGCGGCAACGAACCGTTTCTTGTTACCGATACCCACAAAAACTGATAGTGAAACAAAAACTCAAGAGCTTCCACATGACGTTTCGCTTCAAACGGAGTTCGCCCCCATGCGTAAATGCCATGTTTGCGGATCAGCACACCAGGAACCCGTGGGTCCAATCGGTTACCAATTTCATCTGCCAATCTGGGAATGTCCGCAAAGTTCTCAATGATTGGAACTTCGATAACGGCCCCCTCTTCCCATATACCCAGGCCCTTGATAAGCTCCATCTGGGACAACGTAACGTTCCCTTCGTGGAAGTACAGCTCTGAAATCAGGTTGTTATATACCGTGTGTACATGCAGTACTGATCCTGCGTCTGTTAACTGATAGATTTTCGAGTGAATAAGGGTCTCGGCAGACGGGCGCAGCCGGGTTGGTTCGATCGGTTTGCACTCCTGATCAACCGCCAAAATATCGTCCAGTTGCAAACTTTCCTTATCTTTGCCGCTCGCGGTCACACCGAAAACCAACGGATCGTCGCTCAGTTTAATCGACAGATTGCCCGCCGTCGCCGGCAGCCACCCTTTTTGCGTAAAATTGTCCGCAATCTCTTTTAATTGCCTCGCAATTTGAATCCGGTCTTCCTGATAGAATTGATAGTCTGTCATGCGGACACCCCCAATTGCAACAATCGTTCAATGCATGCTTTAACGTCCCCAAAATCGGTAAACGGCGCAAGCGTGAGTCCTTCTTCTCTGCACCTGTCCAGCAAAAAGGAACGTGCAATCACAAAATCGGCCTGTCTCGCCGCTTTCAGATCGGTGATACTGTCCCCAATCACAAGGCGTGTAAATCGATCGGCCGGATACTTTCGCATAACCGAAGGTTTACACATCCCGCAACCCCCGTCACATTTGTCGTCACAATCATGCGGCCACAAAATGCGAATCGTCTCATCCGAAAAGTCTGCTTGATTGCAGTAGATTTGCGAGATTTGGTAAGGTGCCAAAATCGGCTCCACAAAAAAATCGATGCCGCCGCTTGTCACCAACAGTTCCACATTATTTCCACGGCAATATTCGACAAACTCGCCAAATCCTTCACGGATTCTTGCCGTCTGTTTTGCATATGCAACCAGTTCATCCCGCTGGCCGGAGGGAATCATGGAAAACAGTCTGCCAACCCCTTCCTGCACCGAAATTCGTTGCGATAAAATATCGTCCTTCGTTAATTCCCATCCATCCGGTGCAAACCGCTCCATTACGGAAATGATCATATCTCGTTCGGTAATCGTCCCGTCAAAGTCACAAAAAACGACCATTTGCTTGCTAAAAATCTGATTGCCATCTCCCAATTTACTTGCCTCCCCACAACTGGAGTGCCTTCGCCAGTTCATCACTTTCGGTTGCTGCTTCAGCAAGTGTTCGGCCTTTTAGGACCGCTTCAATCGCTGCCACAAACGCCCGCCCGCCGGCTGCCGATCCGTCCGGATGCCCGTGAATGCCGCCACCCGCGTTGACGATTTGATCATTTCCGAGATCCTCATACAGCTGCGGCACCAACGCAGGATGAATCCCTGCGGAAGGGACAGGGAACGACCGTTTGAGGGCAAACGCATCCATGCGCAATTCGTCTGCAATCGCCAACGTCTCTGTGCGTTCCATGGCAACCGAACCATAGGCGGAAGGATACAGCACAAAATCAGCCCCTGCCATTCGCATCAGTTTCCCCAGCAGAACGCTGGCTCGTATACCGTACTGTGGCGCTGGATACACAGCACCCGACAAGGCGGGATGCGCCATGATCGGAACTGTAACGGCCGGATCTCCCGCCAATCTGTGCAACACATCATATCCATATGCCAACACATTCAACAGAAGGGCACTGGCGCCTGCCTCAACAGCCCGTTTCGCTTTTTCCACGATTTCCGTAACCGGTCCGGTCAAATTGGCCGCATACAACACCTTTTTGCCCGTAACAGAGTAAGCCCTTTCCGCCTCTTTCGCACACGCTTCGATTCGTCGCTCAAACGGGGCATACGTATCATCAAAGAAAATTTCATCATCTTTCACAAGATCAACGCCGCCGATCGCCTGCTGATAAAACAGTTCCGCCAATGTTTTCGTCTCGTAGCCGATGCACGATTTGAAAATCGACATTAACAGCGGCCGGTCATATACACCTAACCGCTGCCGGATTCCTTCGATGCCGTATTTCGGTCCCGGAAACTGTTTTACAAACGATTCCGGAAACTGCAGATCGACCAGCTTGATCATCCCGTCCATCGACAGCTTGCCGAATACAGTAGTCAACAACGCGGGAATTTCAGCCGTAAAGTTGCATACCGGGTACCCGATTTGCAAAATCGCCTTTCGATTCCCCGCCTCGTCTTCCCCCAGCTCTTCGACAGATACCACCTGCCCGAGGTGTTTTTTCATCTGTTCTTGCCGTTCAGCAGGCAGATCCGTCCAGGAACCGACTGTAAGTCCCACCGCAATCCCCTGCGCTTTTTTATAAAAATCGCCCGCCTGCTGGTGCACCAGATAAGAAGCCATTACATAATCGTCAGACACCCAATCCCCCATAACAACCTCCCCTTTCTGGCAAACTGATAAAGCATTCGCCGCTCCGCACCCTAAAGAAAACTTGGCTTTCGCCAAGCCTTTGGTGTAGGCGAAAGCCTCGTTGTCTTGCGCATGGATGCGCTGATGCCGACGTTGCGACGACCATGGATGGTCTGGTGTCGACGATGCAACATGGACGTTGCGTTTTCGTCGACCGACACGGATGTCGCGCTTATAGTCGGCCTTCCTCTATACTATCGCACGCTTCAAAGTTATACTTTCCGACAGTGAAACAAAAACGCCTCTATCCTTTGAAAAGAGGCGTATCGCTAGTCGTTATCGCGCCTCTCATCTCTCAGAACCAAACGATTCTGCAGGAGTTAGCACCGTGGACACCCTGTCTAACGGAATTCCAGTTGCTGCCGATCCGTCGCCAAAATATGTCCGGTTGCCGGGCTTCATCGGGCCAGTCCCTCAGCCTGCTCGTGATAAGAGTTTTTTATTTTAATTTTAAATGTACAATAGAAAACGGCAGGAATCAATATACGATCTTCCCCAACCGCTCAACAGCTTCCCGCAGGCGTTCTTCCGAATCCAAAAGTCCTACGCGCACATATCCCTCGCCGCTTTTGCCAAATCCAATACCGGGGGCTACCACCACATACGCCCGTTCCAGTGCCAGATCGGCAAATTCGATCGAACTCATGCCATTCGGAATCGGAATCCAGGTAAAGAAAGAACCTTTCGGCTCTATCACGTCCCAACCGAGCTCGCGCAGTCCGCCGATAAATACATTACGCCGACGCTGATACACGTTCACCAATTCTCTTACACAGTCCTGCGAAGAACGCAATGCCGTGATCGATGCCCGCTGGATGGCCGGAAACAAAGACACAAAGTAATGGTCCTGGATCAGATTGAGCAACGAGATAATCTCTTTATTGCCAACTGCAAAGCCTACCCGCCAGCCGGCCATATTGTATGTTTTGGACATCGTGTAAAATTCGACCCCAACTTCTTTTGCACCCGGCGCCTGCAGGAACGACACCGGTTTCAAACCGTCAAAGCCGATCGCCCCGTACGCATAATCGTGTGCCACTACAATCTGGTGTTTCTCCGCCAACGCCACCGTTTCCTGAAAAAACGATTCCGGTGCGGTTGCAGACGTGGGGTTGCTCGGATAGTTTAAAAACATCAATTTTGCCCGCCGCAGCACATCGTCCGGCAGACTGGAATAATCGGGCAGAAAATCGTTTTCCCGCAAAAGCGGCATCATCACCATTTCACCGCCGCTCATCGCCACGCCTGACCAATAATCCGGGTAACCGGGATCGGGAACCAGACATACGTCGCCTTTGTTTAACAAACATTGACTAATCTCAACCAAGCCGACTTTTCCGCCAAACAAGATAGCCACTTCTGTCTCCGGTTCAAGCGAAACGTCGCATTCCATTCTATACCAGTCGGCAACTGCCTCTTTCAGTTCGAGCAGCCCGGAAAACGGCGAATAGCGGTGCGTTTTTGGATCGAGTACCGCTTCCCGCATGGATTCCACAATATGGGCAGGTGTCGGCAAATCAGGATTGCCCTGCCCCAGATTAATCACGTCATAACCCTCTGCTACATAGGAAGCCGCTTTTCGCGTCAATTTCGAAAAGAACTGTTCCGGCAGCCGTTTCAGCCGTTCCGCTGGCTGTACCAACATTTGCACCCCATCCTTCCACAAACCGTCCAAGATCCAAATCTTAAATCATAAAACTCAAAACCGCAACTTTCTCCTTCGAATCGCAATCGACTGAACAATTCCAATCAACATGAAGTTAGTTAGCAGGGAAGTCCCCCCATAGGAAACAAACGGCAGCGTAATCCCGGTCGCAGGCATCAGCGCCAGGTTCATACCGATATTCTCGAAAATCTGGAATCCAAACATCCCCATCGCGCCGACAATAATATAGGTGCCAAACGAATCGGTCGCCGTACTGGCAATCTTCATCATCCGCTGCAGGAGAATAAAGAATAGAATAATTAAAGTCGAGGTCCCGATGAATCCAAAATCCTCCCCGATCGCCGAAAAAATCATATCGGTTTGCTGTTCCGGCACGAATGCTCCCTGCGTTTGCGACCCCGCCAGCAAACCTCTGCCAGGCAGCCCGCCATTGCCGATCGCAATAATCGCCTGATAAACTTGATATCCCCAGTCACCCGCCGATTTCGGATCGATGACCACCACAAACCGTGCCTTTTGATACTCTTTCAGCGGCAGCAAATGAACAAATTTTAAATAATAGGGTTGAAAAATGGTAATCGCCGAAAAATAGGCGGCAACCAGCGCCCCGCCCAGACCTCCAAAAACCCATAACCATTTGCGTTTCAACACCAGAATCATCATCGCGCAATAAAGCCCGATCATGACCAGTCCTTGTCCCAAATCTGGTTCTACCATAATGAGCAAGAACGGCAGCAGCCAAATAGCGGTAATTCGGACAAAATTTCTCCACGTAAGCGATTCTTCCCTTTCGTTCATCTTTGACATATAGGAAGCCATTCCAATAATCGCGACCAACTTTGCAAGCTCAGATGGCTGAAGCTGAAAACCAGGCAATTGAATCCAGCTCTTCTGTCCGTTAATCGCTGGAAAAAACAGCACCGCTACCAACAGAACCATTGTAACCCCGTAACAGATCCAGGAAAACCGACTGTTATCAAAAATCCGATAATCGGTCAATACGAGAGCAAAGAAGATCGCAAAACCTAGCGCTTGCCAAATGATTTGCTTTTTATAGTAATCTTCCAACCCGGATCGGGGAATTGTCGCCGAATAAACTGCCAGGAAGCTGATGACTGATATCGCGATCAGGACCAATAGCATAATAAAGTCAAAATCTCTCGCATGTCGCTTCAACCAGTCAAAACTGACCACAATCTCACCTGCTTTCCCAATTCATCCCTATCGCTCTATGACACATATGACACTATTATATACGAATCGACATCCATTTTGTTGTGGGGGATTTTTGAAAAAATACCGTTTCCAAACGGCAGATTGTCCTTTACTTTACCAGCGCTTTTTTGAGAAAATTCGATTGGAACTGTGTCAGGGGGATACATATGTTTGTATTGGATTTCGAAAATGAGCGCATGATCTTCAAAAATCCGCAAGAAATATGGGTTGCCAATACGTTGGAAGAAGTCATTCCTTGTTTGAATCAAGTTCAGGAAGCCATTAACCAGGGTTTTTATGCAGTGGGCTATATTGCCTACGAGGCAGCGCCGGCATTTGATCCAAAACTTACTGTAAAAAATGGAAACCGGATTCCTTTGCTTTGGTTCGGCTTGTTCAAGGAACCGTCAGCAGACGAATTTTCGATTACTGACAAAGAATTCACGCTTTCCGAGTGGGTGCCTTCAATAGGTGAAAAGGAGTATATCCAACATATTGCCGCCATCAAAAATGCGATTTCCAACGGTGAAACCTACCAAGTTAACTACACGATCAGGCTTCGCTCCCGGTTTACAGGATCGGATGTTGCTTTTTACAGCCATTTGCGCAAATTTCAACAGGGAAACTATTCCGCCTATCTCAATCTTGGGCGTTACCGGATTCTCTCGGCTTCACCCGAACTTTTCTTTAAAGTGGAAAACGGAAACATCAAGGTAAAGCCGATGAAGGGAACCTCGAAACGCGGGAGATGGTTGGAAGAGGATCAAACCCAGGCGGAATGGCTTGCCAAATCCGAAAAAAACCGGGCAGAAAATGTCATGATTGCGGATTTGCTCAGGAGTGATTTGGGGAAGATTGCGGAAACAGGCACCGTTTCAGTAAGTGAACTGTTTGCGATAGAAAAATACCCGACGGTGTTTCAGATGGTTTCCCAAATCGAAGGAAAGCTGCGGCAGGATGTTTCAATTACAGACATTTTTAAATCTCTTTTTCCATGCGGCTCTATCACAGGAGCGCCAAAAGCCAAAACAATGGAATGGATCGCCGAACTGGAAGATTGTCCGCGGGATATTTATTGCGGAACGATTGGACTGATAAAACCGAGTGGAGAGATGATTTTCAACGTCGCCATCCGGACAGTGCTGCTGGATATGCAAACGGGACTTGCGGAATTCGGTGCAGGCGGCGGCGTAACATGGGATTCGACCGCTGACGGCGAATATGAAGAAGCCATTCTGAAAACCGCTCTGCTAAAAGAACCACAGACGGAGTTTGAGCTGCTCGAGACAATGAAATTAAACAACGACCGCTATTTTTTGTTACATCACCATCTCAACCGCCTGCAAAAATCGGCTGCATACTTTGGAATTCCTATTGATGAAAAAGAAGTGTTGGATGCATTGCGGCAGCATGCCGATTTGCATCAGGGTGAGACTCGCCGTGTTCGCCTGTTGGTTTCCAACAACGGCGGAACACATATAGAAAGCGTTCCGTTAAGCGAATCTCCTGCCTATTCTTTGCCAATTCGAATCGCCAAAGATCCTGTTTCCAGATTCAACCGCTTTTTGTGTCACAAGACGACTTTCCGGACGCTTTATGACAGACACCGGACAGAAAACCCGGGCGTTTTTGACATTCTTTTGTGGAACGAGGAAGGGGAAATCACAGAATTTACCTTTGGCAACGTCGTTTTGGAAATTGGCGGTAAAAAGTTAACTCCTCGTCTTGAAAGCGGGCTTCTGGCTGGAACATTTCGCCAATATTTGATCGAGAATGGGAAAATTGCCGAACAAGTCTTAAAGCTTGAAGACTTAAAACTTGCGGAACGAATCTGGTTTATCAATAGTGTCAGAGAATGGGTGCCCGTTTATATAGTGAAATAAAACCGTTGAATCGCTTTACTCTGAAAGGGGATCTCTGCTTTGTGTCGAATTAGTTTGGGACAGAAGTTTTTTGCTTGGAGGGATATGGATGAATTTACCACGTCATCGCCCAGACTTCGTGATCCTGATCGTCACCCTCCTGCTTGTCAGCATCGGCCTGCTAAGCATCTACAGCGCGAGTATCATTTGGGCCTATCAGGAGTTAGACAAACCACCCAACTATTTTTTTGTAAGGCAATGTATATGGGCTTTCGTCGGATTGATTATTATGCTGGTCATTATGAATCTGCCTTTTTGGCGCTTGCGAAAACCGCTCAAACTGCTGATTCCGCTCTCGTTTGTAATGCTCCTGATGGTGTTTCTGTTTCCTGGCGTTAACGGTGCGCACCGCTGGATCTATATCGGTTCCAACACCATACAGCCGTCTGAGATTGCCGTCTTGACGCTGGTCATTTATCTGTCTCATCTGTTGACCAAGAAACAGGATGTTGTAAACAACTTCAAAAAAACAGTGGTTCCTGTCATGGCGATTGCCGGCTTCTTTTCCGGTCTGATCCTGCTTGAACCTGACATGGATACGGCCGCCCTGCCGGTTGTGGTCGCGTTTGTTCTGCTGTTTGGCGCCGGGGTGCCGGTTCGTCACCTTATGGGCGTTGCGCTGCCCGTTGCCAGTCTCGCCATTCTGTTTATTTTTTCTTCCGATTATCGGAGGGCGCGGATTTTCTCCTTTCTTGATCCATTTTCCCAGCAGAACGCGTTAGGAGATGGGTTTCAGCAAGTTCATTCCCTGTATGCCATCGCTTCCGGGGGATGGGTCGGCAAGGGACTCGGGCGCAGTGTGGAAAAGTTCCTGTATTTGCCGGAACCTCACACAGATTTTATTTTTGCGATTTTTACGGAAGAATGGGGTACGATAGGCGGCATTCTGCTGATTATTTTGTTTGCTGTGCTGATTTGGCGTGCATTTCGGATCTGCACCCTATTGCCGGATCGATTTGGCGCCTTGCTTGCCATGGGAATTACTGCCACAATAGGAATACCGGTAGTCGTCAACATTGCCATGGTGACCGGCGCCTTTCCGGTTGCGGGCATTCCGCTGCCGTTCATCACTTACGGCGGCACCGCCCTCTTGGTGAAACTGGCCTCGATGGGCATACTGCTAAACTTGTCACGATATACCATAGAAGAATCTGAAAAAAGGAGATGAAAAACATGCAGAATGTAACTCCGATTTTACACCCGCTCGACCACGGAATCACCATCATCGACCTGATGGAGAGAGATTTACAGGGCCGCACCGGCGGTTATGTAATCGAAGCGGAAAAAATCGCTTTGGTCGAAACCGGTTCTTCTCTCTCCGCTCCGTACATACTGGCAGGCTTGGAAAAACTGAACATCAAACCGGAACAGGTCGAGTACATTATCGTCACTCATATCCATCTTGACCATTCTGGCGGCGCCGGATATATCCTGCCAAACTTCCCGAATGCAACCGTGGTTGTGCATCCGCGCGGAGCCCGTCATCTGATCGATCCCAGCCGTCTTATCGTCGGTGCCCGAGCCGTGTACGGCGATATGCTGGATACACTGTTTGGACCAATTGAGCCGATTCCGGAAGAACGGGTCATGATTCGCAGCGAAGGCGATACGCTGGATCTGGGCGGCGGACGGATTCTCTCCTTTTACGATACGCCAGGTCACGCCAACCACCATTTTTCAATCTA
This sequence comes from Effusibacillus dendaii, assembly GCF_015097055.1. NCBI lineage: Bacteria > Bacillati > Bacillota > Bacilli > Caryophanales > Alicyclobacillaceae > Effusibacillus > Effusibacillus dendaii. The sequence continues at coordinate 1,455,518 of NZ_AP023366.1, forward strand.
TGATCCGGTCTCAGAAGGGATCTTCACAGGCGATACGGTCGGCATCCGGTATGTCAAACAGTTTACCGGCTACGATTTTGAGACGATTTTTCCTTCCACGACGCCTTCCGAATTTGATCGGGCAGCCGTTTTCGCATCGGTCGAAAAGCTGCAAAAACTGGGAGCAAGACGAATTTATCACGGCCATTTCGGCGTAACCGAACCGGCTGAATTCGCTTTTGAACGCACACAAAAAACGGTCGCCGCTTTTGACGATATCGCTCGTTCCTGCTTCAATTCAGGCGGCGGAGTGGAGATTCTGGCGGAGAAGTTATTAGAGTACATTGGACAGGATCTGGCGGAACAAGGATACCCGACAGACAACCTGAAACCGTTTGAGATGGAGTCGCGTTTCAATGCGCAAGGACTCATCTACTCGCTGGAACGGGAACTGAAAAAGAAGTCCAATAGCTAAACTTCTGATGCAGCGGATCGATTACCCGGTTCGCTGTTTTAAATTTACTGAATGGATGACCGGATAGCGGGCGCCGTCCGGGTGGAGCAGCGATTCAAACAGACATACCTGGTCCACCGTCCACTCGCATTGCATAAGCAACTGCTCCACATCTACAGTTTCCGGCCGGAATGATGAAAGATCGCCTGTTCGAGCCAAACTGATATGCGGCGTAAAAACGGGCTTGGCAAACCGGTCTGCCGCTAACGGGCGAAAAGCCTCCCGCAATCTGTCATACAGCCGCACTAAACGATCTGTTTCTCCACCAACCCCGCACCATACTACACGGGCACGCGGAAAAGCGCCGACCCCGCTCAGGGATAAGTGAAACGATTCATGATCGGACGCTGTTTGATCGAGCAGGCGTATCGTATTTTGCAGGTCGGAGTCAGTCAATTCCCCGAGAAAGTTCGTGGTAATATGGAACTGATCGACTCCATACCATCTTTTGGCCTGTACGTGGGACTGCAAAACAGCTTCCAATTGCAATAATGCCTCTCCCATCGCATCCGGAATTTTGACACCTACAAAAAAACGTCTCATGCATAACCCACCTATTCAGCTTCTTTATATAGTTTGTTGCAATCATGGGCTAAACACCCGTTTCATTTTCCTTTTCCTTGAATAAATTATCTTACACATGAAAGATTTTAGCGGGATACAGTCATTTTCACCTCTTCCATCAGTTCGTCTGGATGTGAGAGGTATTTTTTTATAAGAAAATATTGTGATAAGATGGGAGGTGTGAATTTTTAAAAAGGAGTTTCTTACATATGCTGCATCGATTTTCCCGCACAGAGCTTGTCATCGGACCGGAAGGTTTGGAAAAAATGAGAAATGCAACCGTTTGCGTGCTTGGCATGGGAGGCGTCGGCTCTTTTGCGGTAGAAGCGTTAGCCCGGACGGGGATCGGAAAACTGATTCTGGTTGATAAAGATGTTGTCGACATCACCAATATCAATCGGCAACTTCCGGCGCTTACCGATACGATTGGCCGTTCCAAAACACATATAATGAAAGAGCGCATTGCACAGATTAACCCGGACTGCCAAGTGACAGTGCTGGATCTGTTCTTTAACGAAGACACCAAGGAGCAGATTTTTGCTCAAAAACTCGACTATGTGGTCGATGCGATCGATACGATCACCGCCAAAATCCTGCTGATCGTGGAATGCAAACGTCGCGGCATCCCGATCGTCTCTTCGATGGGGGCCGCCAATAAAATCGATCCTACCCGCTTTGAAGTAGTCGACATTTCAAAAACAAAAATAGATCCGATTGCCAAAGTACTCCGCCGCAAGCTGAAGGACTACGGCATTACAAAAGGAGTTCCCGTTGTCTGTTCCACCGAACAACCGCGCAAACCGCTTGAAGCGGTAAGACAGCAGATCGTTTCACCGGAAATCGAGCAGGGGCAGGCGCCCCGCAAGGCTAAGCAACCGCCCGCTTCCATCGCCTTCGTACCTCCTGTGGCGGGAATGATTCTCGCGTCTGTTGTCGTGCGTGATTTGATGGGATACGAAATATAAGAGACGTCCGAATCGAGCGGGCGTCTCTTTCCTTCCTGTTTCGATCGAGCGATAATCGAAACATTATTGGCGGTCTTCCGTCAATCCTTGATTTTTTATCATTTTTAAATAGCCGGCCGCATTTTGCCATTCGCTGTCGTTCACAAAGCGGAGCGGCAGCTTCCCATTCGTGATTTCTTCAATAATAAGGACGCAGTGCGGATGCCCCGCCACCCAGTACATAAAACGCTTGCGCATCCGGATATTTGGCCCATCGTTTCTGAATCAGATCGACAACGCGAACGGCAGCCCGCCCGAAATGTTCGTCAATAATCGGCTTAATGTCCCTCCCGCCGTTCTCCGACCAGATTGATCAGATAGCTGGAATCACGAATTCGCTTCACCAGCTTGGCACGGCTTTGAAAATTGTATCCGAAGTTTTCAAATACATCCTGCCGAATCGCATCCAGGTAGGAAGCCAGTCCAAAATATTCCCCGTGGCTGAACCTATTATCCGATTGCAATTTTTTCATAATCGGAAAATCGGTCGTCAAAGCTCCAATCTCACAAACCCCAACTGTTCCGTAATAAGCCGCGCCCGTCAGCGAACGGCTGAACACTTCTACATCAAGCGCCTCCAAGACGTTGTCTTCTTCTCTTAAAAGATTGCGCGCACTGCCTGGCGCCACAATGTTGGGAATCGCCAAAACGCCGCCTTCCATCACCAGTTTTACGCTGTCATTTCCAATATCGAGTCCAACGGACCTGACCACACGACCACATCCCCTCTGCCTGAAGAAAACTTGGCTTCACCAAGCCACTGGCGCAGGCGAGCCTTATTGTCTTGGATGGATAAAACATACAATTCCTTTCGACCAAGGTAAAACAGCTTTGAAAAAAGTTCTATATTTGTAATTTTTCGACTGAAAAACCGGAAATCCTTCCCTTTTCGACAGCAAAGTGTACGTATCGGCTTTTAAAACATTTTTGCAGGAATCGACATTTCAATTGTCGAATCTGAATTAATGTCCATTTTTTTGAAATTCATGAATCATCAGTTGGAAAGGGAGTCTTATGAAAAACCGGCTGAAACAACTGTTTAAACCGTTTACTTTAATGGTCATCCCTCACTCCGGGAAACAGGTGCGGTCGATTTCCATTTCAAAACAGTTGATCGCATTGGTCGCGTTTTCGATCTTTCTGGTGGGCGGCGGCAGCGGCTACTTTCTTTACAAATTCTCCGAATATCGCCGTTCGTCACAAGAATTGAACCAGTATAAAGCAGAAACCGAGCGAATTCGCAATGAATATGATTCGATGGCTGATACTGCCGAAGCGATGAAACAAAAACTGGATTCGCTGCAAAAGCTGGAAAACGATCTGCGAGCCAAAAACGGGCTTCCACAGCTACCGGACAATTCCCAAACCGACGGTGGCAAGGGTGGCGTACTGCAAAGCCGCAGTGGACTCAAGCGGCCGACTCTGATTTTAAATAAAGAAGCGTTGGATCAGTTAAATAAAGAAACAGATCAGCGAATTGAAAGCGCCAAGCAGATTCTGACGACGATTGAACAACAGGAAGCGGAACAGCAAGCAGAGGAAACTCAAAAACAGGACAAAGAAGCACATACCCCCACCATTTGGCCTACCGGTTCCCGTACCATTTCCTCCGATTTTGGATATCGCCTTGACCCGTTTGACAATACGTACTCACTGCATACCGGCTTGGACATTGCAGGAAGTTATGGATCGCCGGTGCAGGCCACTGCTGATGGGGTCATTACGGAAGCGGGATGGGACGGCGGTTATGGCATCTGCATCATGGTGGATCACGGCAACGGAATCGTCACCCGCTACGGTCATTTGTCAGCAGTCGACGTGAAAACCGGGCAAACGGTCAAGAAAGGCGATACAATCGGACGAATCGGCTCTACCGGACGAAGCACCGGTCCTCATCTGCACTATGAAATAACGGTAAGCGGAAACCTCGTGAATCCTGTCAAATATCTGCCATAATTCAAAAAACCAAAGATGCTGGGAGGAAACGGTCCGTGTTTAAAAAAGAAATCCCCGTTGCAAACGGAAAGGTAGATACGTTAATCGGTCCGAATACGACAATTGAAGGGAAAGTTCAGGCAACCGGAATTTTGCGGGTAGAGGGTCGCATCCGCGGCGAACTCGAATCAGATGGAGACGTAATCATTGGCGAGAAAGGAGAAGTGCACGCCCACATCCATGCCCGGCATGTAACAGTGGCCGGGAAAGTGACAGGCAATATTTCGGCAGTCGGCCGTATGCATCTGGTGACAACCGGTTCGTTGGAAGGAGATATCGAAGCGACGACAATCGTAATCGAAGAAGGCGCATTTTTCAAAGGCAATTGTCGAATGGGCGAAACCGCTGCCGGAAAGGGCGGCTCCATGCAGAAGGAACATTTGGAATCCGCTTCCACACCGGTTTCGTCCAACGTTACAAGCACCTATATACAAACATCCTGACGTTTACTTGGTATCCAGTACGGAAACGAACGACAGCCCGGTTCCTTTGCGATGAACCGCGAAGGGATCTAAACAGAACTTGCATCCGCGCTCTCGTAAACAGTGCATTCCCATCCACAAACAAATAAGGTAATCGGTCCTTGCGGGTACGTAAATATTTGCGAATTACGTCTTTTAGTTTTCGATTAAAAAATATGGGACGCGGTTTTTCCTCCCTATTGCCCCGAACCAGTACGTAGAGATCGTCCCAATTCACGTCCTCCTGTTTGATGCGCGCCGCCTCAATCGGTCGAATTCCTGTCTCATACAAAAACGTGAACAACACCCGCTGCTTCAAATCCGGACAGAACAGAATCACTTTTCTCACTTCCTCAGCCGTCAAGGGGCGAGGCATCGACTGTAGATAAGCGGAACTGTTGGTGATCCAGCTCTCTGCATCTTCTTCCGCCCACCCGTTTGCAGTCAAAAAACGAAGAAAGACCATTAGGTTACGTAACCGGCTGTAAATCGTCTCCATGCTTTTTCCGCTTTCCAACAGGTGTTTTCCAAATAATTCGCGATCCTCCTGCTGGAGTTGCGACAACAGACGGTTCCGGTTTTGCAAAAATTCGGCCAGTGATTGAATTTCCACCGTGATGCCCTGAATTGTTCCGCTCTCTTTGCCCCAATTTTGCAAGTACGATTGAAAAGAACTTATCACTTGATCGTTTGTCTGTATGAACGGCACCTCCCGGTGCAAAATGACCCTGTTATTGTAAACCGAAAAGAAAAATACCATCCTGTCTTACAGGATGGTACCCCTTACTTGTCACGACCCTGAAATCGGAATTAGCAAGCCGGTGCAGCACCAGCGACCGGAACCAGCAAGAAGAACAGGACGAAGATGATCAAGAATACAACTGCCCAACGGGTATAGCCGCCAAAGATTCCATACATACCTGTTCACCTCCTCGCATTTATACAATGCGGCATACATCTTGGTTGACAGGTACAAATGCACAGAAAAAAGGGAAAATGGGCGTCCTTCCATAATCTTGCAGTCACTTTTACGAAACCTTTCGCTGGCTAAATTGTCTATTCTATGAAGCACGAACATGAAAGGAATAAACACGGGGGACAAGACGAATGAACAGGACGGACAAAGAAACACAACTCGAAAGCTGGATGGAAGAATACGGAACAACCGTCCTGCGAACCGCCTATTTTTTTGTAAAAGATCGGCACCTGGCGGAGGACATTTATCAGGATGTGTTCAGCCCGACAGTTACAGTGTAATCGTCTATCGGGTCCTGTTCCGGTCCCGATTGGCGTGGACGAAACGGCTGTAATTGAAAAAATCGGCCGTCCGCTTTCTGAATCGGATTTGATCGGGACGATTCAAGGGCAGAAAGTTGCGCCCCAAACACCTTTCTTGCAGAATCGGATTCGCACTGACGGACAGCCATTTGAACTGACTTCAGGCGTAACCGCGTACAAGTGGGAGCATGCAGGAGTCCGCTGCCAACTGCAGACAAGAAGCAGCGATTCAAAACAAACGGCTGAACTTCTAAACTGTTTGCGGGAATGGGAGAATCTCAGACGGTCGACAGGATACTTGTTTTGATATATTATGTTTACTGGCAGCCCCTCGGCTGCCAGGTTTCTACAAGGAGGTTTGAAATATGAGCCAACCGTACCACACGCGAAAAGTCTCCGTGACCAAGATATTCACATTCGACTCAGCCCACCGGTTGGATGACTATATTGGAAAATGCGCCAATCTGCATGGTCACACATACAAATTGGAAGTGGAAGTCAAAGGTCGAACTGATCACCGTGGCATTGTCGTCGATTTCGCCGATCTAAAAAAAATCGTAACCGAACATATTCTTGCCAAATATGATCATCAGTTTTTGAATGATCACCTTCCTTTCAACACAACGGCCGAGAATATGGTGGTATTCTTTTTTGAGACAATTGACACGTACGTAAACAAACTGGATTCGGCTCAGGACATCAGTCTGCAGCGTGTCCGCCTTTGGGAAACGCCGACTTGTTATGCAGAGATTACACGGGAGGATTTTGACCGTGAAAGTAAATGAAATATTCTTCTCGATTCAAGGGGAATCCGCTTCGATCGGTCTACCAACCATCTTTGTCCGGTTCACCGGATGTAATTTGCGTTGTACCTATTGCGATACGAAGTACTCGTATTATGAAGGGGAGTCGGATACGCCGGAAGGGATTTTGGAGAAAATACGTTCCTACGGCATAAAAAGGGTCTGCTTGACTGGCGGGGAGCCGTTAATTCAGCCCCGTACCGAGATGCAAAGGCTGCTCGATTTATTGGCAGCGGAAAACTATGAAGTTTCGATTGAAACGGACGGTTCCATCGACATTTCAAAATTTCAGCTGCGCGGCAGGCAACGTTTTATTCTCGACATGAAAGTACCTTCTTCCGCTATGTCGAACCGGATGGATTTTGAAAATTTGAAACGGATCGTGCCTGAACGGGATGAAGTTAAATTTGTGGTGGGAAACCGGGAAGATTATGAATGGGCCAGAAACTTGATGCAGCAATATGAGTTGCAGCCGGAGAAAGGGTATCAATTGATTTTTTCTCCAATATTCGGGGATATAACTTATCAGGAATTGGTGAGTTGGCTGCTGGAAGACCGGATTGACGTACGGTTTCAGGTACAGCTCCACAAAATTGTTTGGGATCCTGACTTACGAGGTGTATAGAGATGACAGAAACAAATAAAGCGGTTGTGATTTTGTCAGGGGGTCTGGATTCAACCACCTGCATGGCGGTTGCACGGGATGCAGGATACGACGTGTGGCCGCTGACTTTTTTTTATGGTCAAAAACACTCGATTGAACTGGAGTCAGCCAAACGGGTAGCCGCCCATTACGGCTGTCAAGATCGTCATTTTATTGCCAATCTGAATGGAATCATTCGGGGTTCTGCGTTAACGGATGCAGATAAGGAAATCCCGGTCAATCGATTGGAAACGGAGATGAGCAGCGAAATTCCGGTAACCTATGTACCGGCCCGCAACATCATTTTTCTTTCAATTGCTTTGTCGTATGCAGAATCGATTGATGCGCAATCGATTTGGATTGGTGTCAACGCGTTGGACTATTCCGGCTACCCTGACTGTCGGCCTGAATTTATCGAATCGTTTCAGCAGGTAATTAATAAAGGAACGGTAGCCGGCGCGCACGGAAAAGGAATTCAGATTGAAGCGCCTTTGCAACATTTGACGAAAGCGGAGATTGTGAAACTGGCTAATCGGCTGCAGGCCCCGCTTTTGCATACGCATTCCTGTTACCAGGGAACGGATCCCGCTTGCGGTGTTTGCGACTCTTGCCAACTGCGGATCAAAGGCTTTCAGGAAGCAGGCGTAAGAGATCCGATCGAATATGCCATTCCAATTAACTGGGATGTGGTATAATAAAATTCCATTGGCAATTTAACAAACAGAGGGACTATCCAGCGAAAGGAGGTACGTCAAGTTGAGTGAAGAAACGAAAATGATTTTGCAAGCGATGCGGGAATTCCATCAGGATTTAAAACAGGAACTTGCCCAGGTAAAGGAGGAACTCCGCCAGGAGCTTGTCCAGGTGAAGGAAGAATTCCGCCAGGAGCTTGCCCAGGTGAAGGAAGAATTCCGCCAGGAACTTGCCCAGGTGAAGGAAGAACTCCGCCAGGAACTTGCCCAGGTGAAGGAGGAACTCCGCCAGGAACTTGCCCAGGTGAAGGAGGAACTCCGCCAGGAACTTGCCCAGGTGAAGGAGGAACTCCGCCAGGAACTTGCCCAGGTGAAGGAAGAGTTGCGGCAGGAACTGGGGCAAAGAATTGACGCTCTGGCTGAACAGATGAAAGAGGATATGGAGTACTTCACAGCCAAATTTTTTGAACATGACAGAGCGATTTTTAGTTTACAGCAGCAAATCAAGCGCATCTGACTTTCCTCACCAAGTTTGCAACTCTCCACTTTGCTAGACTTCACGAAACATTAGATTGCAAATTCATCTATCGCATTACCGAACGGGAACATCGCCAAACCGAGTTCCGTTTGGTTGATGTTCCCTGATAGTTAAGTGTTACCTTTTCGATTCAGTACCTCGTGTAACCGATCCGGATAATTGGTAAACAATCCGGTCACATGCCAACGGGCCATTTTTTCCATAGTCTTTTTTTCATTTACGGTGTAGACGTAAATTTGCATTCCGTTTGCAGTAACTTGCTGTACATATGCGCGGTCCATCATTTCACCATTGACGGCTACGCCGATTGCATACTGCTTTATTGCCTGCAATTCGGCATCGGTCACTACCGCTGGAGTTTTGTATTCGATGAGTTGTACCAGAGGAACTTTACGATTCAGTTGATGCATTCTAAGCAGGCTGTCCCGGTTAAACGATTCGACGATAACTCTCGGGTTTTGGTCAACTCCATCAAGCAAGCCGTTTTTCTCCAATATTTGAAGCAGTTTTTGTTCGATTGCCGGGTACTTTTCCGGGGATTTCAGCTCAATAAAAAAACGGGCATTGCGACCGAACTTCGCAACCACTTCCTCAAAAGCAGGCACTGCCAGTCCCACATAAGCAGCTTTCGATTTATCCGGGTAAGCGTTGTTAAACCAACTCCCCGCGTCCAATCGCTTGATTTCAGCTAATGTATGGTCCTTCACATAACCGGTTCCGTTTGTGGTACGATCTACCTTTTCATCATGCATGACAACGAGCACACCGTCTTTTGTCATCTGTACGTCCAACTCGATAAAATCTGGCTTCATCGTTTGCGCCATCTCGTAAGCTGCCATCGTATTTTCCGGCGCATAACCGGATGCGCCGCGATGCGCTACATTATATATGCTTTGTTGTTTGGCCACAACCGTTTGCATGTGCAACAAACTGATCGACATTCCTAAACAGACTGTACCAATCAAAGTACAGGAACGCTTCCATAACCGCTCCATGCATTCATCCCCCTCACGAAACCATTCTCTCTTCCTTGTTTTCTCCTGGCCATACAGAACTCCGCTTTATCATGTTGTCTAAAAACACAGTAGTTAATGCAAACATACCAGGAGAAACGCCGTGGCCTTGTTACCCCCTGTCACATAACGTAAAAGAGGGTTGGTTCTGTATCAACCATTCTCTTGAGCATATCAAAACAGGAAGGAGGAATCAGCATGTCTGCTGTATTGCGCCAACATTGCATGAGATATGTCGGCCAACGGGTAATTGCACACCATGTCGACGGAAGACTGTATCATGGGATTCTCCATTCGGTAACACACGACGGTATTTACATCCGCCCTCTGCCGGGAACCGGAGCCCGGAGAGCGACATTTGAAAACACCGATGCGGCTATAGAGTATGCCGATAACAGTGAATCAACCTCGGTGGACGCCGCTCCTGTATGGGGGGCTTTGTTTTTCATCCCGTTTGCCTTTCTTACTGGACTAGTTGCAGGTGCCGCCGCCTGGAGTTGGTGGTGGTAAAACGGAAAGGTCGGCCGATCCAAACCGCTGTGTTGCTGTTCCGCCCCCGCCGACCTTCTGATGATCCTTTTATTATCAAAGAATCGTTAGAAGCGATGCGGCAAAAATTTACTGCATCAACCGGTTTTCATTTAACAGAACAAACGATTCAACAGCAAATTCAAGCAAATGACACAATAACTATCATCGAAAAAAACGGTCGGCCGATCGGTTTTTATATGTATACGGTCTACCCGAATCGGACGATGTACTGGAGTTCATTGATCCTCGTCAACAGTGAGCAAAGCAAAGGAATCGGACGGCAGGTGGTACAACACATTGACAGGGAAGCCGCAAAGCTTGGGGTTCGGCTGATTGAGGGGCATGTACAGATAACCAACCAAAAAGCGCTTGCATTCTGGCTTCAGAACGGATTTCAAATCGATTCTCCCCCAATCAATGGCAATATCGCGATCAGTAAAATTGTCCGTATCGAGTAGGCCCATGAATTAATTCATGGGTCTCTCACAGAACCGTACGTGCGGGTCATCGCATACGGCTCTTCCGCGATTATCCCCGCTGGGGATGAAGTTCATTGTAAATGTCGATCAGACTGCATAGACCGATATCCTTGAACCAAGTGTTCGGCAAATCAAAATTTACATGTGCTTCCCGTGAACTTCTCCATGCTGTCATTCTCAGCCGGGGAAGTTCATTTCCTTTCCAACCTCTGCACCTCCTCTCCCGGTGCAGTTTCCGTGTTTTCTTCCAGCTGCGGAGCTGCACCATACGTAGTCTTCTCCGAATCCATGCATCATATCGGGTGAATATCTTCTTCGCATCGCTACGCCCGAAGTAGTTCCCCCAACCTCTGATGTATGGATTCAGTTTCTTCTTGACCAGCTGCTCTACGTTGACCGTTTGGTTCCGACGTGTGATCTCCCGAACCCGTTCCTCAAACTTCTTGATCGCTTTGGTCGATGGGGTTATCCAACCCCCTGGTTTAAATTCATGTCCCAGAAATTTAAACGATTCTGTCCTTGAATCTACAATTCAGGTTGTCTCCGGGTATATTTTCAACCCCAGTGTTCCTTAAAGAAATCGACCCCCCCTCGCAGGACACGCTCCGCTCCTTTTCGGGTGCGGCAACATATGACGAAGTCATATGCATACCGCGTCATTCGATATCCGCGTTCCTCCATCAAGGCATCCAACAGGTGCAAGTAAATATTCGCCAAAAGCGGACTGATGACCCCGCCTTGCGGACACCCGGCCTCATTGAGATAAAAGCTTCCGCCATCCATGATTCCCGATGTCAGAAACGATTCCAATAGACGGATCACACTTCCATCCACCACTTCTTCCCGCACTTGCGGCATCAGTTTGTCATGCGGGATCGTGTCGAAGTACGATTTCAGGTCAGCGTCAATCACGTAACGATAGCCATCCAGCAGGTCTCTGCGGATTTGCTCGATCGCCATGTGAGCGCTTCGGTTCGGTCGGAATCCAAAGCTGCGGTCCAGAAATTTGGCTTCAAAGATCGGTTCGAGAATTCGCTTTGCCGCCGCTTGCACGACTCGTCTCCCACGGTAGGTAAGCCTAAAGGCCGCTTCGTACCATCCTCTTTGTCGATGTACTCGCGGCGCACCGGTTTCGGGCGGTACGTTTTCGTTTGCAGGGCCTGCTGAAGCATTCTTAAGTTATGCTCCCACTCGGACTCAAATACTTTAATGGTCACTGCGCTGCCAAGCGCACAACAAATAACCCCGATATAGCTCGGGGTTATCGTCTTGCTTATAGCGCTCCTTTACGAGGAAAGCAACATTTTTTGCAGTATCTTTTCGCCTTCTTTATAAATGTCACCCGCGCCCATCGTTAAAAAGATATGGTCTTCCATCTGCTCGCTCATCTGCTCCAGCCAGGGAATAATTTCCGATTTCGGAATATAGGTGACACGCGGATGATGTTTCTTCGTCTCCTCCACCAATTCCAAAATATCTACCAGTTTCTCTTTTTCACGCTCAGATGCAAAAATGTCTGTTAACACTACCCAGTCAGCCGCCTGAAAAGACTGCGCAAATTCATGCAACAAGCGTTTGGTTCGTGAATAGGTATGCGGTTGAAAAATGGAAACCACGTTTGCATTCGGATAATTTTCCTTTACTGCATGCAGCGTAACACGAATTTCTGTCGGATGGTGCGCATAATCATCATAGACAAGGTGGTGCTTCAAATGGCCCTTCAATTCCAACCGCCGTTTGACCCCCGCATAACCGGACAATGTCTCCTGTAAAATATCAAACTGGATATCATAGTACAATCCCAAACAGACCATCGCCAGTGCGTTTTGGATATTGTGTTCACCAATTAACGGTGTAACCATGTCTCCCATGTATTTGCCGAATGCATAAACGGCGAATTTGCCCATTCCTTTTTTGACCGCGTATACATCATTTTCCTGAGATAAACCGTACGTCACCATTTGACAGTTGGCACGCAGGTTGCGAGCCAAATTATCCCCACAGACCACCAGCAAACCGTCTTCTGGCAAACGATTTGCACACTCCTGAAATGCATCGAACGTGTCGCGAATATCCTTGAAGTAGTCAGGATGGTCGAAATCGATGTTGGTAACCACCATCACCTTGCCCGTATAGTTCAGGAAATGACGCTTGTATTCGCATGCCTCAACCACCAAATAGTTTCCTCGTCCGTATCGGGCATTGTTATTCAACGTCTCAATATACGAACCCACCACAATTGTCGGATCCATGTCCGCGTTCATTAAGAGTGAACCAATCAAACCCGTGGTGGTTGTTTTTCCATGCGTTCCCGTGATCAAAATCGACTCGTATTCTTTTGTCAGTTCGCCTAACATCATCGGATAGGTAAGTACCGGAATATTCCTTTCGTTAGCCGCTTTGATTTCCACATGATTGCTTCCGTATGCGGCTGACGCGCATACAATATCAACTTGCTGCACATTCTTTTCATGAAAGGGAAGGACTTCTATTCCCGCCTTATACAACAGCTTATCAGTAAAAAACGATTCTTCCACGTCGCTGCCGGTGATCGAATGCCCCTTCTGTTTGTAAATTTGAGCCAGCGAGCTCATTCCCGAACCTTTCACGCCAGTAAAATGGATCCTCATTCCGACGTCCTCCACCAAATCTAGATATCATCGTATTTAGTTTGCCCTTCTCCCCTTTAATTTACAAGGGTCTTTTTTCCCGATTCGGGGGAATTTGGCCTATTTTCAGCTGGTAATTTGTTACAAGGGTCGAATACCCAGTATTATACTATACGAATCTACTGCTTAATGCTCCTGGGCATTAGGCAGTACGAGCGAAACGGTCTGGGCGATTGGGTCAAAATGCTCCTTTAACCTTTCATTTACCTGATCATGCGTCAATTTTTCCAATACGGAAATGGACTCAAAAAAATCGGCTTCCTTGAACTTATATGATGTAAAGTTTCGCGCAATGTATCGGGGAGATTCGATGCCTTCCAAAAACTTGCCAATCATTTTTTTGCGGCTCAATTCAAACGCATCCCTTTTGACTCCCTGTTGGCGGATACGTTCCAATTCGCCGTTAATGATTGACATCACACGATCCGGATCTTTTGTGTTGCCGCCTATAATCGAAAAACCATAAGAAGGAGTCACTTCATACTCCCACGTAAATCCCTTGTCAATCAGGCCTTCGTTAAACAAACGGTTAAACAGGTTTGCACTGCGCGAGAACAGCGTGTCAAATCCAACTGCAGTTGCCAGTTCCCGAACTAACAGCTGCCGTCCCGATACGCCCGGATTCACCTCTTTAAACCCGAACAGACAGCGGGGAATCGATACCGGAAGCCGTGTTTCCACCTTCGCTTGAAATGCTTCCCGCGGTTCATCCGGGAATATCCGGCGAATTTCCCCTTGCGGTTGAAACGTTTTAGCCGCTTGATTCCGCTTGATTAACTCAATCGTTTTTTCCGGGTTATAGGGGCCTACCACAAACAGAAGCATGTTGCTGGGATGGTAAAACGTTTTGTAACAGTCCATCAATGTTTCCTTTGTAATTTTGGAAATGCTTTCGATCGTACCGGCAATATCAATTCGGATCGGATGATTTTTAAAAAGTCCCTGCAGCACACCAAAATAAGACCGCCAATCCGGATTGTCATCATACATTTGAATCTCTTGCCCAATAATTCCTTTTTCCTTTTCCACATTTTCGTCCGTCAGATAAGGCCGCTGCACAAAGTCAAGCAGGATCTCCAAATTCTCATCCAGATGATCGGTCGCCGAAAACAGATAGGTCGTGATGTCAAACGAGGTGAACGCATTAGCAGAGGCACCGAATTTTGCAAAATCGTTGAAAACGTCCCCTTCTTCTTCCTCAAACATTTTATGTTCCAGAAAATGGGCAATTCCATCCGGTACGGTGACCGCTTCGGTTTGGTCGGGAATGATAAATTGACGGTCGATCGACCCGTATTTTGTTGTAAACGTGGCGTACGCCTGATTGTATTCCGGTTTTGGCAAAATGTATACCTGCAACCCGTTATTCAACTGTTCCTGATAAAGGGTTTCCTGTAGTTGTTCGTATCGTATTTCACGCATTTGCTGTCACTCCTTCCCGGTCGCGCAAGAAGTAGATCGTATCCATACGAACCTGCTGCGCTACGTTTACGATATCGTCTTTTCCGGTCTGGCGGATCTGTTCGATCAATTCTTCAATCGTCCGCTGCCGCCCCGAGACAACGCCGCCCGTATGCATATCGATCAAGCCATCTGCCGAATCCTGCAAAGTTTGCAAGGCATTAACCAAACCGTTGCGCGTGAATTCTATTTCAATGTCCGTGATGTTCCCATCCTGCATATCTTGAATCTGTTTCTTGATGATATCGAGCGTTTTCTGATATTGAGGAATCTGAATGCCCGATTGAATGTACAAAAGTCCTTTGTAGGATTCCAACCGGCTCGACGCATAATAAGCGAGAGACGCCTTTTCCCGTACATTGACAAACAGCTTGGAATGAGGAAATCCGCCGAGAATCCCGTTATACATCATCAAAGCCGGATATAAATCATTCGATTGAGTTATGCTGGTACGCATTCCGATGTTCAGTTTGCCCTGCGTAACATTTAGCCGATCGATCACCTCTTTGACTTGCTGGGGCATTACATTCGTTTTGGTCGGTTGTAAAGCGCTGTTCGGCTGTCGTTCCACGGCCAAATATTTTTGCAAAAGCGGCTTGACCGCATCCATTTCCAAATTTCCTACCACATACACATGCGCAGGAGCCGTCCTGATTAATTCCCGGTAGGCGCTATACAGGTTCGCTGCATCAATTCGATCCAAATCTGATTTTCTGCCCAATTTCGGGATCGAAAACCGTTCTCCGTCTGTCATTTCTTCCAGGCATCGTTCATTTGCGTAAACGATTTTATCATCGAACAGCGAATCGATGCGCTTCACATGCTGTTCCTTTTCTTTTTCTACAAACTCCTGTTTAAATTTGCCTCCTTCCAGCGCCGGACGAAATAACATTTCCGCCAACAGACCAAGCCCTTTTTCAAAAAGCGGTTCCCCGCTCGTCAAATATTTTTCATTCACCACCCGCAGTAAAAATTCGACGATCTGGCGCTCTCCTCTTTTGGATACGCCGCCGGTCAACGTGGCTCCATATAGTTCCGACAGGCTCAATTGAATCGATTCGGCTGTCGGGTGTTGTTCACTTCCCCGCATCAGAACATGAGGAATAAGTGCCTGTTGCGTTGCCTTAAATTCTTCCAAATCGGTATGAAAAGCAACCACTATCGTGTTCAACTTATATTTGGAAGTGGAAAGCAAATGGATATGGAAACCGCCAATTGTATCAGACACAAATCGCTGCAAAAAATCCGCCCCCCCTGTGTTTCTATACTTATAGTATGGTCATATGTATGCAGGAAAATAAAGTCATGACTAGAAAAAAATAAAAACCTTGCCATCGTCAGAAACAGATTGTACGTTTCTGACACAATGACAAGGTGCTTTCATTTTTCTTATCCGCGCCGCAGTTGGCTTCTGGCAGCCGCTTGCGCAATATCAAAGTCGACTCGGGTAATAATTGTCGATTCTCGAATCCAGTTTTGCACTTCACGACTCATCGTAGGCGAGACATATTTGGGAGCTCCATACTTCTCAATCAGATCCTTTTTAGAAATGGCATGTTTGTTTTGACAATGATTATTCGTAAGGATCTCCATCAACTCTCCACAAATGGGGCACTGAAACATGAACATTCCTCCTAACGGCCGCTCAAGCAGCGGACTGATCCAAGGTTGACTTTCGGTTCTTGCCTACTGTGGTGCTCTTCCGATGAGACATAACAATATTTAATTGTTCATACAAAGTGTACTTGAGACAATCCATGGCAACAAGGGACTCAAGGCCGAATTTTCAGACTCCTCATTCGTCACCCCGTTTGAATTTAGGCCTTTGGACACGCGTCCCAAGTCCCTACCTTGTGTTAGTAACGGTATGTAACTGGCTCTTGTCTCATTCCTGTTCTCTTCCAAGTAATGCTTTCGATCGTGCAAAAAAAAATAAAGATGAATCCGGCAGCATAAGAAATTATTGTTGAGGAAAATTCTGTTTGTGTTGGATTCGTTTTCAGTGTGCCGATCTTGTCTTTTTTTCATCCTCGGAAGCAGGTAAAATAAAAATAACAACCATCGGATTGAGGTGTTCCCTTGCAGTTTCCTCTTCTGGTATTTGTCACCGTGGTCGAGAAAAAAAACTTTTCGCGGGCGGCCGAATCACTCAATATGACACAACCGGCCGTTTCGCAGCAAATTCATTCGTTGGAAGATTATTACGGAGTCAAGCTGTTTGAACGAAACAGCAAACGGGTGGAAACAACCCGGGCGGGAGAAGTGCTCTATCGGTACGCCGTACAGATCGTAAATCTACAACGGGAAGCACAGCAGGCAGTCAACGATTTAATGGGCCTCGTAACAGGAAAACTGATGATTGGGGCATCTCTGACAATTGGGGAATATGTATTGCCCCGCCTGCTCTCCGTATATGCGCGGCATTACCCGGACGTGGAAATCTCCGTTACGATTGGAAACACAGAAGTGATCGCCGATCATGCACTGAACAATCGGATTGATGTAGGTTTGGTGGAAGGACCTGTAAACCCGGCAAATCTTGTAATTACCCCTTTTTTGGAAGATGAGATGGTGTTGATCGTGCCTACTACACACCGTTTAGCAGCTATCGGTCGGGTGCATATCGAAGATCTGTTGGAGGAAACGTTTATTATCCGGGAATCAGGTTCCGGTACCCGTTTTATTGTGGAAGAAGTGTTCCGTACACTCGGCATTCAACCTAAACGGGAAATTCAGTTCGGCTCTACGCAGGCAATCAAAGAAGCAGTGGAGGCCGGTTTAGGGGTTTCTTTCATCTCGATCTGGAGCGTCCAGAAAGAAATAAAATTAGGAACCCTGCGGGTACTGCGGGTTCACAATCATTCCTTCCCTCGTCCGTTCTCGATGATTTGGAAAAAAAAGCAATTGGAGACGCGCGCGATGAAGGAATTTACCGCCATGACAGAGTCTATCGATCTCCATTCACGTCTGGTCCCGGAATTTTAATGAATCAGTGCTTATCCAAAGGGAAAACCGGATACACTAACGGATAAACAGGAGGGGGCGGAACAGATGGACATGATCGAAATGGGCAGATTTCACCCCCCTACACACAAAGCACCGAATTTTAAGAATCTCAAAAGGGGCATACCCGCTGGTCGGAACTCGACTTTCAGGTTTGCCCCTTGCCATCGAATTCAATATACTTCAGGATTCACCGTATGCAGAAGTTTTTCTCCCTGGATGCCCGCTATAAGGTTCTTTGCAGCCAACAACGCCATATTCGTTCGGGTGGCTATGCTGGCACTGCCGATATGGGGAAGCGGCACCACATTTTCAAGTGACAGCAAGGGGTGATCGGCTCCGATTGGTTCCTGTTCGAACACATCTAACCCGGCCCCCCAGATCACACCGTCCTGCAACGCGCCGTAGAGAGCCTTTTCATCTACATTACTCCCTCTCGATGTATTAATTAAGACAGCGGTTGATTTCATCAAATGTAATTCCTTTTTGCCGATCAAATGGTGCGTTTCCGCTGTTGACGGTGTCAAAACCACCACAAAATCGGATTGTTTCAGCAATTCTTCAAGCGAACAGTATGTCGCGCCGAGCGACTGTTCCACTTCTGGACGGCGAGTCCTGTTATGATAGAGGATTCGCATACTGAAACCGGTCGCACGCTTTGCTACCGCTTCACCAATACGCCCCATACCAATAATTCCGATGGTCGCTCCAAATATATCCTGTCCTGTCATCATCATCGGTGACCACGTCTTCCAGTTCCCTTGCCGTACAAGATCAGCCCCCTCAACTACTCTTCGAGCAGAAGCCAACAGAAGAGCAAACGTTAAGTCAGCTGTCGTCTCGGTTAATACACCCGGCGTATGGCCGACAGGAATCCCACGCCTTGTGGTAGCCGCCACATCAATATTATCGACGCCTACAGCCATATTGCTGATGACCTTAAGATTTGGAGCATTCGACAGAAATTCCTCGTCAATCCGTTCGGTCAACGTCGCAAAAATCCCCACCGCTTCCCGGCATTCCCGCAGCAATACATCCCGCGGGATGGGAACTTCTTCCGATTCCCATAGAAAAACATCCGCCTGCTGCTTGATCACAGACAGCGCCTGCGGCGGAATCTGTCTCGACACTACCACTTTCTCCCCGTTCATTACCTCCCCCCCTTAGAGTGCATCCTCACATTCGCTGATCATGATCGATAGTTGAGATGACAAATCAATTTCGTACGGTTTGACATTTTCCCCGTTAGGATTTTTCAGGATGCGGATGATGGGGCGGTGCGGGTGTTTCGAGTTGACATCGACCACCACCCCTTTTTCACCGGTTGACAGCGACACTACCATCCCAACCGGATAGATCACTAAATGATTTCGAAAGGTTGTCATCAAATCCAAATCAAATTTGTCAGAGGAAGCAAAAATGATATCTAACGCTTCGTGCGGCAAATACCCTTTCCGATAGACCCGGTTGGCAATCAGAGCATCATACATGTCGGTAACGCCGACGATCTTGCCAAAAAGATGAATCTCATCACCCGTTAAACCGCGCGGATATCCGGATCCGTCAATCCGTTCATGGTGCTGCAGCGCACAATGAGCGGATAAAAGCGGAATATCAGGCTGTTCGCGCAAAATGTCATACCCATAAACGGTGTGATTCTTGATTTCTTCAAACTCAGCTGGCGTCAGTTTATCAGGCTTATCAAGAATTTCGGGTGCTATCTGTGTTTTTCCGATATCATGTAAAATGGCGCCAATTCCAAGATCAATCAACTGGTTTCGGTTCAATCCTACCGCCATTCCAAGTGCCGCCGAATAAATCCCAACATTGACCGAATGGGTGTACAGATAATTGCTGGACGAATAGATTCCGGTCAGATGAATCATCAATTCCGGTCGACTCTGCAAGTCGTACAGTATGTCTTCGAACGCTTTACGGAACTCCGTTCCTAATTTGGATAAGGAAAAATTGCGATTCCATTTTTTTGCTTCAATCATGCCGGAGAACGTTTCATAAACGATTTTTGTCGCATGTTGACGCGTTTCGTCCGATACGGAACTTTCCGCCTCAATATCATCCGTTCGCGGATCACTCACATAGACCGATTCAATACCAATCGATTGCAGTCGCTTGATCATCCGGTGTGTCAGTTCCACATCAGTGCCTACCAAAATCCCGCCCGTTTCGGTATACACCGGTTTACCCAATTTGTCACCCGGTTTTAACTGTATCGTCTGTACCATATGCATGAGGGCATTCCACCTTGAAAATGGAAAATTTCCCCTTCCCCATCCAATCTATTCGACGGGAATTACAAAAAACCCTTCTTTCATCCGCACACGACCGCTCCTTTTCACATATGGATAAATGGAAATTGCATGAAAGAAGGGACAGACATGGCAGGAAAAAACAAAGTAAAGGCCGATCGCACAGCCACCAAACTGGATGTACATCAGCCACAAATGAAAATTGTCGGAGCGGATACATGCATCGCGTGCCCAACACCGTGCGCCCGCGGCATCGCGTATCGGGAAAAGATGGAAAAGCCAGGTGCGATCGGATTTGGCGTTCCCTGTATCCTGACGTTAAAATAAATAAGGATTCCATCGAAGCATATTTAATGAAAACTAAAATAAAGAAAGTGCCTTCTGGAGAGGCACTTTCAACTTTTCGAACTTTGTCTTATCCTGTTTTGCTGGCGTTTGTCAGGCGGGACGCTTCTCTGTAATCGGCCAACCGAACCAGCCGATTTCCATCAATGAATCCCTCGATCCCCACACCTTGCAATTCTTCCAATCTTTCCACTTGATAGCGAGCCAACAGGTTTTCAATCATTTCCCGGTTGGTCGCATGGATCAAACAATAATCGTAGCGCCATCCGGAAAGCGATCTTGTATATAGACGATAGGCAACAGGCTGCCCTGCGGCCGAATACTCCGGTATTACCGCTTCCACATACAAGGTTCGTAACAACACGTGCATCTCCCCCGTAATCACCGGAACCTGAATTTGAATCTCTTCTATTTGACTATATCGCGATTCGGTCATTCAAGAAAATACGCCAAAGGTCCCAAT
This sequence comes from Effusibacillus dendaii, assembly GCF_015097055.1. Classification (NCBI taxonomy): domain Bacteria; kingdom Bacillati; phylum Bacillota; class Bacilli; order Caryophanales; family Alicyclobacillaceae; genus Effusibacillus; species Effusibacillus dendaii. The sequence goes on from NZ_AP023366.1 coordinate 1,476,220, forward strand.
CCTTTACATATTTCGTCTATATTGTCCGCCCACTTCATACAAGGCGTCGGTGATCTGCCCGAGAGAGCAGTATCTGACCGTCTCCATCAGTTCAGCAAAAACATTGCCGCCCCGTTGCGCCGTTTCCTGCAGTCGTTTTAACATATGAGGCGCTTTCTCTTTATGGCGCTCATGGAATTCCCGCAAATTGGCGATTTGCAGTTCTTTTTCCGCTTGTGTGGCACGTGCCAGTTCAATTTTGGGCGGTTCATATTCTTCCGCCTGCAGAGCCGGATTTTCAAACGTGTTTACGCCAATAATCGGCAGTTCGCCACTATGCTTGAGATGTTCGTAGTACATAGATTCTTCCTGAATCTTGCCTCGCTGATACTGGGTTTCCATTGCCCCAAGCACGCCGCCGCGGTCGTTAATACGCATGAATTCGGCCAACACCGCCTCTTCCACCAGATCGGTAAGCTCCTCGATGATAAAGGCTCCCTGCAGCGGATTTTCATTTTTCGCCAAACCAAACTCTTTCGTAATAATCAATTGAATTGCCATGGCGCGGCGAACCGAGTCCTCTGTCGGTGTTGTGATCGCTTCGTCATACGCATTGGTGTGCAGGCTGTTGCAATTGTCATAGAGTGCCAAGAGTGCCTGCAAAGTGGTGCGTATGTCATTAAAATCGATCTCTTGCGCGTGAAGCGAGCGCCCCGACGTCTGGATATGATATTTCAGTTTTTGGGAACGTTCATTGCCCCCATATTTGTTTTTAATGACGGTTGCCCAGATGCGGCGGGCCACACGACCCATTACCGCATATTCGGGATCCATGCCGTTCGAAAAGAAAAAGGAGAAGTTAGGTGCAAAATCGTCGATTTTCATGCCCCGGCTCAAGTAGTATTCCACATAAGTGAAGGCATTGGACAGCGTAAACGCTAACTGTGAAATCGGATTGGCGCCCGCTTCCGCAATATGATAGCCGGAAATCGACACAGAATAATAGTTGCGCACGTTGTGGTCGATAAAATACTGCTGAATGTCTCCCATCATCCGCAACGCAAATTCAGTCGAGAAAATGCAAGTATTCTGCCCCTGATCCTCTTTCAGAATATCTGCCTGCACCGTTCCCCGCACGTTGGACAGCGTAAACGATTTAATTTGTTCATACTCTTCCGCATTTGGCTGACGACCGTTTTCTCGTTCAAACTTCTCCACCTGAAAATCAATCGCCGTGTTCATATACATCGCCAAGATAATGGGCGCCGGGCCGTTAATCGTCATCGACACCGACGTAGAAGGGTGGCACAGGTCGAATCCTGCATACAGTTTCTTCATATCGTCCAACGTGCAAATGGAAACACCCGATTCACCAATTTTGCCGTAAATATCTGGCCGGTAACCCGGATCATGGCCGTACAGAGTAACAGAATCAAAGGCTGTGGACAGTCGTTTGGCCGAATCGTTTTTCGACAGGTAATGGAACCGTTTATTCGTCCGCTCCGGCGTTCCTTCACCTGCAAACTGCCGCTTCGGATCTTCGCCTTCCCGTTTGAACGGAAATACGCCCGCCGTATAAGGGAATTCCCCAGGGACATTTTCTTTCAGACTCCATTTGACAATTTCACCCCAATCTTCAAAATCGGGCAATGAAATTTTCGGAATCCGCAAACCGGATAGGGAAGTCGTATACAGTTGAGTGCGAATCTCCTTATCGCGGATGCGGGTTACCAATTCGTCCTGACGGTACTCCTGTTTGCGGCTCTCCCAACGATCTAAAATCCGCTTGCAATCGGGATGCAGTCGCGCTTCAAAATGGGCAATCTGCTGATCCATCACCTGCAGCAATTTGGCAGTTTCCGCCTCTGTTCCGTTTCCGTCGGACGCAGGCTCGGACAGAGCGGCGGCCGCTATCGTATGCTTGGCTCCCTGCAGTTGGAACAGCTTGCGGGCGATTTGCGTCTGTTCTTCAACAAATTTTTTGTAGCTCCGCACGGTCTGTACGATCTCCGCCAGATACATGGTGCGCTCCGGCGGGACAATGTAATTTTTACCTGGTTTCGTTTGATCAACAGACAGTTGGGATTGCCAATCGGTCCCACATTTTCGGTTAATCGTATCAATCAGCGCCCGGTAAAAACGATTGGTGCCAGGGTCATGAAACTGACTCGCCATTGTACCGTACACTGGAATTTCGTCCTCTTTCAGGTGGAACAGGTTATGGTTGCGCTGATACTGTTTCTTTACGTCACGCCGCGCATCCTCCGACCCTTTCCGCTCAAACTTATTGATGGCGATCAGGTCGGCAAAATCGATCATATCGATTTTTTCCAATTGAGAGGGAGCGCCAAACTCGGATGTCATCACATAGATGGACACATCCGAGATCTCCGAGATCCCCGCATCTCCTTGTCCGATGCCAGATGTCTCGACAATCACCAAATCAAAACCGGCCGCTTTCACAATATCGATCGCATCTGTAATCGCTTCCGACAGTTCCGACTTTGATTTGCGGGTTGCCAGCGACCGCATGTAGACGCGCGGGTTGTGAATCGAATTCATGCGGATTCGGTCGCCGAGCAGCGCCCCGCCCGTTTTCTGTTTGGAAGGGTCGACCGATAAAATAGCGACCGTTTTTTCAGAAAAGTCATTCAAAAATCGGCGCACCAATTCGTCCGTCAGAGAAGATTTGCCCGCTCCGCCGGTGCCTGTAATGCCAACCACCGGAACTTGCCGTGCATGCGCCCGCACCGACGCCAATATCGATTCAGCAGCCGAGGCCGTTTCAACCGATGTGCTGGCTGTCGCGTCCTCTTTCCGGCGGACGACTTCCTCCGCCAATGTAATCAAGCGGGCGATTGCCTGTGGATTTTTTTGCGACAGAAGTTCTGTTTCATTGCCGAGTTCCTTCGCTGTAGGAAAATCGCACTGCTGCAGCATGTAGTTAATCATCCCCTGCAGTCCCATGCGCCTCCCATCATCGGATGAAAAGATTTTGGTGATGCCGTAGGATTCCAGCTCACGGATTTCATCGGGCACAATTACACCGCCGCCGCCGCCAAAAATCCGAATATGACCGGCCCCTTTTTGCTGCAGCAAATCATACATATACTTAAAATATTCAATATGACCGCCCTGATAGGAACTGACCGCAATTCCTTGCGCGTCTTCCTGAATGGCGGCCTGAACCACTTCTTCCACCGAACGGTTATGCCCCAGGTGAACGACTTCCGCTCCAGACGATTGCAAAATCCGGCGCATAATGTTAATCGATGCATCATGTCCGTCAAACAGACTGGATGCGGTGACAAAGCGAATTTTGTGTGTTGGACGATAGATTTCTGTTTCCATGTTGAACACCTACCTCCCCGATTTCATTTCATGCAGCACCAGCGCGGTCTGGTGCGAAATATACTCTTCCAGCGAGTAATGGCGGCTGAGCGCCCAACGGCGGAACGCCCACATTTCACCCAGTACTACAATGTTATGTGCTGTGAGCTTGACGTAACCCGGCTGCAAAGAAAGCGACCCATCCTCAATGCCGCGTTCCAAAATCCGTTCAAACCGGCTCGTGATCAATTCTTCTTTCGCAAGTACATAGTGCAGCATTTCATTGGGAAGCGATTTCATCTCCTGGTAGATAAGCAGGACCGAATCCTGCATCTGATCCATGATCCGAAAAAAATCACCAATCGAATTGACGAGCGTCTCCCGTCCTGTCCGACCATGTGTCATTTCCTCATCCAGTTTTTGTTCGACCTCGGAATGGATGTGATCACATACCAGGTAGAGCACATCCTCTTTCGACTGGATATATTCATAAAGCGTCCCGATTCCGATGCCGCTTTCCCGGGCAATCTCACGAGTTGTCGTTTTATGAAATCCCTTTTGCACAAACAAATCCATGGCGGCCTGAATAATCTGGTTTCGTCTGACTTTGACCAGCTCTGGATCTTTCACCAAAGACGGAATCGATTTGGTTTTCTCCGACACAGTCATTCTCCTTTTCGACCGAGCGCTCGTTCAGTTCACTATCTATACTACTCGCTGTCACCGGATCGCGTCAATGCCTGTTTTTTACACGTGCCAACAGCAGTTTTGCCTGCATATATTCGTCAAGCTCGATGAGCCCCATCTCACGCAGATCTTCCAATTCCGCCTCCATCAACACCGCATCATCCTGGTCATTCCCCGTATATACGAAGACATGAAAACGTTTCAACAGCTCCCTCACCTTAAACAGGTCTTCTGCCATCGGAACAAACCCCTCAACAAGTATTTGTAGTCACTTTTTCTCAATCTTCTCCCAGAATCCCTGCGATCTGCCTATCATCCTGTATTCCGTTTCCAAGCCCACTACCATCCTGATTGTTCAGTTTTGCTACGTTTATGGGGCGCCTAAAAAAGACAGCTTGCTCCGCCATTCATTTCGCGGAACAAGCTGCCGTTGCAGATTGCCAAATTCAATAAACAAGTTACGGATTAATTTTTGAATTAAAAACTTGTTTTCCGTCTTCGAATTTAATAACAACGGCCGACTTCACAGGGTCATGGTTTTCATTCAAAGACATGGTACCAGTTGCGCCTTTGAAATCTTTCGTTTGCGCCAAAGCGGTTTTCAGTTTTTCCGGATCAGTGCTGTTGGCGCGCTTGATTGCATCAGCCAGCAGCTTCATTGCATCATAACCAAGTGCGGCAAATCCGTCAGGTACTTGGTTGTATTTTGCCTTATACGATTGAACAAACGTCTGTACTTCAGGCGATTTGTCATCCGCTGCATAGTGATTCGAGAAATAGGTGTTGCCAAGGTTTTCTTTGCCTGCAATATCGACCAACTGCGGCGCATCCCAACCATCACCGCCCAAGAACGTCGCCTTGATTCCCATTTCACGCGCTTGCTTTAGAATTTTGCCCACTTCGTTATAGTAACCCGGCACATAGATTACATCCGGATTTTTATCCTTAATACGTGTTAAAACTGCTTTAAAATCGGTGTCATTTGCCTGATAGGAATCCTTTTCCAAAATCTGGCCGCCACCCTTTGTGAACGTTTCTTCAAAAAACTGTGACAACCCTTTCGCATAGTCGCTCGCCTGGTCCGTATAAATGACAGCCGTTTTCGCCTTTAGTTCTTTCGACGCAAAGTCAGCCATTACCTTGCCCTGGAACGGGTCAATAAAGCAAGCGCGGAAAATCCAGTCGTTTACTTTTTTCGTTCTTTCGTCAACCGTTACTTTCGGGTTGGTAGCGGTAGAAGTAACCATCGGGATTTTCTTTTCCATTGCGACTGGAACGGCAGCCAGAGCGTTAGTTGAGGTGGTAGGGCCGATCAGTGCAACCACTTTGTCGTTCGAGATCAATTTCTGTGCTGTGCGAGCTGATTCCTCCGGCTTGGAGGCATTGTCCGCTTGTACGATTTCAATTTTCTTGCCAAGAACACCGCCAGCATCATTAATTTCTTGGACTGCCAGTTGAGAACCTTTCAATGCGGAGTTACCGAATGAAGCCACATTCCCTGACAATTCAAAGTTGGCTCCCACCTTGATCGTATCCCCGTTGTTGCCGCCATTGGAAGCAGCTTGTTTGCCACTACCGCAAGCGGTCAGTGTACCGAGCGCCATGGTCATAACCGCAGCTACGGCTAACAGTTTTTTCTTCATGATTGAACCCCTTTCTCCATTCGTCTCTCTTTTACTTATTTTAGTTTAAAAAGATTGATTTATGTGTTTATAGTACAGGAATCTTCGTAAACTATCATCTTTATATAGCATCTTTGTTAACTATCTTTTTTCACATTAACTTTTGCTACCTTACTCAATCTCTTGTTTTCGTACCCAATCATTTTCTAAACTGTTAAAGACTGGCAAATTCAAATGTTTTAATGACTATTTAATGCCCCAGATACGCGCTTTTGATTTCTTCGGAGTCAGCGAGCTCTGCCGCACTTCCGGAAAGTACGATTTTGCCTGTTTCCAGAACATAGGCGCGATGGGCGATTTTCAAAGCCTGATTGGCGTTTTGTTCTACCAGCAGCACAGTCGTGCCGTTTTTGTTAATCTCCTGTACAATTTGGAAGATTTCCTGGACCAGGAGCGGCGCCAGACCCATTGACGGTTCGTCGAGCAGCAGCAGTTTTGGACGAGCCATCAGGGCACGCCCAATCGCCAACATTTGCTGTTCTCCCCCCGACAAAGTGCCGGCCATCTGTTTTCTCCGTTCCAACAAACGGGGAAACCGTTCATATACATTTTCCATATCTTTCCTGACTTCACTGTCTTTGCGAAGAAACGCGCCCAATTCAAGATTTTCTTCTACCGACATATTCGCGAATACACGGCGCCCTTCCGGGCAGTGAATCAGTCCGTCCTTCACGATCGATTGCGCCGCATGACCGACAATTGATTGCCCCAGAAACTCAATCGAACCGGATTTCACTTTCAACAATCCCGATAACGTCTTCAAGAGGGTGGATTTACCGGCCCCATTGGCGCCAATCAATGTCACGATCTCCCCTTCATTGACCGTCACACTGACGCCTTTCAAAGCGTGAATCGCCCCGTAAAACACGTTAATGTTATCGACTTTCAGCACCACTCTACACCTCCTGTCCCAGATAGGCTTCGATTACTTTCGGATTAGACCGGATCTCTGAAGGTGTGCCATCCGCGATTAAAATTCCTCTATCCAGTACATAGATTCGCTCACAAACTCCCATGACCAGCGACATGTCATGTTCGATCAACAAAATCGTCAGGTCGAATTCCTTTCGAATCCATTGAATCAGTTCCATCAAATCATGCGTTTCCTGTGGGTTCATACCGGCAGCCGGTTCATCCAGAAGGAGCAGCTTGGGTCTAGCCGCCAGCGCACGGGCAATTTCCAGTCTCCGCTGCTCCCCATATGGCAGATTTTTTGCCAGTTCATTCTGTTTGCCGTCCAGCTTGAATATTTTCAAAAATTCGATCGCCTTTTCCGTAATTTCCTGTTCCCCTTTAAAATGGGAGGGGAGCCGTAAGATCGACGACCAGACGGAATGTTTCGTATGTTGGTGATAAGCGACTTTTACATTGTCCAATACGGACAGATCGCCAAATAGACGAATGTTTTGGAATGTGCGGGCAGCCCCTTTTTGCGTAATCTGATACGGTTTCAAGCCGCCCACCGATTCACCGTTAAACAGAATCTTGCCTTCTGACGGTTCGTACACGCCCGTCAGCAAATTAAACAGCGTCGTTTTTCCAGCACCGTTCGGTCCGATTAAACCGACCAGTTCCCCCTGCCGTATAAACATCGCGACATCTGAAACAGCTTTTAATCCGCCAAACGTGCGGCTTACATGTTGAACATCAAGCACAACGGTTGAATCCGTCATTTTGCTTCCCCCTTCTTGCCCAGGAAGTTAAACGAAAATTCGCGGGTCCCCAAAAGTCCTTTCGGACGGAAGATCATCATCAGAATCAGAAGCAGGGAATAAATAATCATGCGAATTTCAGGGAAGTCCTGCAGGAACGTAAACAACAGCGTCAGGACGATGGCGCCTACAATCGAGCCGGAAGTGCTGCCCAAACCGCCCAAAACGACAATCACCAGAATTTCAAACGACTTGATAAAGTTAAAGCTGTTTGGGTTGATGATGTAGAACATATGGGCAGAAAGTCCACCTGCTATGCCGGCGAAAAACGCGCCGATGACAAATGCCATCACTTTATATTTGGTTGTATTGATACCCATCGCTTCCGCCGCAATTTCGTTTTCACGGACAGAAATACAGGCACGGCCATGCGTGGAATTGACAAAGTTATTAATCACGACGACTGTAATCAACGTCCAAATAAAAATCCAAGTCCAGTTGGTCTGCGTCGGAATCCCGCTCAGTCCTGACGCGCCCCCCACATACTCGGTGTTCAGCCAGACAATCCGGATGATTTCCCCGAATCCAAGCGTCGCAATCGCAAGATAATCTCCTTTTAGCCGGAGCGAAGGAATTCCGATGATCAATCCGGCGACCGCAGCTGTCAATCCGCCAACGATCAGTGCCACAACAAATGGCATATTGAAATCCAAGGTCATTATCGCCGACAGATACGCCCCAATTGACATGAATCCGGCATGCCCGATAGAGAACTGGCCTGTAAAACCGTTAATCAGATTTAAAGAAACTCCCAAAATAATGTTGATGCAAATCAGAATCAAGGTTGATTCAGCGAAATCGTTCAGTGCGCCTGTATCGATCAGCAGCTGGATTACGGCGTAAATCACTATGCTAAGTACAAGTCCGGTCCAAAAACTTTTATTCTGCAGCCGCATCTGGAATCACCTACACTTTCTCGCGAACATTTTTGCCAAACAAGCCCGACGGCTTGAAGACCAAGATCAAAATCAGGATCAGGAAAGCAACGCCATCCCGCCACAGTGAAAACCCGGTAGACGATACCGCTGTTTCGATGACGCCAAGCAGCAACCCTCCGACCAACGCTCCCGGAATGATGCCAATCCCGCCCAGTACGGCGGCAACAAACGCCTTCAAGCCTGGAATAATTCCCATCAGAGGATCGATCGAGTTATACGTCATACCGAAGATTACGCCTGCCGCTCCTGCCAGCGCCGATCCAATCGCAAACGTCGCAGAGATCGTCGTGTTCACGTTGATTCCCATCAGCAGTGCTGCGTCCTGGTCAAATGACACCGCACGCATTGCTTTTCCGATTTTGGTACGGTGTACGATGTACTGCAGGACGACCATTAAGATTACGGTTACGACCAAGATCAGGATCTGGTTGGAATCAATCTGAACCGTTCCGAACAAGTTAAATTGATGTTTCGGGAGAATTTCCGAAAACCCTTTCGGCTGTGCACCCCAAACAAAAATCCCACCGTTTTCCAGCAGGAATGATACACCGATCGCCGTAATCAGCGCCGCGATACGGGTGGAGTTTCGCAATGGTTTGTAGGCTGTTCGCTCAATGACCACTCCCAAAACTGCGCAAACAATCATTGCAAAGAGAAGTGCAAGTATAAACACCCAAACCGGCGACAGCCCCTTTGCCGAAAGGAACCGGGAAGCGAATAAACCCATGAACGCCCCAACCATGAACACATCACCATGGGCAAAATTGATCAGCTTGATAATTCCGTATACCATCGTGTAACCCAAAGCAATCAAGGCATAAATACTGCCTACTGATATGCCGTTAATCAATTGTTGTAGGTAATATTCCATACAACATGTACACCCCACTTTTCCTCTACTGTAAATATACTGATCATATCGTACTATAACAGAAAAAAACTATCACCTGTAAATAAAAAACTATTTTGCTAAATTCACTCTCCTGTTTATCTTAACAGAAAGATGCCGAGCACGATGAAGACCGTACCGACCACCTTCATGCCGTTGATCGTTTCCCCCCATACAAACGACGCGGATACAGTGGCAATTACGATTTGCAGCGAACTGATTAACGGAATAATTCGGCTAATCTCCCCGGTCTGCAGTGCTTTATAATAAAAAAACTGTGCCAAAAGCCCGCTCAACAGACCTGCGATCCCCAACAAGAACCAGGATTTCTGGCTCATTGCCGCAATCTGCTGGATTTCGCCTGTTTGAATACCTAGCGATAAAAGTATAAAAGAAACGACGAAAGACTGAATCAGCAACGTGAAGTAAGGCGATGTATGCAGCACGCCCCATTTTTCAAACAGAGGTGCGATTCCCCATGATAATGCAGCCAATACAGCAAACAAATAACTTGTTTCTGTCATTGTCCCCTCCCCTTTCTGCTTCCATATATTCAAAATGGGACAACAGTATGAGGGGAGAACAGAAAAAAAAACCGCTGACTGCTACCCGTCAACGGAGGTTTTCCAATCTTTTACGATCTTCCGGCGGAAGTTGATTCAAATAGTGTTCAGGAATCGGCTGACCTTTTTTCAACGCTTCCAAAATTTCGACCAGATATTCAACCGATTGTCCGCTCGAAGAAGGAGTAGTCGCGTAGGAAGACGCCGCTTCTGTCGGCCGTATGTTTGATTCAGGCGTTGATTTCGGGGCTGTTTCTACTTCTGGTTCCGATTGCTGTACAGTCGCGTCTTGATTCGATTGCTGTTTGGTCAGCTCGTGGTCCGATTGCTTCACTTCGCTAATCATTACATAGCTCGTCCCAATCAGCAGACAAACCGATAAACAGGACAAACCAATCCAGATTTTTCCAATCAGCTGTGTTTTCTCCGCCCGGATGGAAACAATCGACATCGCCATCGAGACAATCATGATCAAAGTAATTAAAACAAGCGCAATGAATAGCAACATAAAACCACCACCAACAAACATTTCGTCGGTGGCGGCCTTCCTTCCTGCCAATGTTCAGCAAGAAGGTATTACAGATTAATGAACGTACTTCTGTTCTTCAATCACTTTCGCGGCAACTTCACGCTTCAGAGCGATCGTGTTGATCGGCTCGACACGGGTCAATTTCTTGAAAATCGACAACTGCATGCGAAGCGCGTCGCCTTCCGCCATAGCAGCAAGCGTTTCCCGACCCAAATCTTCGATCCTTTCAAACGCTTGATTTGCATACAATTTTGCCAGTGTCACTTTCAAACCGGCATTTCCTTTTGCCAATGCTTTTTCGGCGCGCAGAACAGCCGACTGCATGGCATAGAACTCGATCAGCATGTCTGCCAGATTCGCAAGGATCTCCTGTTCATTATCCAGCTTTTGCTGGTATTTCTGAACAGCCAATCCGCCTACCATCAAGAATGCTTTGCGTGCTTGCTCGATCAGCAGCTTCTCGTTGCCAAGCGGAGTTCCGTCTGGAGATTGCGGTGTCAGATTCATCAGTTCCGCCTGCAGTTTCTGGGTTGCTTCCATCAAAGGCAGCTCCCCTTTCAACGCTTTGCGGAGCAGCGTACCTGGAATCAACAAACGGTTGATTTCGTTTGTACCTTCGAAAATCCGGTTAATTCTTGAGGAACGGTAAATCCCCTCAATTTCATACTCCTGAATAAAGCCGTAACCGCCGTGTATTTGAACTCCTTCATCCGCTACAAAGCCGAGCACTTCAGAGCCAAACACTTTCGAAATGGAGCATTCGATCGCATATTCAGCAATCAGATTGGCTGCCGTGCGTCCTTTATCGTTCGGATCCTCGAAATCGGCAAAGATGTCGTTATACAGACCGACAATACGGTAGATCAACGATTCAAGCGCGTAAATCTTCGTGTTCATGTCTGCCAATTTTTCACCGATTAAAGTGAAGGATGAAATCGGGCGTCCAAACTGTTTGCGTTCATTCGCGTATTGAGCCGACACCTGCAGCGCACGCTTGGACGTACCTGTACAACCGATCCCCAACTTGTAGCGTCCAATGTTCAAAATGTTGAACGCGATGAGGTGACCTTTCCCCTCTTCACCCAACAGGTTTTCAACCGGCACTTTGGCGTCTTCCAGAATCAGCGGACGGGTGGACGACCCTTTGATCCCCATTTTCTTCTCTTCCGGACCGGTAGATACGCCAGGGAAATCGCGTTCCACGATAAAGGCGGAGAATTTCTCACCGTCAATTTTCGCATAAACCACAAAGACGTTGGCAAAACCAGCGTTTGTGATAAATTGCTTGGTACCGTTCAAGATGTAATATTTTCCGTCTTCCGACAGCTTAGCCGTTGTTTTGGCGCCGAGCGCGTCAGAACCGGATCCTGGCTCCGTCAGAGCATAAGCGGCCAACCATTCACCAGTAGCAAGTTTTGGCAAGTACTTTGCTTTTTGTTCTTTCGTTCCGAAATAGACGATCGGCAGACTTCCGATTCCGATGTGCGCGCCGTGCGACAAAGCGAAGGAACCGCCGCGCGTAAAGTATTCGGAAATCAGAGCGGAAGACACTTTATCCAGACCGAGACCGTCGTACTCTTCTGGCACATCAGCCCCAAGCAGTCCCAGTTCGCCAGCTTTTTTCAGCAGTTTTACCGTCAGGTCAATATTCAATGATTCCAATTCTTCAAAATGAGGAACCACTTCCCCTTCGATGAAATCAGCCGTCGTCTTGGCAATCATCTTCTGCTCATCGTTGAAGTCTTCCGGTGTAAATACATCATTCGCATTGACTTGCTCAAGGATAAAAGAACCGCCTTTTACTTTTTCTTTCGTCGACATGGCAATGCCTCCTTAAAAATTTGGTTACCTTTACACGAGTTCAAAAACGCCGGCAGCACCCATTCCGCCACCGATACACATCGTCACAACCCCGTATTTGCCGTTGCGGCGACGCAGTTCATTAATCAGGGACACAGTCAGCTTCGCGCCCGAACAGCCAAGCGGATGTCCAAGTGCAATCGCGCCACCGTTTACGTTAACCTTCTCCTGATCAAGCTCCAGATGGCGACATACCGCGAGAGACTGGGAAGCAAACGCTTCATTCAACTCAAACAGATCCACTTGTTCTTTTGTAATACCGGCAAGCTTCAGGGCCTTTGGCACGGCTACAATCGGGCCAATTCCCATAACATCAGGATCGACACCACCTACCGCAAACGAGCGGAATACAGCTAACGGCTTAAGCCCTAACGCGGTTGCCTTCTCGGGCGACATCACCATAACAGCTGCCGCACCGTCTGATGTTTGCGAAGAGTTTCCTGCTGTCACAGATCCTTTTACATGGAAGACGGGACGCAGTTTCGCCAGTGTTTCCGCCGTTGTATCGGGGCGCACCCCTTCATCCGTATCAAACACGAATTCCTTCACCTTTACCTGACCATTTTCAAACGACTTCAACTGTGCATGAATCGGCACAATTTCGTCCTTAAACTTGCCTGCTTGAATAGCAGCCGCCGCCCGTTGATGGGATCTCGCCGCAAAAGCGTCCTGATCTTCCCGTGTAACGTTAAACCGTTGCGCCACCTGTTCAGCAGTATGCCCCATCGCCATATAAATCTCCGGTTTATGTCTCGCCAGCCACGGGTTTGGCGCAATCTTGTAACCGGTCATCGGCACATGACTCATGCTTTCCACACCGCCTGCAATAATCACATCCGCCTGCCCGATCATGATTTGTTGGGCAGCCAATGCGATGGTCTGCAGACCGGATGAGCAAAAACGGTTTACCGTCATGGCCGACACTTCATTTGGCAGCCCAGCCCGTTGTGCAACGATGCGGGCCATATTCATGCCCTGCTCCCCTTCCGGCATGGCACACCCGATAATCACATCTTCTATTTCTTTCGGATCGAGACCAGGAGTGCGACGAATGAGCTCTTCCAGCACAACCGCGCCAAAATCTTCAGGTCTTGTCTGGCGTAGAGATCCTTTCGGCGCTTTGCCGACAGCAGTGCGCACTCCAGCTACGATGACAGCTTCTCTCATTTGATTTCCCCCCCTTTTAGTTACGCAACGGTTTCCCGTTTGTCAGCATGTATCTCATCCGTTCCTGCGACTTCGGTTCGCCGCACAGACTTAAAAATGCTTCCCGTTCAAGATCCAACAGATACTCTTCCGTTACCCAGGTGTTGGCCGGTACGTCACCGCCAGTCAGTACGTAGGCAACTTTTTCAGCGATCTTCATATCATGGTCGGAAATAAAACCGGAGTGCTTCATGCCGAACAAAGCAACTTTCAATACGGCAAAACCGGCTTCCCCGACAACGCGCACTTTCTTTCTCTGCGGCGGTCTGTAGCCTGCATCAGCCAAACTGATGGCCGCTTGCTTGGCATCGTAAATCAGGTAGTCTGTATTGACTGTCACGCCGTCCGTTTGACGAAGATGGCCCAATGTCTTTGCGTCCGGTCCGGACGTGGACACTTTCGCCATTGCGATCGTTTCAAATGTTTTATTGACGAACGGCTGCAGATCCACATCTTTATTGTCCTGTACCGCTTCAATATTCCGGATCAAAAGCTCCTTGTTGCCGCCGCCGCCCGGCAGCAAACCGACGCCCACTTCGACAAGACCGATATAGCTTTCCGCCGCCGCCTGGATGCGGTCTGCCGGATAACATACTTCGATACCGCCGCCGAGCGTCATCGAGAACGGAGCCGCAACGACCGGTTTATCGAGATATTTCAGTTTCAACAACGTATCCTGAAATCTCTTCACCGAATAGGCAATATCATCCCACTCTTCATCCTGCGCGCCCATCAAAATCATCATCAGGTTTGCGCCGACACAGAAGTTCTTTGCCTGGTTGCCGATTACAAGTCCGCGCCAGTTGTTCGAAACCTCCGTGATCGTTTCGTTAATCATGTTCGTAATATCGTCGCCGATTACTTGGTTTTGCGAATGGAATTCCAGGCAGACAATGCCGTCCCCAATATCAATCAGGGAAGCGCCTGCATTCGATTTCACCTTTTTACCCTGTTCTTTAAGAGCTTTCAGGTCGATAAACTCTTTAGGCTGTTCGATTCCTTTGTAATCTCCTTTCAGCGTTGCAAACAACTTAACGCCGTTCTCCCTGCTGTAGAAGGCTGTTTTGCCGGAAGCCAGCATTTGTTCGACCCAAGCCGGTATGGTTTCCCCTTCCTGCTTCATGCGGGCAACCGATTTTTCCAAACCGATAGCATCCCATGTTTCAAATGGGCCCAATTCCCAGTTAAAGCCCCATTTCATTGCTTTGTCGACGCTGACGATATCATCCGCAATTTCTTCCACGCGTTCAGCCGTGTAGAGCAGTACACGCTTCAATACGCCCCATGCGAACAATGCGGCCTTATCTTCACCGTTCACCAACGTTTTCACTTTGGCGGCCGATCCTTTTTGCGCTTTGGCTGCTTCCAAAGAGGCAAAATTCGGTTTTCCGGCAGGCCGATAATCAAGCGTATTGTAATCGAGCACCGAAATCTCTTTGCCTTCTTTTTTATAAAAACCCTGTTTGGTTTTCTGCCCCAACCAGCGTCGTTCTACCATCTGTTGAATAAAGTCCGGTACCACAAAAGTCGCCTTCTCGTCCGGATCGGTAACATTTGCATGCACATTGTTGGCTACATTTACAAACGTATCGAGACCCACAATATCCAATGTACGGAAGGTGGCCGACTTTGGACGTCCCATGGCCGGGCCGGTAATGGCGTCAATTTCATCGATCGTAAGACCGTTTTTCGTCATTTCCTGAACGGTTACCATCAGGCCGTAAGTACCGATTCGGTTGGCAATGAAGTTGACCGTATCTTTGCAGACTACAACCCCTTTGCCAAGCACCCGTTCGCCGAAATTAACCATGAAATCAAGCAGTTCGGGTTTGGTATCGCTGCAAGGAATTACTTCCAGCAGTTTCATATAGCGGACTGGATTGAAAAAGTGGGTCCCTAGGAAATGCTGGCGGAATTCCTGGCTTCGTCCTTCCGACATTTGATTGATGGAAACACCTGATGTGTTGGAGGAAACGATAATCCCCGGCTTCCACACGCTTTCTATCTTCTCAAACAATTGTTGTTTGACTTGGAGCTTTTCCACAACCACTTCAATAATCCAATCTACTTCCGACAGTACAGAAAAATCGTCCTCGATATTACCCGTTTTGATCAGATCGGCATTTCCCGGTACGTAAAGCAGCGCCGGTTTCGACTTCAGCAGAGCTTCCTTGCCTCGGTTAGCAAAGCGGTTGCGTACAAGTGGATGTTGCAATGATAAACCTTTTGCCTTTTCTTCCTCTGTCAGCTCGTTCGGTACGATATCAAGCAGATAGGAAGGAATTCCCACATTGGCCAGATGCGCCGCAATTCCGGTCCCCATGACTCCGGCACCAATCACTGCCACTTTTCCGATTTTAAAATCCATCCCCAAACCTCCTTGTATATTAAGAGCAGCTACCGATTTGGTTTACATAACCATGACGTAGTTGCTCTTTTAAATTTTTGTTCTTTGAAAATTAAATCGAACCGTTTGATCATGCTGGATGTAGCCCAAGCGAAGCGCGGGAGCATTTTCCTAGCGATCGCTTTAGCAATTGAATGCCAGTTAGAGATGTTTACGACCTTGGGCTGTCTTTGGGAAAATAGCCGCAGGTGTCTACCAAGGGAATGTTCCGTTACCTCCCGCAGAGGGAGGCATGTGCACCGATGGCCCCCGGTGTATTCCAATAGCTCGCAAGGCCGTCGTTCATGGGTTTCCCAGGGACATCCCAAGGTCGTAGGCATCTTCATTCCAACCGCAGGAGGTGATTGCCATGCCCTCTCCCCTGTTTGTCGGAATTGATGTAGGCAGCGAAGCCAATTCGGTTTGCTGTTTGACCCGGGACGATGAGAAACGACCTGTTAGCCGATTTACTGTCACCAACAATCGTCCCGGAATCCTGGAGTTTCAGGACCGCATCACCAAGCTGGTGCAGAAACACCACGCGCAAGAAGTTCTCTTCGGCCTTGAGCACACGGGCGGTTTTTCGACCCATGCCGCCATGTACATCCAACGTCACTTTGATTTCGGCGTCCGCCGTAAGAACGTGTACCTCTTCAATCCCAGTCTTATCGTCGACTTCCTTGTGAAGCACGGCAAGAACCGGTTCGACGATCCTGAGGCGGTCGCCCGTACCTTGCAAAAGGCTGCGCGCTCTTCGTATCGATTGGCGCAAGCGATGGCGGACTCTGTCAATCTCGCTATGGCTTCCAGCATCCGCGTGATTCGCACAGTACAGGAGCAGTTGAAGGCGCTTCGCAAAGGGATTGAAGATTACTTGGCGACGATTCCGCAAACGCTGGATTCCATTTCAGGCATCGGTCCTATCTGTGCTTCCGGAATAGTGGCCGAACTGGATGTACGCTCGACTTTACGCGCCCGAGGGAGAGATCCGACAACACGCGTAGACATACCAAAAATCTGCAAGGCACCAGTTCTTTGAATAAAATAGCAATAACTGAAATCCAAGGCAGGGTGGGCTTAGTTTGGTGTTGCCTTCTTAGCTGCACCTCCCCAAAAAGCAATGGGTACGACAAATATTAGGTTAAGTTGGGAGCTTGACATCGTACCGCTGCTCTCATGCTGATGTTTCCAACGATTAAATTATAACCAAAACAGCCATCATCCACGACTTCAGATACAGCACAGAAGAATTTAACTGAATGGTTATTCATTCATTTTGAGATTATCATAACACAGTTCGCTCAGGCAGTAAATAAACAAAAACCGAAACAGGGCAAAAAATCCCATTTCAATGCAAAAAACCAACCGACAGAAACCGGTTGGTTATACCATACGCTCCACTTGAAGAGCCAAAAAACGATTTGTTCAGAGAGGAAAAAAGCCTGCATTCGCAGGCAACTATATTTCTTCTGATTGAACGGTTGGGTTACTTGCCAATCGCAACTGGACCATCCACCACTTCAATCGGACCCTCTCCGCGCTTTAACATTTTCGGATATGTTTTCTCCGGCTTCAAAACGGCGATCATATGGTCTATCGCAACCTGGGGATCCACCGTTTCCCCACAAGTGTAACAATCCATTGCCGCAAAGGCTTTTTCGGGATAGGTATGAATGGAAATGTGACTTTCCGAAAGCAACACCAAAACGGTTGCACCTTGCGGTTCAAACTGTTGACTCTGAACGGACAATACGGTTGCTCCACATTTGTTAGCCGCTTCCACCATCATTTTTTCGAGAAATTTTGCGTCGTTGAGCATGTTAAAGTCAGCACCCCACGTGTCGACAGCAACATGTCTCCCAAAAGTTGAATACTCTTCTTGGGTCATGAGCTTTCGGCCCCCTTCCTAAACGAAAAATTGTGTTGCTTTGATTTTTCGCTAGGACCTACGTCATTCACCACGGGGGAAAGTTAGTCCGGAGAGGTCCTAACCCTTTAAGTGAATCCTGGTTCCTAATGCAAATTGCCTCATCAAATTCACGATGAATCTTTTTTCAACAAGACATAAAGTATCACAGATCGAACGAGGTTTCAATACCTTTTATCATTTTTTTGAATCTAGTTTACTCGTATCTAGTAGAATCTCTCGACAGTAAAACGGCTTATTTTTACTTCACGGTCAGGCTCAATTCCCGCTTTCTCCCGTGCAACTGCAAACTGCTCCTGAACGCTGTCAATTCCTGGTATTCCCGGCAATAACACGCCTTTTTCACAACCATCAGACACAATAATTCCGTAACGGGCGGGATCCAGTTGTTGGAAGGAAGTTACCGGTTCCGGTTGCCCCAGCACGTCAACTGTATACAACAAGCTGGATAATTCTTCCTGCTCAACCGGAAAAAACCTTGGGTCTTCCGTTCCTGCTTCTATTGCATAACGAATGATTGCTTCCGGCAAACTGTTTTCCGTCGGTTCCAAACTGCCGATGCACCCCCGCAATTCCCCATCCTTTTTAATGGATACGAAAATGGCCTTTCGGTTTTCCCGATTTACCAGATCATCAGGCGGATCCATAACTCGTCCTTCACGCACAAATATCTCAAGCGCCTCTCTGGCCAATTTTACATAACGGTGTTCTTTCATGCGCCGTTTCTGAACCAGTTGATCCCGAAACGCCACAATATCAGGATATCGCGTACTGCCAGATACCCCGATAAAGGACGCTGTCAGGTAACCGACTCCGAAAGGTCCTTCATACGATATGATCCGCAGTGAAATTTGGCACCTGTCAAAACACCCAAATAATACGGACAGGGGGCGCAGGACATCTTCGGCAGCGTTGGCCACCAGTTCCTCATCAGCAAACAGGATTTCTGCCACATTACTGGTTTCCACCCAGTGACGCAGTAGTTTATCAAAGCGGGCTCCATCCGTGTGATAACCGGCGGGTGCGTCGTCCGTCAGACGATGCGAGCAATCACCGGACGCAATGACAACGGCGCGCCGCCCCAAATCGGTCAATACGTCGCCAATGGCCATCCCTAACCTATAATGCTCGAAGCGGGACAGACCGCTCACCGCAATATGCAAAACGGGGGCTTCCAAACCGGATTTTTGCAAAAAGTAGAACGGAACCACCACACCGTAATCCAATTCCCGCGCCAGTCCATATTCACGAGCGGTTGACTCTTCCAGCTCAAAAGCGTTGATCCTCCGATCCGTACAGCGCATCAACAGCAGCTCACGCACTTCCTGATCGAGCCGACAATCCACATGAATTTGGGAGGCTCCAAATTCTGACAAATTGCCTGCAATCCGTTGTCCTCCCCATACGGCAAATGCATCAGCAAAAACTGGACCGTGCGGCGATACCACCACTACAATGTCCGGCTGCAGTTCGGATGCCTCACGTGCTATACGCAACATCGCGTCATAGGAAACGCGAACCTGTGCAGCATCCTCACCGCCCACTTCCGGAAGAACAACCGCAGCAT
Organism: Effusibacillus dendaii; assembly: GCF_015097055.1. Taxonomy (NCBI): domain Bacteria; kingdom Bacillati; phylum Bacillota; class Bacilli; order Caryophanales; family Alicyclobacillaceae; genus Effusibacillus; species Effusibacillus dendaii. The sequence goes on from NZ_AP023366.1 coordinate 1,495,475, forward strand.
GCGGCATCAGGAGTCCCATCATCAGGAAACCCTCCCATCGGTGAAATTTGCACATCTTTAATCTTAACCATTTTGCGGATAACGCAATCGGTCCGTGCACAAACTGGATAAAGAACTTCGAAAAGGAGGAGAAGAATGATGAACGTGGAAGAGGCAGTGGATCAATTTTGTCAAAAAATCTGGGATCAATATGAGGAAAATTCCAATACACTCCCGGCAGAAGTAACTATTAACAACGTTGGCACCGGTATCATCGCCAAAGTAGATGAAGATGGATTGTATTTCGAAGCGAACGGAGATGAGTTTGATATAGAGGAGTGGTTTAAAGACAACAATTTCGCTTCCGATACGCTGGATATCCATCCGATTCACACACACGACCGACTGCACTGAGAATCGTCAGACGGGCTCTCGGCAGTCAGCCGATCAGTATCCTCCAGTCACTGCTGCTTGCTTGAAATGCCTGTTGATGAATCGTCGCTAAAATCGGCGAGCGGAACGCTAAACATTCTGATTTGCGTTTTTCCGTTGACCGGCACTCCGAAAGCAAACAAATACAATCGACCGTTAGTCCCGATTGCTTGCTCAATGTTTTTCACATCATAGCCGTTCGGCAGATCAAGCTGGATGCCGTATCGGCTGCCTTGTTTCGTATCAGGACCTTTGCTCCAAAACACCTTCAAGTTAATCGCTTGATCCAAGCGAGGTTCAATTTGAAACAAATAGCCATTATATCCAAAGTCAGCTCTATCGTAAAATCGCTTTTTCATTTTTGAACTGTCTAATAAATACTCGTGGTTTTTAATATCGAAAATAAACCCATCTTTGGTGTAAATATACCCTTCTTTCGTATAAACAGGGGTCTCTTTGCCAGGCAGTTGGACTTCATCCGTGACGACTCGCGCTCTGTCCATCTCCGACTTGTCCACCTCAGAATAGTTGAAACTGTCGACATTCAGTTTAATAATCGAGTTCCCTTTGCTGCCCACATAAAGAATCTTTTGATTCAAAATCGCCTTTGTCAATTTATAACCGGGAAAAGATCGTTGTTTCAAACTTCCATCAGGCGACACTTCCACCACATTGGCCCATCCGTCAGTTCCCTGAAACACAGCGATTGGTTTTTCATCCATCGTTACAAAAACAAAACGAATGGCCGTTTGGTCAAAAACACCGTTTAATTCAGCGACCGTTTTGCCCTGCAGCGGATTGTTCTGTGAATGTTTTAAGACCTGGCTGAACGTTTGATTGTCAGATTGGTCGCTATTCGGTGATGATATGTCGGAATTGAAATCAAACAGCGGCTGACAGCCTGCTGTCAATCCTGCAAGAACAGTACACATCATCAAATTTCTCAGCTTCACACGATCACCTCTGACAAGATTACACTCTACTGCCTATTAGTCTATCAAATTACACAACAAAAAACTACATAATACTTATAATTCCGACAAAAAATGTCATTTTGTATAGGAACTGCTTCCTATCCGGCGAATAATAGGGGTAATAATACCCGCAGACATCTCTGGCGACGACAATAAGCGAGCGATGAGGGGGGAAGGATATGAGTTTCGAGTTGCATTTTTACCAACCGGCCGACCAGGCGCCCTGTTCTCTGCAGCAGATCAAAGAGGTTCTGCTAGCCTCCGAGCATGTCCATTTCGTTGCCGAAACGACATCCTATCTATTTGAGTATGAAAACCAGATTACGGGAGTCTGTTTTTGGTTTTGTCTGGCGGCAACGCCTTATGTAGATGAAGAAGTTCGGGCATTTTCAGGATTCCGTTATACAGGCTTGTCTTTTGGCGTCAATTACTGCCGCCCTTCTTATTTCATGTATGAGGCGAATCCGATTCTGCTGCGTTTAGTAAACCAGTTACAACTATATGTATTTGACCCCCAAGCAGACGCAGCGAGCACCGTTCCTTTTCAGCCATATTCGGATGAATTGGTCCGAAGCTGGCAGGCAGGCAATCGCCGATCTAGTCTAAAATCCCCTAACCGCGTCACATTGTCCCAAGAAAAAGCGTATTCTGCCTGGCGTTATTTGTACCTGTATCCGCACTTCAAGTCCTCCCTGTCGGATCAACATTTTATCCCGAAACTGTTTTTTGTCCGCACGAAAGAAGGGGTTAAAACATCTGTGGTGTTTCCGTACCCGGATGTAGAACATCAACTGATCCCGGATGTAGATTATCTGTATGTGAAGATCCCCTCTAAAAAATGGATTTTTCATCGTACTGTGGAAGGACTTGTGCCGTTCGAACAGCTTCGCTGTCTGGCGCCGGATGCGTTTTCCGCCGTCAACGAACCGATTCCTCATTATCTGCTGGTCAACCCGCAACCGGTGGAAACCGTGTTGCTGCGGTGCAGACGACTTGGCCGAAGCGAGTACACCATTTTGGAAAATGGGAGTTTCATCGATATTGATCCGCCTTTTACAGCCTGATAGCCTTAAGAACAAGCAGAAACCCTTGCCTGCACCAGCAAGGGTTTCTGTATCTGCCACCTGTTATCAACCAAATTTGTATGTGATTCCGTATCCGCCTTTCGGATACACCCACTCGATATTGTAAGCGGGACAACCGATCCGGCAGGTGCCACATTCGATGCAGTTTTCAAACGCGACAGACGTATGATCACCTTCCCACGCGTATACATCAGCCGGACAAAAATGGGTGCATTCTTTCGTCGTGCATTTCATGCACACTTCCTGATCGCTAATGATCAAGTGGGATTTGTCATCGACTTTATACCGAATCGTAAACAGCTTTTCTGCAATGGCTTCGCTCATCCGTTCAACGCCCTCCATCCTTTGTATCCCAGTTTCAGCATTTCAAACGAACCGCCTGCCGCCTCTTTCACCTTGCGAATTGCATTTCGCTGTTTTTCCGCTTTGGATACGCCATCCACCAACAGCATTTCGTAAGCGGCCGAATTAAGAGCGCGCGGCATGCGCTCAAACAGGATTTTCGGATCGATTTCATTCAGCAGGCCATGCAGCCCCTGATATTTTTTGAGATCTTTATGGATGAACGATGCTTTCACTTTTGCGTCGTACAGGCTGAGCGTGTTCCTGCTGAAATCGCCACGATTTTTCGCTTCGATAATTGCCTCTCCCGCATATCTGCCGGATGTCATCGCCAGGTTAGTGCCTTCCCGGTGCACAAAATTGACAAGCTGCGCGGCGTCACCGCAAATCACCCATCCATCGCCCGACAACGGCGGCACCGCCTTGAGTCCGCCTTCCGGGATCAAATGACCCGCATATTCTTTCGTCTCTCCGCCTTGAATCAGCTTGCGGATCATCGGGTGCTGCTTCACGCCTTCCAGCAGCTCATAAGGCTTAATTTTGTTTTTCTTCAAATCGGACACCATCACGCCGATTCCCAGCGAAATTGACTCTTTATTTGTATACAGAAACCCAAGGCCGGTCATGCCGCGTGAGCTTTCACCGACAAACTCGATGGTGACTCCTTCGTCTCCTTCCAGATTGAAACGATCAAGGATTTTTTCTTTGGGCAGAAAAATTTGCTCTTTTACCGCCAACGACACTTGATCCGGCTGCCATTCGCGGTGTACGCCAAGCGCCTTGCCCAACAGGGAATTGACACCGTCCGCGACAACTACTACATCTGCGTACAAGTCGCCGTCTTCCCGGTCTGTCCGGACGCCTATCACTTTGTTTCCTTCCCGGATCAGTTCAAGCGCGACCGTTTCATAAACCGGAATCGCTCCCGCTTCTTCCGCTTTGGAAGCAAACCACTGGTCAAATTTTACGCGCATGCCGGTCCAGCAATTGGCCGGTTCTTTAAACGCCTCATTGCGATGGCCGAATGTCACAACCGATTCAGGCCCAAGCACCCACAACCGCTGTTCAATGATCTTCCGCTCAAGCGGAGCCTCTTTCCAAAATTCAGGAATAATATCTTCCAACTGTTTGCGGTACAGCACGCCGCCGAAAATGTTTTTCGCACCGGGAAATTCGCCCCGTTCCAGAAGTACAACCGAGAGACCGGCACGTGCGATCGTCAGGGCAGCCGCCGCCCCGGCCGGACCCGCTCCGACTACGATTGCATCAAATTTTTCCTTCATACCCGGATCCCTCCTTCTTCATTCGTGGTCGATTTGGCAGCTGCCGTTTCTTCTTGAAGGAAAGACAATCCGCGCCGCTTGCGAACCTCTTCCGTAATGGCAGGCACAATCTGGAACAAATCACCGACAATCCCATAATGGGCCGCTTTAAAAATTGGCGCGTCCGGATCGCGATTAATCGCTACAATAATGCCGGAGTTTTGCATGCCGACCAAGTGCTGAACAGCACCCGAAATGCCGATTGCAAAATACAGTTTCGGTCTCACCGTGTAACCTGTCTGTCCCACTTGATGCTCATGTTTGATCCAACCGGCGTCAACTGCCGCACGAGAAGCACCTACTACGCCACCCAGTTCGTCAGCCAATTCTTTCAGCATTTTGAACGGTTCCGGCCCGCCAAGGCCACGTCCGCCGGCCACAATAATTTCTGCTTCTTCGATGTTGATTTTTGATTGATCTTGAATGAAATCAAGCACTTTCGCCGCAATTTCCGATTCATTCATCGCAAATTCAAACTGTACGATTTCTCCCTGCCGGTTTGGGTCGCGCGGCAACGCTTCAAAAACTCCTGCCCTTGCGGTGGCCATCTGTGGCCGGTACTGTTTGCACAAAATGGTGGCCATCATTTTTTCTGAAAAAGCGGGGCGGGAAGCCAGCAACAATCGACTGGGATGCGGTTCCACATCCAGTTCCGTTGTGTCTGCCGTAAGTCCGGTCGGCAAATGCGTCGCAATCGCACCCGCCAAATCCCGTCCGGTCGCTGTGGCGCCAAACAGCACGATTTCCGGCTTTATTTCATGTATGACTTTCATCGACGCCCGCGAATAGGGACGCGTCCGGTACGATTTCAACTCTTTCGCATCAAACAGAAACACACGGTTGGCTCCGTAGGCAATTGCTTCCTCCGCCAGGTGTTTCACGTTATCACCAATCACCAGCGCCATCAGATCGACTTCCAGTTTGTCGGCTAATTTTTTGCCTTGTCCGAGCAGCTGCCAACTGACACTTTTGGCAACTCCATCACGGTGTTCGATATAGACAAGAACCCCCCGGTAGGCCGACCAGTCGGGCATGTCATCCGCTGGTTGGGCAGCCGGTTTCTGTTCCGGTTGTTTGTTTGCCTCTTCCGCCATGTCAATTCCTCCCTATGCCTGTGCGGGTCGATCCCAACCGAACTTCGTCGGCAGATCGGTTTGCCAGAGTTTATCCACCAATGAAACGGCCTTTGTCTGAGCATCTTCTCCTTCGATCATTTCTGTGTTAACCGTTTTCTGCTCAGGTACCCATGATTTTGCAACAATCGTCGGGGATCCTTTTAAGCCGATTTTGCTGCGGTCCAGGTTGGGAAAATCCTGCGTTGTCCAAACGATCGGCTTGTAACGGGCCGCTTTCAGCATACCCGGCATGGGAGCGCGGCGGACTTTATTCAATTCTTTTAATGCGGTAAGCAGTACGGGAAGCGCGGTTTCCACCACTTCCACGCCGTCTTCCAGATGGCGGTGGACCGTAATCCGCCTTTTTTCCATGTCAATACCGACTACCTTTTCCACGTATGTTAATTGTTCCAAATCCAGGCGGCAGGCAATGCCCGGGCCAACCTGTCCAGTATCGCCGTCAAGCGTTTGCTTGCCGGTAAACACCACATCCACCGGACCGAATTCCTCCCCCACTTTTTTGATTGTTTCCGCCAGAACATAAGAGGTGGCCAGCGTATCAGCACCAGCAAATCCCCGGTCGGTTACGAGAATGGCCTGGTCAGCACCCAGCGAAATGCATTGTTTCAACGCTTTCTCGGCGGGAGGCGGTCCCATACAAACGACCGTGATCTTGCCTCCGTACTTTTCACGCAATACTAATGCCTCTTCCAACCCGTGCAGATCGTAAAAATTGACGATAGCAGGCACGCCAGTCCGAATTAAGGTGTTCGTCTTGGGGTCAATACGGATCTCCCGGCTGTCAGGAACCTGCTTGATGCAAACGACAATGTGAAGCATCTTTTTCCTCCCCTCCATAACCGAAACAGTGTCTTTGCGTTGATGACTTTCTTGGGCCTGAATTTTTTCTAGTACGACCTTCTAGTTCTATTCTTGTGAAAATAGGAACTTTTGTCAACAAAAAATTCTATTTATTTATAATATTTAAAAAATAATTAATATCAACTGCAAATGATACCAATTTTATTTTATGCGCAGACCTTTAAAAAAATGAAAAAAAACCTCCTCTTTATTGCAAAGGAGGTTGTTAATTGAGATGAAAATCCGCAATTTGGATACTTATTCCGTTTCACTGTTGTTTAATTCTTGCCGTTTCTTTTCAAACGCTTGCCGCCAATTGGCGGCAAGTTCCTGTAAACCTGCCAGTTTCTCAATTGCAGCGCGATCCATCTGATCACCATGCATGGCTTGATTGACAAACGAGACGGTAAGACCCAGCGGATGCTTTTCTACAAGAGAGATGGTTGAGTCGGGAGCGACTATCCCCTCCCGTATCACCCGGAAATAAAAGCCTGTAAAACCGGTTGTCAAGACCAACCGGGGTAAATCCATTCGATCATACCGTTTGGCCAGTTTATGGCAGGGCTTGCGAGGTTGACTGACCTGCACCAGCGCATCGCCGATTTGGAAAATATCGCCGATACAAATATCTGGTTCCAGCATTCCGTTAACCGTCAGATTTTCTCCAAAAGCAGCGGGGGCCAGCGGACGGGAAAGCTCTTTTTCCCAATGCGCATAATGTTCATACGGATAAACGCACATTGCCTTATCCGGCCCACCGTGGTTGACAAGGTCGGCCTGCTCATCCCCATCCAAATTGACGAATGAGAGATGCAGGGCTTCTTTCACCGGTTGTTTAAAAATTCCCGTTTTCAAGGATTCCTGATTCCACTCGAAAGTTACAGGTCGGCTAACGTTGAGGGAGACAATTTTCATTGCTCACCGTATTCGGCTGTAACAGTTGTATAGATGCCGCCACGCACGTTGAACTTGCCGATCACCTGCATGTAACGCGGTTTCAACGCGCTCACCAAATCGTTTAGAATGATGTTCGTAACATCTTCATGGAAGTGGCCCTCATCGCGAAAACTCCAAAGATACAATTTAAGCGATTTCAGTTCCACAATTGAAGGTCCCGGTATGTACTTGATCGTAATCGTCGCAAAATCAGGTTGACCGGTCTTGGGGCAAAGCGCGGTAAATTCAGGGCTTTCAATCTCCACCATATACTTTCGATCCGGATGCGGATTCGGCACAATTTCTAACTGTTTGGTCGGACGTGTCGACATGAGAAATCCCTCCTCTATCTGTTACGTTCACAGCATAGCGAAGGTTCCATGCAAGGTCAAGGGGGGGACATGCATAATCCCCCAGCAGGAGAAAATACTATTTGCGAAGGAGGCGGACTATGACGGAGCGCGAATCAAATATTGAAGCGATGCAGGACACAACGAGCCAATCTCTCGCAAACATGGGTGATATCAAACAAGAAAATGCGGAACAGTTGCTGCAGCAAATGGAAGCACTTTGCGATGAAATAAACCGGCAAAGCTATCCGCTGTACTGATTGGCACACCTCAATACAATTTAAACAGCCGCCCCCGAAGGGACGGCTTCTTTATATCAACACACCGGCAAACCTGCCAGTATGTACCTATAACCTATTCAGAAGCTTCCCTCAACGTTCATGAATATAATAATTGCCAACTTACAGGCTGACAGAAGGATGGATACAATGCTACAATGGACAACGGAATTTGCACGGAAAAGGGGGTTGTTGCAGCAATGAAATTCAATACGGACGAGATGGGCATCAAAGAAATTCAGAATCTGGCCAAAGAACTTCGAATTCCCCCTTCCTACAAAGAGGGTGGCGTACGATTTCGTAAAAACAAAGCCCAGTTGATCCGGGATATTAAGCGCGCCATTCGCAAACAAGGCGAACTGGTCCAATAGTTTCTTACATCCTGCGCGGAATTTTTCCGCGCAGTTTTTTATTAGCCTAGTATGATGGTGGATAAAAAGGGTGATGAATCTGGGCAAAAAATATCTGTTCTGCTTGCTGACCTGTTTATGGCTGATTGTTATTTTCGGGTTAAGTTCACAGCCGTATCAGTGGCAAACCATACAACCTGTGCTGCATCATTTTTTCTCGCAGGAAAGCATGCGCCATGTGTTACCCGCTGTTTCCTTTCAATACCATCATTCGACTGTTGATTCACAGAAAAATCCATTCAAGTTTGTTAAATTTCTAATACGAAAAACAGCCCACATACTGCTGTATGCCACCCTTGCATTTCTGACACGGCAGGCTTTGAAACAAGCTATCGGATCGCGGCTTCACATTCGTCTCCCTCATGCTCCGGTTGTCGAGGTGGTAACCCTTCTATTTGTGGGATTGATTGCTGCACTTGATGAATGGAACCAAACTCATGTCGCTTTGCGAACGGGGGCTGTGCAAGATGTCTGTCTGGATCTGTTTGCAGGCTCGATCGGAATGATGATCGCTTCCATTCGAACTGAATATTTCCGCTTTTTGCTGAACAAAGCGAATACCCTTTTGAGTAGACAGCCAGTTTCTACAGAAGAGGTGTTCGTTTTGTTAAATTTGCCCCAAAGGTCGGCTGAAACTGCAGCCGAACCTGAGGTTACCCGATTGCTATCTGCCGGTGATCTGGAAATTTTGGATTAGCCAAGTGGCGGCCATTGTGTGGATGGCGGTTGCCGTTCGTCTGTCGATTCCCTGTATCTTAGATTTAAGGCTTATTACAGGGCAAACGATTGCGATTATGATTATCGCCGGGCTTGCTTACATTCCCGGATATATGACTGCATTTTTGCTGGTGAGTTTACTGTTGGATCGGCAACCAAGTTAGGAAAACCACTATCCCCAGATACCCGTCACCATTTTAATCGCAGCCCGCAATGAAGCAAGTCAAATTCAAGAGACGCTTCAGTACATCGCCCAGCAGGATTATAAAAACGGAATCAATATTGTACTGGTGGACAATGGATCATCCGACAACACGATTGAAATAGCCGAACAAGCTGCAAAAAGGTGGGGGCTTTCACTTCGCTGCCTGGAAGAACAACAAGCGGGGAAGCATTTGCCCTCAACAAAGGACTGCAATTTGTCGAAACGGAATTGCTAATTACACTTGATGCAGACACCCTGTTGCAAAAATCGGCCGTCCGCTATCTGATCGCCCGTTACCTTACCGCTCCTGTCGATGTATGTGCCGTGGCTGGCACCGTGTTGGTCCGAAAACAGCCGGGACACGTTCCTCACCCGCATGCAGGAATGGGACTATTTTTTGCAATCGTTTCTATTAAAAGATTGCAGGGGTTATACCAGTCGACACTGGTGGCGCAGGGGGCCTTCAGTTTATACAAAAAAGAGGCTGTTCGTGCGATAGGCGGCTGGCCAGACGCAATAGGTGAGGATATTGTTTTGACATGGCGCTTTTTCAAGTCCAGTTGGCGGGTATATTTCGAACCGCTTGCCGTTGCGTTTACAGTTGTGCTAAGCAGTTTCCGGCATTTTGCCCGTCAGCGCAGCCGGTGGGCCCGTGGCATGATCGAAGCATTAAAGGAAATCAAACCCTGGTACCACCCCAATATGTTTGCCAAGTTTCTGACAGATCTAGATCTTTTGGTTCCGTTCTTAGACGCCGTTTATACTTTCGCCTGGATTCCCGGCCTGCTGTTGGCTCTTACCGGATTTTTTTGGATTGTGGGTCCCTATGCCTTATTTGTTCTGCCGTTAACATTGCTTAGCTATTCGATTCTCTATCGGTTTCAAAAAATGTATTCCGTTCCCTGAAAAGTACCCATTTGAAATTGGACCGCGTGACACCCTGCAGACTTTTTCCGACACGTCCTGCAAGCGCGGTAACACTGCGGACGAATTTGTTTGTATGTGACTTGTAAGTGAGTAGGCGCCACCCATCCCGAAGTTGAATTCGATAATCAATAACAAGCGAGATTATGCTCAACAATATCGCAATTCCTGCCATGAACAATGCAAGAGGAGGAAATACAAAAGCGGCGATTGCCGTCACGTTGCTTAAAATAGAAAGAATCAAACTGACAATTTTCCAGCCATTCTTTTTATCATTCGTAAATAGTTCGCGTACATCAGATGCAATGCTGATGACTGCAAATGCGGATGAAAACTTGACGAGCCACTTTTTTAATCCCGTATATACGGGTTTTTCCGCCAATCCCGCATACTTTAGCGGAGCGGTCAAGTAATCCAGCACTTCCGTGATTTTTTGCCCAGTGCCTTTCTGATAAAGATTGGCGGTATGTTCTACGTAGTTGTACGCGTCGCGCGCAAGACCTGTTACATTTTGTGTAAATATGGCCCATTCTCCCAACGCCGGTCGATCGTCCCGGGTGGTTACCGAATTGGGTATCTTGAGAAAATCACTCACAAGCCCCAGTCCACCATACGCTTTACCTGATGTTGTTGAAGTGTTTGGCAGGCCGGCAAACATCTTTTGGAGATATTCCGTTTTCTTCAATTCAAATTGCACAGTGTTTCGGATAAACTTCAAAACGTCCACTTTTAATCCGCTAGAGGATGAGGCGGTAGCTGAGTCGGGAGACGGTAGACTATCCGATTGGGATTTTGGGAAAACGGGACCTTTTGAGGTGGAATCAGAGTCTGGGGAAAAACTGCCAGACACGGGGGAAATTTGATTTCTTCCCGATACTACTCTATCCCTCTCATCTGCCGATATCATATCGGGTATTGGTCTTTCTTCGGCAAATGCTGATTGCAAGAAAAGTACACCCTGACTTTCGATTAGAAACATTGTCAGAAAAAATAGGATCCACACACGATCGATCAATTTGGTTTTCCTATGCCACATACCTTCATCCCCATTCGGTACGTTTTTCATTGAGATTCAGTAAGTTTCGCCGCTGCTCCCGCCTGTAAACGGACTGATCGGACACCAAATGATTTCATAAAAAGAGTGGGGGATTCGTACTTGCCTGTTACACTAACTTGGCGATTATCCACCACTTGAATATTCGTCAGGGCGGCACCCGGCATATTTTTTTGCAAATACTGGCGGGCTAACCAAGCTGCTTCCTCCGGATTTAATTGGACCTTCCTTTTGGCCTTCCAAATTTCACGGTCGTATGAGTCAAGCGCTGCCCAGGCAGCTGCGTCAACCGCCCCGCAAAGCATGGAATATCGATAAGCAAGCACCCCTGTATCGATGATCAACCCTGTCAATGCCAGCATCATTGAGAGAAATCCAACAGCCAAAAACAGGGTACTGCCCGATTGGTTCCGGTATAACTTCTTGCCATTCAAAAGAAACCGTGAACAGGTAAAACTCGAACCAGCCTCATTTCTTTTCATAGTTTGCGGGCAACAGCCGTATATTCGACAAGAAACGTTGACTGGTTGCCAAACAAAGAACGAATGACCGGGACCAAAACGTTCTGTCTGTACGAAACGGTCACTTCAACCTGATCTCCATTGCTTCGAATTGAGACTTTTCGATCGACTCCACTCAAACCGTGGGTTAAAATACTCAATGCGGTATTTGTGATTTTCTGTTGTTTCTGCCACACACTTAACGTCTGATCGTTGTATATCGCTCCGCCGACTCTGGCTCCCTGACTGGCTGCCAATACAACCACCAGTTTGGCGTATACGATCAACCCCATGATCAAGGCACCCATCATTAAAAGAAGCAGGATCGGCAAAATCATTACAAATTCACTAAGTGCCTGTCCCTGCTGATCGCGCGCATACTTTTTCAGCGGGATTGACACACAAGTTTTCAAAAACTTGCCCATGAACAGCCTCCTTTTGGTTTGGTTACAAAGAGTACGGTCGCCCCCCCTTTTTTTGAAACCGGGACAGTTTGAACAGAAATTTATTGTTTTGCCTTGCCGATTTCATTTGCGATATGGGTAAATACGTCAACCAATTCCTGGCGAAACGCGATTAAGGTAGAAATCACCGCAACCGCAATCAATCCCAGTATCAGGCCGTATTCGCTTAAAGCTTGTCCCTCTTCTATCCTCCAAAATTTTTTTGCGGTTCGTTTCAGCCACATATAGACTCCTCCCACACTCTAGTTTCGTTCCACCTTAACCGTAAACCCGTTTGTAACCAGATCATAATTTTTCATGAACACCGCTTCATTTGGAAAATCAAATCGTATGGGCCTTGCGTCGCCGGGTTTCAACTGACCTATGTCCTTATCCGACAGATCAAATGGCCCACTGGCAATAGGAGACCCTGCCTGATCCTGAAGTGTAACGGTAATTCTTTTCAAAACACCAGCCGTCAGAGTTTGATTGGGGATGCCATTTCGGATCATCCCAAACACTCGAATCGCACCGTCTGCCTGTTTGTCTGCATAAACAACTGTTACATCCACATCTCCCTCTATAATAGGTGGATAAATTTGCAACGCTTCTTCATACTCTTTGACCAGTTCAGGCGGCCATAGGTTTTTTTGTTGTTCAGGAATAACCAATCGCGGCTCTACCCATTTGCCGCCTTGGGCAAGTAACGCCTGTCGCCGGTTCAGCAATTCTTCCCGTTCTGCTGCCATTGCATGGTCCTCGATAGTCAAGTTTGCCAGACCGTTCGAACCGTCTGTTTGGGGAGAGATTTTAACTATCGATGAATTTGGGGCAGGGGCCGAATCATTCGGACTGCTGCATCCCATCAAAACCAGAATGCCGAACATAAGAGAGACTCCATATCGAATCAGAAACAACTTGTTAACCTCCTGTACAAAATGATCGGGATGTTTACGGCTGCATTAGAAATTTAGCCGCTTGAATCAAAACTGGTCCGAGAATAAAGATGATAATCGCTGGAAATACAAGCAACAGAAGTGGAAAAAACATTTTTAGAGAGGCCTGTTGGCCCAATTGTTGCGCTTTCTTCTTGCGAGTGTTCCATAATTCAACCGATTGTTTTCGGAGTACTTGCGCGATGCCGGTACCCCGTTCCAAATTTTGTGTTACCGCCGACACAAACCGATTAACTTCTTCCACTTGGCATCTGTGCGCCATTCGCTGTAGCGATTCTGCCAACGCCATACCAAACGAAGCATCTTTGACTACTCTTCGCAATTCTTGGACGACCTCTCCTTTACCAGTTCCGACCGTTCCCTGAAGAGCCGGAAACAGCTGCAATCCTGCTTCACTCATAACCGCCAGTGTGCTCAATATATAAGGGAATTCCCTTCGTATTTGCCTCTTGCGCCGATTGATTTTCTGCCGCAGCCATAGATTGGGAAGCCAATAACCGAAAGAAGCGGCAAGAATACCCATCCCGATAAAAAGAGAACCTGCCTTTATCCCCAAAAGCACAAAGTAAGCAAGACACCCCGCAGCAGTCAGGCTTTTCAGACCATACATCCCTTCCACTGTATACACATCTTCCAACCCGGCGTTGATCAGCTGCCGTTGAATTTTCTGCCGAGTGGTTGGCGAAATGGATGGATGGAGCAGAACGGCCATTCTTTGCAGAAAAAAATTTATACGTGTTAAAAGTTGTTTGACTAAAGGTGCATCGGGCCTGCTTGCAGAATTTGTTGCAGAATGCAGCGATGAAACGCTTATCGTCTGCAGACGAATCAATCTTTGTTTGATCGCTAGTTCCCGCAGTAATCGTCTAGGGAACAACAGCAAAACGACGCAAATAAACGTCATGCAGCAAATCCAAAACGGCATTTTGTATTCACCTCACACATCAATCGAATCACACATCAATCGAAAGAATGTAACGGGCCAGAAAGAAATTTGCGAATAACAACAACGTACCGATAAACAACAGTCCTGTACCCAGCGGGGATTCGTACATCGGCTGCAGATAGCCAGGATTCAACAGAAGAATTGTCACTATAATGACAATGGGTGTGAAGGTTAATACGTTCGATTCGAGACGTTTTTGCGAGGTGGCCACTTTAATCTCTTCCTGGATTTCTATTTTATCTGCGATCATTTCTGCCGTATTGTTCATGACTTCCGCCAGATTGCCTCCTTTTGCCCGGACGATCAAAATCGCATCTGCAAACTGTGCAAGCTCTTCAATACCTACCGCAGATTTAAACTTAAGCAGGGAATCCTCCATCGAGTAACCAAACTGTAAATTACGATTTAACTTTTCTATCTCTTCCCACATCGGCTTGTCTCTGCTGGTGGAAAATTCGGTTTGCAGGTCGAATTGACATTTTAAAAATGCTGTTTCCAAAGAACTGCCCGCTTTTACAGAGTTGGTTATGGATGAAAGAACATTGCGAAACTGAATCAACATCAGTTGTTTTCGTTTAATCGCTCGCTGATATTCACGTATCCGCGGGTATATCAGGCCAACAAAACCAAATAGAAACGCATAAAAACCATTCCGAAAAAACAGCCAACCGATTGAAAAACAGAACATAAACAGAACGGTTGGCACCAGAAAAGCAAAAACCGTTTTGTGTTTTACCTGAACCGATGAATGCCTGCGATTGGAGGGCCGATCCGCAGCACCGGATTTCAGTTGACGGATACGTTTCACCAGTGTCCGGTTGTCTGGCAAATTTCCGTATCTTGCGAGCTGCACAATTTCTTTTAGTAAACGAAGCAGACAGAACATGGAAATCAATATGGAAAAATAGGTAATCCACATAAATCCCCTCATTTTCCATTGGCCGCAAGCATCGGATGAGAAGGTAACCCTGCTGCCAGCCACTTGTCAGTTCGTCGTATGACCTCTCCTGTTGCCGCCAAATGCCCCATTAACATTCCTTCATCCGTGACTCCGGTTGTTTTCCATCGAGCAATTTCTGCAAATGTAATTTCTCCCTCACGCATACCCCGCACCTCACCGATTTGCATGACTCGCCGTGATCCGTCACGCAGACGCCCGAGATGGACCACCAATTCCACACCGGCCGCAATTTGCTTGCGGATGGCAGAGACGGGCAGTTCCAGGCCTGACATCAAAACCATAGTCTCCAGTCGTGACAGCATATCTTCTGCTGAATTCGCATGACCCGTCGTTAATGAACCTTCATGACCCGTATTCATCGCCTGCAGCATATCTAACGCTTCCCCTCCCCGTACCTCGCCCACAATAATTCGGTCAGGTCGCATGCGAAGCGCCGAACGGACAAGATCGCGCATCGTAATTTCCCCTTTCCCTTCCGTATTCGGTGGGCGTGTTTCCAATTGCACCAAGTTCGGTATATGTGACAACTTCAATTCCGCCGCATCTTCGACGGTAATGATTCGTTCGTCAGCAGGTATGAACATACTGAGCGCGTTTAAAAAAGTGGTCTTTCCGGAACCTGTGCCGCCACAAACGACAATGTTAAAACGGGCCTGTACCAACCGCGCCAACAATTCGGCAATCGGTTCCTGCAGTGCGCCAAAATTGACCAATTGTTCCATCGTATAGGGGACGTCCGGAAATTTCCTGATCGTCAACACAGGGCCGCCCAGCGATACGGGACGAATCACTGCATTCACCCTGGAGCCGTCTGACAACCTCGCATCCACAATAGGATCGCTTTCATCGACCTTACGGTTTATGGGGGCGACAATTTTCTCAATTACATGAAGCAGATCCGTTTCCGAAGGGAACGAAAGCGGCAATCCCTGTTCCGTGACAACCGGCAGCAGGCGGCCTGATTTTTCAATAAAAATTTGACTGATTCCATTTACCATGATCTCCGTAATTTCCGGATCTTTTATAAGTGAATCGATGACGCCATATCCGGTCAACTGACGCAAAATTTCTTCGGTAAGCTGCTGCCTGTCCACCAAGGTCATAACAAATGAGGGAAACAAAGATTCTTTCTTCTCGTCGAGTATGTTCCATATCCGTTTCCGCAGTTGATCTGGCAGGCGAAATAACGATTCGTCTCTTTCCGATTGGTCAACGATCTGTTCCCGTACTGCATTTTTTAAAGCAAGAATCGTAGGCGCCTGCTCTGCTGAACTGGTTTCTTCTGATCCGGCCAGTTCCCTCATTCGTTTGATTGATTCTTCAACTCCCACGCTGCAAAACCCCTTTCCAGCCGGACCGCTTCAAGCTGAGTTCTTTTTGAGAAAAAACGGGCGCCAACAGGTGGGCAATCCGGCGAAAATACGATTGGATTGGCAGATGGGCTTTCTCGGCCAATAGAATTCCCTGGTTCGCACAATATTGAATCGGATCTGGTGTT
Source organism: Effusibacillus dendaii (assembly GCF_015097055.1). Classification (NCBI taxonomy): domain Bacteria; kingdom Bacillati; phylum Bacillota; class Bacilli; order Caryophanales; family Alicyclobacillaceae; genus Effusibacillus; species Effusibacillus dendaii. The sequence goes on from NZ_AP023366.1 coordinate 1,511,763, forward strand.
TCCGGGATCGTTTCTGCCACTGGCATCCCCAGCACCGATTCCAATTCGCCAACAGGAAAATGAGAGGCCGGTGTATGCCGATTCATCAACAGATACCGATTTTGCAAATCGTTCGGGAACGATTGGACGATATCCAGCACCGACAAAATAGAAAGGTTGGCGGAAACATCAGGAGTTGTTATGTAAAAAAGATCGGTTGCCCAGTTCAGAAGAGAAATATTTTTATCCGACAATTCGATCGATGTATCCACAATGACCACTTCATATTGCATATTCAAAATCTGGCGAACCAGGAGATCTGTCTGATCGATAGTCAGTCCGCTCATTTTAAACGGGGCGGCTGCTGTCAGGACATCCAGCTTTTTTCCCTGCAGTTCAATGGTTTGAATGGATTTGCACAATATATCGTGCAGCTCACCGTTCCATCCGGAATCGACGCCTGCATCACTGACCGCCAGTTCCAGCATGCGAATCGCCTCCGACAATCCCTTTGTGCGGTATGGAAGACCCAAGGCCGCTTCTGTGTGACCGAAAACGGAGAAGTCAACCAGCAATGTTCGTTTGTCTTTTCGCGCGAGTTGGCAGGCCGTGTTGACCGCAAGCGTGGTTTTGCCCACACCTCCTTTTGGAGAATAGAATAGACCGATGCGCCGATCCGGTTCAGTGAATGTCTGAGCGACTTGATTAAATTTGCCGGTTTGATTGGGGTGCAGGGATGTAATTCTTTGTGTGTAAATGGACATCGGAGAATATTTGTAGATCCATTCAAAAGAGGGCTGCGCCTGATGAAATTGCAAATTGTGCAGATCATGCAGCGTTTCCGTGACAATCATTATTTTTAAAACGCCTTGCTGGATCATTTCCGACAGTTCGGCATCCGGATTGTTCAATAAGACGCGATTTACAATTACTACATGAACTTCGTTCAGTTCAAGAAAAATCTTTAGTTCTTCAAGCGAGGACGCTGTTTTTACGACCTCAATCAGTCGCTTCTGCCGTTCATAATAACGACAGATTTCCTGCCGGTACGATTCGTCCGGATCCACTAAGGCGACCCATAAGGACGGTTTCTGACCGCTGGGTATGCGATTCATTTGTAAACACCCGCCTGTTCAACAAATTCAGAGTTAACGTGAAAGCCTTGAAAAGTTTACAGAAGAAGGTTTGGCAGTTTCTCCGTTCCAGGGGTTTAAAGCCAAATCAATTTTGCCGTCCCGTTTTGCCAGCGCCAATGTGACTGCATCCTGAGGCGCAAGCAACAGGGTGACATGCTGGACCAATCCTTGTTTGCCAAGCGAATCGGGTTGTTTGGAAAAAGACAGTTGTTCCACGTCAAAAACTTCTATCTGCTGCAAAATCATATTCGAAAATTCATTGCCGCTTTTGTTTGCGTCAGATGTAAAAATGACATCCACCAAGTCTCCCTTCTGGAGCATGTTGTTGACTGCCGACTCGGGATCTAAAGCGACAGACATGAGCCGCCTGTCTTTTGGTATAAAGTTTTTCACATCAACGGATCCGTCTCCTTTTACATAGGTCTGCCGATGTTCAGGAAAGATCAGCACTTTCGGATCCATCTGAATGGGGCTGCCGGCCGTGATTTTCTGCAAAGTGATGCCGCCCACGATATCCTCCACCCGGCTGGCCGCATGGCGTAACAGCGTATCAGCCGTTTTTTTCTCGGCCTGCACAATTTGTAACATATCTGTTTTCACTTCCACGTTGACCGGGATTTCCGATTTGGCCACAACAACAGGTACAGTTTGCCGCAAAGAGTCTAAATAAGTGTAAATTGCATACGAAATGGCTCCCGCACAAAGAAGAATCAAAACAAACCGCCAACTGATTCGGCTAATCAAACGAAAGCCTCCTTTAAAACAATAAAAAAAACCGTTCCCCAAATGAGAACGGTGCTTCCGTTACGATTTATTATATCATGTTCGATAGCCAAGTCAACCCATTTTCCGAAAAATCTGGAACCAGCCAGAAGTCCCTTTCTCACCAAATACAAAACGTGATATGATGGTGAAAAGCTCCATCCATATTTCCTAAAGGGGGCTAAACATGAATCGATTTATCCCTGTCAAATCCCTTGCCGGTGAACTGAAACGGACTGAAATACGGCGTGGCATCGGTTACCGGCTGACAACCAGGGAGTTTATTTTACAGCGGGATGACCAAACCTATCATATATTGTTCGAAGACATTCTGGGCCTTATTGAACGGAAAGCAGAAGATGGGCGTCCCGATGAGAAAGGAACACACAAGATTATTACGAACCGGATCCGTGTTTATAATCGGAGCGGTGTTTTTGAAAAAGGCGCAACTACGTTTTACGCATCACTGTCCGACAATTTCTGCAAACTGTTTGTCTACTATCTGGAACGTTCTCATCGCCCGGCTTCGGGAATTTAACCGCTTACTCGACCAAATAAAGCATCGGCGGATCAGCCTGAATCCAACCGATGCTTTTTCTCAATTTGAACGGGAGGCGTTACCTTGATGCAACCCTCTGACGACAAAAACAAAAATAATCCAAACAATCCGTATCGCGCGATCGGGGTAGTTTCCGCAATTGGTACCGATCTGGCAGCCTGCCTGATTGGCGGCGTTTATCTAGGCAGATGGGTGGATGGTTACTTTGGAACCGCACCCGCATTTTTGCTGATCGGACTGTTTGTTGGTTTGGCGACTGGTATATACAGCATGATCCAACTTGTCAAACGTTTTCTTTAGAAGGAAGATCGCTTTTCTGTACGCAAGACCTGATCCACTTTAGCCAATTGTTCCACCAATTCCTGCAAGGTTTTGTGAATTTCTGCTTCTTTTTCTGATTCTCCAGCCGATCTCGCTTCCAAATATTTGTCCATATTCAGATAAATATGACCCAACAGCGCTTCTCTCGTAATGCGCAGTTCAAAATCCGGCGGTTCTTTCGACTCGACAAACGGCCCTTCATCCATAATCAATCCGTTGCTGTAAACGGTTCGCCACATATGATTGCGTCCACTTCCGTATTTTTCTCCCCGTAGTCCTGCGATTTGAATCAGTAAATCGATCGACTCCATCAACCGGCCGTCGCCCTTTTTGATCCGTAAATAATCGATATGCAGTTGATAATGCAATTCCTGCTCATACAGATAAAAGGTGATTGTCTCATCTTGCTGCATCAATGAGAGGGCTGTCATTTTGCCGCGAACCCGTTCCTCCGGGACGAGTCCCAATTTCCGAATTGACCGTTTCCATTTGAGCAAATCACCATGCGTAATCTCGCCTGCCACGTTTCGGAAAATCACAACTTCTTCCACCACAGCCTCCCCCTCCTTCATTAATAGAGGCTGAATTTGTATATCTTATGAGACTGGGACAGAAAAGTGTTGAGGCAAATGCCATATTCCGCATTTTTTTATGGTACTATAGAAAACGTAAATGATTTAATGGGGGAATTATAATGCGATCTTTTCAACCAGACAGACGGAAAAACCGCTGGAAAACGGCGCCCCTCTTGCTGATCGCCCTTAATATGACCGGATGCGGCGGGATGAGCACCCCATCATCTGCACCAGACAGCACACCAAGTCATCATTCTCACTCGTCCCAACAGGAAGCATCTTCTCCTTCGCTTTCCGTATTGGGGCAGATCCAACCGTTTACTTTACAAAGCACAACCGGACAGCAGGTTTCGCTCGACAAAGATCTGCAGGCGAAAACGAAGCTGGTTTATTTTTTCTATACGAACTGCCCTGATGTATGCCCGATTACGACAAAACGAATGGAAAACATGCTGCAGCTGATGAAACAGCAGAACCTGTCCTCGTCAGACGTCAAGCTCATTTCGATCACGTTGGATCCAAAAAGGGATACGCAGGAAGCGATTCAGCAGTTTTCCAAAAAGTATAAAGTGGATCCGGCTTACTGGTTTTTCCTGCGGGGCGATGCGGAGCAGACGAAATCGATCATGAACCAGTTTCATGCGGACGCTGACGAGTTGCCAAGCGGGATGTTCATGCACAGTGACCGTATGTACCTGCTTGACGATAAAAACCAGTTGCGTGCCACTTATGTAATGGGAACCGATGTAAAAGATGAAGATGTCGTCAACGACGTCAAGAAACTGCTCGGAAAATAAAAACTTGGCGATTCCTCTTTCAATACCGGATCTTATTTTCACAGGGAAAGTGAGCTGCACGTGAAAAAACGTTTGGTGCGGATTGGATTAAGCCTATTGGTGACTGTGCTCATCATCGCAGCGGTCAGTTGGGTCATTCGTCCCGTTCAACAACTGGATATGGCGTATAATCCGATCAATTGGCAGACAAAAATCGGCTCGGCTTTCCTTCAGCGCGGAGTCGTTACCTTGTCGGAGACGGATCTGACCCATCTTCTGAAACAAACAATCCGTACATCGGCCCGATTCAGGGATGTACCGATTACTGGCGCTGCCGTTACTCTCGAACCAAATCGGTTTCTGGCAGATTTTAACTTGCAGAAGGGGATCTGGGCGGTCGGACTGGAAATGGAAGGCACTGTCCATCTGCAGGACCGCACTTTACAGATCGTTCCGATCGGTTATAAGATCGGTCGGATTCCTGTCTCACCTGAAACGTTTCAACGCGTTCTCTCCTTTTTAGGGATGGAAAACCGGATTCCCTTGACGTTTCGGCTCGATTCTTATGTACCGTCGCAAGTTTGGCTTGAACAGTTGAAAATCGAAAAAAAAACAACTGGAAGTGACCTTGCGGCCCCAGTTGCTCCCCTAGCCCAGTACGTCAGACAGCGCCTGCAGCAAACGGTTGTTTTCCTGTCTGCTGCGGATCGCAATCCGAAAGTACGTTTCATTCAACCCCGCAAATGAACGGCAGTCCCTGACAAAAATCCCTTTCGCCGCCAATTGCGGCCACAATTCCGTGATTTGCAGACCAGGCTTTGACAGCAGCAGGAAATTCGTCTCGGACGGCACCACATGAAAACCTAAACGTTTCATACCCTCAGTTAAAAAAGGCCGTTCCGTCAAAAGCCACTGAAAGGTGCTGTCGGCAAACGTCTGGTCCGCCAGGGCAGCAACGGCTGCCGCTTGCGCAGGCGTGTTGACCGACCAGGGAATTTGCAGTTCCCGAAGCTTCGCAATTATCGCTTCATTGGCCGCCAAATACCCGATGCGGATACCGGGAATGGCATAAAATTTGGTCATCGAACGGATCACAATCAGCTTTTCGTAAAGATCCACATCGGCTATTACACTTCTTGCATGGTCGTCCGGCAGAAAATCAAGAAACGCTTCATCCACCATCAACCATATTGAATTCCTCGCCGCATGTTCCAACAGTTGGCGCAGAACGGTTTGTTCGACGCATCTTCCTGTCGGGTTATTCGGGTTGGCCAACACCAACAGATCCGCATCTGACAATGCCTCCCGGAGCGTTTCTGACTGTACGGAAAAATCGCTCTCTGCCAAAAGAGGTACCCTGATGATTTCTGCTCCTTCCAATTTGGCCGCCTGCTCATACTCCCGGAACGCAGGTGAAACCGTTACGATCCGCTTTGGCCGCAGCAGCCGCATCACCAAAAAAATCAGTTCCGCCGCCCCGTTTCCGAGCAGAAAGCGGTTGGTTGGGAGTCTCCATTTGTCCGATAATGCATATAACACTTCCCATCCATACGGATCGGGATAATCCTGAATGCGGGAAAGCGACTGTTTGATCGCTTGCAGCACCGATTCGGGCGGGCCGAGCGGATTCAGATTCGCGCTGAAATCAATCAGGTCTTCCCTGCGCCATCCCCATTCTTTTTGATAGCGGCCAATATTTCCGCCGTGTGGCATGACCTCCTGCATACCTGATACCTCCCACCCGTTCGGGTACTTTTTTCAGTCCCCTCCGACCTGTTGTCAAATCGCCATGATTCCGACAGAAGCCAATAGAAAAACCACTTCTGCCGTTTCGCACAGAAATCCGTATGAATCACCAGTCAAGCCGCCAATCGAACGATAGATCCAGGATGCGAACGCCCACATCACAGCCGCACAGACCAACACAATCAACACGCCATGCAACTGCCAGACAGCAAGGGGCAATATCAGTGCAAGGTTGGCTGCAAGAAGCTGTGTAGAAGACAGCCTGCCTGCGATTGAAACACCCATTCCTTCCCGTCTGGCGGGCGGGTATTTGGCAATCGCCCAAACCATCGTCAACCGTCCGATCGAGGGCATAATCAAAAGCAGCAGCGGGAATTTTACAGAAACCTCCGACAGCAAAGACCATTTCAGCGCGAACAGGGAGACAAACGCAATCACTCCCATCGCCCCGACCCGGCTGTCTTTCATGATTTCCAGCTTGCGCTCCCGGTCCCGTCCACTCATCATTCCGTCTGCCGTATCCATCAGTCCGTCCAGGTGCAGTCCGCCCGTAATTGCAATTTCAGCCAACAAAACAAGAATGCTTGCAACGGGCGCTGGAAACCATCGGTATAATCCGCATGCGAAAACATACAGGATGCCGCCGATTAATATCCCTACATACGGATACCACTTTACGCTTCGCACAAATCGATCCGCATCAAACTTTTGCAAAGAAAGGTGAGGGGTCGGCCAAGGTATCCGGGTCAAAAACTGGACTGCCGTTTCCCATTCCAGCCATATTTTTTGCACAGCCAGCCCTCCCGACGGTCAATGATGTACGATCGATTGCAGCAGCGCCCAAACAAGACTGCCGCCAATCAGCATCAAAAACGAACTGATGTGTAAAATTCGAATCACCTGTCGAATGTGTATGCGTGAAAGGGATTGCAGCGGTTCTCCCATATAAGCCCGAAACGTTTCGACGCCCTGATAGGTGTTGAACCCGCCCAACCTGACGCCAAGCGCTCCCGCCACCGCCGCTTCCGGAATTCCACTGTTTGGGCTCGGATGCTTGGCCGCATCACGCCTGATTGCCCGCCAGGCTCCTTGTCCGGAATAACCAAACAAAAAGGCCGTCAGTATAATCAGCATCCCTGCGATTCGAGCCGGAATCCAATTCAGCAGATCGTCAAACCGGGCAGATGCCCAACCAAAATACCGATAGCGGTCATTCTTGTACCCGACCATCGAATCAAGCGTATTAGCCGCCCGATACATCATCGCCAGCGGCGCGCCGCCAATCATCGCATAAAATAGCGGTGAAATTACCGCATCCACTATGTTTTCCGCGACACTTTCAACAGCCGCCCGGGTGATCTCCGCTTCCGTCAGATGTTGGGTGTCACGGCCAACGATTTGACCTGTTTGTTCTCTTGCCTGTTCGATATGGTTTTGCTCCAGGGAATCATAAATCCTGCGTCCAGCCTGCGCCAAACCTTTTATTGCAATCGTCGCAGCGATTAGCCAGATGTTCAGGGCAAAAGCAAGCCAGAAACTGGCTTGTGCCGCCAGCCAAAGCAGCCCCCCGACCATTCCTCCGCTGGTACCGACAGTCAATAGGACGAGCAAAATGCCAGCCAATCGCTCTCTACGGTTTTGCCCGACTGTTTGCTGGCTGGGATTCGCTGTGCCCGCCTCTTCTCTGCGGTTCGGTTCTGTCTGCAATAGCGGCGCTCGGAACAGGAATCGCAGCCCTCTTTCTAACCGGCTGATCAGGTGCCCGATCATTACCACAGGATGTGGAATCCAGCGCGGATCTCCCAACAGGAGGTCGACTGCATATGCTAACCAAACGGAAATCATAGGCATACCCGGAATTGTGACAATTCAATCGGAATTCCAGAAAAAACAGCGTACACGGCAGCCGCCTCTCTTGCTGCGATTTGATTCATGACACCAAGCGCATCCCGGTACTGCCGGGAAAGTTCATTATCAGGGACAATGCCGGAACCCACTTCGTTTGTCACCATCACGACCGGATGCGGATAACTGCGGCATGCGTCCAATAAATCGGCCATCAAACTGGACGCCCATTTTTCCGGGGGCTGATCGGTCTTCCCCAATTGTTCCCGTTCCCACATCCAGTTGTTCAGCAAAAGAGATAAGCAGTCCAACAGAATGACGCCGCAAGCCGGATCCAAACTGCGGATACGGTCAGCCACCGCCGATGTTTCTTCGATACAGCCCCAGTCGGCTGGACGACGGGCAATGTGTGCGGCAATTCGCTCATCCATTTCCGCATCCAGACGCGGACAGGTGGCCAGATAGGTCACAGAAAGATTCCCTTCCCGCTGCAGCTTTCGACAATATTCTTCGGCAAATCGGCTTTTTCCGCTGCGCGCGCCGCCCGTAACAAGGACAAGTTTGGGCGTATTTTTATTTTCCATCCGCGACGCCCGCTTCCGCAAAAGTTGCCATTTCACGCAAAACTCTGGCCGCCGCTTTTAAAACAGGAAGTGCTAATGCGGCACCTGATCCCTCTCCCAACCGCATGGAAAAATCAAACAACGGCCGCAGTCCGAGCGCTTCCAGTACCACCTGATGACCCGGTTCCACCGATTGGTGAGAAGCGAATAGGTAAGAGCGAACACGCTCGTCCATACGAACCGCTGCAAGGGCGGCTGCACCTGTAATAAAACCGTCAACGACGACCGGAATTCGATAGGCGGCACAGGCAAGCGTCAATCCAGCCAATCCTGCAATCTCCAGCCCTCCCACCTTCGCCAATACATCGATAGGATCGGCAGAATTTGGATTATGTAACTCAATCGCACGTTGAATGGTTGCCACTTTCTGTCGAACTCCCGCTGCCGAAAGACCCGTTCCGGTTCCTGTAATCTGATCGACTGGAACGTTGGCGAGAAGGGAGGTGATGGCAGCACTCGCTGTCGTGTTTCCAATTCCCATTTCTCCCAATGCGACCATTTTATATCCCTGATTGTACAATGTTTCTCCCATGCGCCAACCGACCTGGAGCGCCTCTTCCGCTTCCGCTCTTGTCATGGCCGGTTCTTTTGCCATATTGGCAGTGCCGTAACGAACCTTATCGATCCAAAGCCGACTGCCCGGTCGTTCGGTAAATTGCGCTGCATTCGGAATGTCAGACTTGACGCCGATATCCACCACATGCACATCCGCTCCCGCGTTACGGGCCAATGCGTTGACCGCCGCACCGCCGTTCATAAAATTGAGCACCATCTGGACCGTAACTTCGGATGGAAAAGCCGAAACCCCCTCTTCCGTTACTCCATGATCTGCCGCCATAACCACTACAGCAGCCGAATCGACATCCGGCAAAATGTTTTCCTGAATGCCTGCCAAACGAATCCCGATTTCCTCCAGAAATCCAAGACTGCCGGGCGGCTTTGTCAATTGATCATGCCTTGCTCTCGCTTCCTGTACATATTGGCTGTTGATATCATCGATTGGCTGCGGCAACTTCCACATTGTATCGCCTCCCCTACACCCGTTCATTTTTTGCCTGTCTGGGTATTCATAGTATAATAGAGTAATTGATGTTACTAAAACTATGCACTAAGGGGACACGTATGACAAGATTGATTTTAGTCCGGCATGGTTTGACCGACGACAATCTGCTGTACCGGTTGTCTGGTTGGACCGATGCGCCGCTCAACGAAATTGGCAGGAAGCAGGCGGACTGCGCCGCCTGGCAATTGGAACAGATGGTTCAGACTGGCATAAACATTCACGCCATATACGCAAGTCCTTTGCAGCGAACCGCCTCGACAGCCGAAATAATCGCAAATCGTTTGCGGCTTCCGACCATTCTTTGCGAAGGGTTGAAGGAAATGAATTTTGGCAAGTATGACGGCCATTCGATCCTGCAGCTTTATGAGACAAACAAATCACTGGTTGACCGTGCCCTGGAACCGGGCGACGATCAGTTTGGATGGGAAGGCGGTGAGACGCGACCGCAATTTTTTCACCGTTTTGAAAAGGCAGTCCGTTCGATTGCCGGAAATCATCCGGATGAAACGGTCGTCGTCGTTACACATGCCGGCGCGATTGCTTATTTTATAGCCGGAATTCTTGGTCATCCGTTGTCGCACTGGAACTCCTATCATGTGGCGAATTGCAGTCTCACCACCGTTTTGTTTGAAAATGAGCGGTTTCAATTGCTCAGGTTCAATGAAACCGACCATGTTCCAAAAGAGAGGTTTGCTGCCCAGATCGAAGAAGCCAGAAAGTATCTGGAGATGATTTGAAATTCACTTGAATTTAATTTCATTAAATTTTATGATGATAGATAAAACTCTATCAGGAGGAACTTCATGAAAACGCTCGAACGAACCAGTCAATTTGTGGGCGGCACTTTTGCTGTCTGGGTACTTGTTTTCGCTGCTCTTGGTTTTTTCTTCCCCAGCACTTTTTTGAATTTTAAATCCTATATCTCTCCGCTCTTGGGGATTGTAATGTTTGGAATGGGACTTACACTGTCCGCGAGTGATTTTAAAGAGGTATTCAAGCGCCCCAAAGACGTGGCGATTGGAGTGGTCGGCCATTATATTATAATGCCGCTGCTTGCTTACCTTCTGTGCATCGCCCTGCAACTTCCGCCCGATATAGCCGTTGGAGTGATTCTGGTAGGAAGCTGCCCAAGCGGTACCTCCTCCAATGTGATGACGTTCCTGGCAAAAGGGGACGTTGCACTTGCTGTATCCATTGCGACGGTTTCCACTGTGTTGGCGCCTTTTGTGACTCCATTTTTAATTTCCGTTCTGGCGGGACACTGGACACCGGTCGATCCGATGGCCTTATTCAAAGACATTATTCAAATCGTCATTGTGCCGATTGTGTTAGGACTGATTGTGAAAGCTTTATTCAGGAAACAGGCGGAAGCCAGCGTCAAGGCTCTCCCTCTCGTCTCCACCATCGCTATCGTTTTGATTGTGTCCGCTGTAGTGGCTGGCAGTCATGATCGGATTCTGAAAACCGGACTTTTGATATTTGCCGTCGTTATCTTACACAACGTCTTGGGCTTCCTGCTTGGATATTTCTTTCCAAAGCTGTTCGGAATGGAACTTCCCAAACGGAAAGCAGTGGCATTTGAAGTGGGGATGCAAAATTCTGGGCTTGGCGTCGCGCTGGCTTCGGCTCATTTTAACCCGTTGGCCGCTGTTCCAAGTGCCATTTTCAGCGTATGGCACAATCTGTCCGGATCGATTCTTGCGTCGATCTTTGCCAAAATGGATGAAAGACGCAACCATCAATAAACGCTGTACGAAACGGATCGCAACTAAAGAAAGGGATAGAGAAGCAGCATCGTCGCTGCACCTCTATCCCTTATTTTTTTGCTCCCAATCTGCAACATTCAATCACAACTGCTTTTGTTTTGACCCAGAAGCCACCGCTATGCAATAAAATCTGCGATAAGGGGTTTCGTTAATTACGAACTGACCTGAACGTATTGTCCATAAATGTAACCTTCCGTGTTGTCTTTCAATCTAACTTTGTACCAGCCGTTCTCTTCTTTCAATATCGTAACAATGTCGCCGGGTGCGGCAGATGTTACAATGGCATAGTTGGTGCCCGCACCTTGCCGGACATTCACACCGTCAGTCACACGCCCGGTGCGTGATACAGCAGAGCCGTTTGCAGGAGTCGAACTGCCGCCTGATGGGCCAGGAGTGGTCGGCAGAGTTCCGTACGAACCGTTGTTGCCTCCTGTTGAACTGCTGCCGGGTGTTGAACTGCTGCCGGGTGTTGAACCGTTTGCCTGAACAGCAGTTTCCGGGTTAGGTTGCTGAGCGGTCTGACTCGGGTTAGCCAGAAGTTGCTGCACATATTTGCGGACCCCCGGTATATCGGGTGCAAGAATGGCTTCTCCCAGAAAGTCGTACGTCTCCGTTAAAAGGTTATTTGGCGGGATCTGCACGGTCTGAATCGAAGCTGTATTCGCGCTCAGTATATTGTTGCCCATCCGCAGGATATCGCTCGCTGTCATGTTTGTCTGGACGTAAGGTTCCGCCTGCTGCAGCATGCTGGGAAAACGCACAAACGTCATCGGCGTTTTCAACTGCTCAAATACTGCCTTGGCAAATTTTCGTTGACGGCTCGTTCTGCCGAAATCCGCTTCCATAGGCTCCCGATACCGCACATATTGCAGCGCGTGTTTGCCGTCCAAATGCTGCATTCCTTTTTTCAGGTTAATATCATAAACCCCGTCGTCGGGATGGTACATGTTCATTTCGACATCAATATCGACGCCGCCAATTGAATCCACGATGCCTTCAAATCCTTGAAAATCGGTAAGCACATAATAGTGAATCGGGATTTGCAGATAATCCTGCAGCGTTTTGATGGTTAAATTCGGTCCGCCAATCGCGAACGCCGCATTGATTTTGTTATTCCCGTGACCGGGAACATTTACGTATGTATCACGCATGATCGACATTAAATTCATCTGTTTTGTTTGCGGATCAACCGACAGCAGCAGCATCGTATCGGAACGTGGCGCCGTATCGTGTCCGCGGTTATCGACCCCCATTATCAGTATGTTGACACGTTCATCTCCATTCCACGTTTGCACCTGCACGTTGTTACCGACAGCCGCAATCTGGTTCGTATTGGCTTTATTGAGAAATTTCACGAATGCAATGGCGTTATACACCAACAAACCAATCACAAATAAAGTTACCAACAGCAACAACCGCCGCAAACGCTTTCGTTTCTTACGAGGCCGGAAACGGGTTGTTTGCTCTGCTGTCTGTTTTTCCGACTCCGGTGGATTTTGAAAATTCATGCTACCGCCCCTTTATTTGCTGCAACAAAAAAACCGTTTTACACTTAGCTTATTGTACCACGCCCGCCAAAACACGGAAATATTTCCAAAGTCCCGAAAAAACAAATGAATTTACCGGACTGTACGAATTGGATCGGGATGGCTACAATAGCATTATAGGAGGGAATCATTTGCGAACGATCTGGAACAGCATATGCAGGCCGTCCGCCTATCAACGGTTGACGCAGCAAAAATTGTGGCGGTCGCTCTTGTCGTTGACAGTTTTTTTCACCCTGCTCGCAGCCATTCATGTGTCCCTGATGGCGAACGCAGCACGTCCTATTCTGTCATTTGTGGAAACGGATTTTCCCGCCAAAATGCCCAATTTCTCATACAACGGAAACGAACTGCAAATGCAGGAAACCTCTCCCGTCCTGCTTACAGACAAAAATGGATACCGTGTCATAGTGGACACATCGGCAACACCGCCGGAACAGTCGATCCGCCATACGGCAAACGGCCTGATTTTTGGCAAAACGACTTTGTACACGGTAAGCCAGGGAGTACAGCAATCGTATACATACAAGCAGCTCATGCTGCCGCCTTTCAACAAGCAGGATGTGATTCAGATCACCCCTTTGCTGAAGCCGTTTTTTATAATGGGAATGCTGGTTTGGGTATTGTTCCAACTGATTGGGAATTTTTTGGCGATCACGTTGTTTTCGTTAATTTCCTATCTGTTTGGCGGGCTGCAAAAAATCCGTCTTTCGTTCCGTGAAGCCTGGTTAATTGCCGCATTCGCCATGATCCCCGCCTCGCTGATCGAGTTTCTCAACTCGTTTCTGCAATCCGGTTATTTGACGCTTGCCTACTGGGTGGCCATATTCACCTACATTCATCATGGGTTAAACAGTTTTAAACAACGCACTGCGGGGTGATCACGATCGACGTACTGAATAAACTTTTACTGGAACAGGAAATCAAGCAACTGATCATTCCGGCCCGCGACGTTGCCAACGTTCTATTGGGGAATTCGCTGGAACATGCCCTTTTGGTACTGACCCATTCCGGCTATTCCGCGATTCCGGTGCTTGATTTGCAGGATCGCATTCATGGCCTGATTACAAGTAACATGATTTTCAACTCGATGCTGGGGGTCAAAGGGCCTGAATATGAAAAATTGGAAGGACGCAAAGTGGAGGACGTGATGAATCGCAAAGTCCCGCGCCTGAAGGAAACAGAAAGTTTTTTCCGGGCGTTGGAGCTGTCGATTAACAATCCGTTTATCTGCATGGAGAACGAACAGGGCCGATTTTCCGGAATTCTTACCCGCCGGTCGATTCTGGCATTGCTCTATCGTCATTTTCGCAATGGATGAAGACGCAAATCCCCGCTACGTGCGGGGATTTGCGTCTTCGCATTTTTCGTGCAAACAAACGGTGGAAAAATAGCGGGTGCCGCGACCCGGTATGCCAAACGCATACCCATCTTTACAATGGTGAACCTGATGGACACAGCGAGAGCAGACCGTTACGCTGCACTTCGAACACCAGGACATCCATTCCCGTTCGTTGGGTCCACTGCCGCAATGAGGACATTTTTTCACTGTGTGTAAGGATTTTTGCATGCTAACCTCTCCTTTATGCCCACTCGCCTCTAGCCACCATAACGACATTCCCGCCAACCGAAATCTCAATTTCCGATTGGCTTTCCGCCGCCTGTAAGTGGAGGAGAGAGGGACGACCGATCTCATACCCTTGTTCCACACGGATATCGATACGATCTTCAGCAAAATAACGATATTTGACCAGGTAACCGGCCAAATTCCCGTTTGCACTGCCGGTCGCCGGATCTTCCGGAATGCCGAGACAATCGACATACACGCGGGCATTCAGATGCGTGTCAGGCTCGTATGTTTCCGGGCTGAATACGAGGATCGCTTTTGCTTCGGTCGTATTGACCAGTTCAAAATATTTGGTTCGATCCACCCGGCTGCGTTTCACCGCATGCAGATTTTTAAGAGGGACGAGAATCGCGGGTAACCCGGTTGACACTTCCTGTACGGGAAATCGGTCATCAATCTCATCAGATGCAAGTTGCAACAGATCGGCTATCTGTTCCCTGTCAAACGTTTTTCCAAAGACTGGCGGGTTCTGTTTCATCCACATCATATCCGGAAAATCGTTCTGATACTGAAACGTTACGGGAATCGGTCCGACTTTCAGATTCAGAACAATCGTTTCAACCGGCTGCCTGATCAGTTCCTGCTGGATGACAAACGCCGTCCCCAACGTCGGATGACCGGCAAACGGGATTTCTTCCTCCGGCGTAAAAATCCGTACGTCATACCCGCCGCCCTGCGGTTCGTCCGACAATAGAAACGTAGTCTCCGAATAATTCATCTCTTTTGCAATTTTTTGCATTTCTTTATCGGAGAGGGAACCGGCACCCCGAAAAACGGCCAACTGGTTCCCCGCATATTTCTCTTTTGCAAAAACGTCCACGATCGAAAATGTCGGTTGCATCGGATAGGCCCCTTTTTTTACCGGATTTCCAAAAGATTCGATTGTAAACGGCAAAAATCCTGCCTGTAAGAACGCTAAATTTCAGGCGTGGGAACTATGGGACGAACGCGCAATTCCTATCGAGCAAAGTATAACGCCAATCAATACTAACACGAGCGAGATGGCGTACGGGGCCGTTCCAAAAAGACGCTCGACAAATCCCGCCAATACTGGCGCGATCGCGGCTCCCAACCAGCGTACGAAATTGTAAGCACCCGATGCAATGCTACGCTGTGCGTTCGACACTTCAATCGCCAGCGTAGAAAACGTGGTATTGTTGATGCCGGATGCCAATCCGGACGCAATAATCACAGCAATTCGAAAGACATTGGATGGAATCACCAGGATGAGCAAAAGCGCAACCGCCATCAGCACCAATCCGATACGGGAAACCGATGCGGCGCCGTAACGGTTAATCATTCCATGCGCCAATTTGGTGGAACCGAAACCTAAACAAATCCCCCAAGCGAAGAAGATCAATCCTAACTGGATTGCGCCAAGTTTCAAGAAAATGGGTGAATAGGCCAGTACGGTAAAAAACGAATAATAGTAGAACATCGCCGTCAGGGCCACATTCAAGAACGGACGGTAGCTCAGTGCGGCGATAAAATCTTTCATACCGTAATCCCGCTTGGCTGTTTCTTTCGGTTCTTTGACATATGCGATCGTCATCAGAAAGGCGATCAACATGAATACGCTTGTTGCAAAAAACGGCATACGCCATCCGAAGTACCCCAACAATCCGCCGAGCAGCGGTCCAACCGACATGCCAACACCCAAAGCCGCCTCATAATAGCCCATCGATTTTTCCAGATTGGTGGACATGCCGATCAAAATCGACATCGATGTCGCAAAAAACATTGCATTCCCCATTCCCCAGCCTGCCCGCAAGACCGCCAGTTGGGTAATGCTGGACGAAAGGGCGCAGGCCAAGGCGAATAGGGTTACCAAGCCAAGCCCTAACACCATGAAACGTTTGCTGCCAAACTTCGCAGATAAAATTCCGCTAGGAATCATAATAATAGCCATCATGAAAATATAACTGGTAAACAGCATTTCCACCTGCCAGGGCGTCGCACCAATCTGCTCAGCGATTACCGGCAGGATCGGATCGACCACGCCGATTCCCATAAAACCGAACAATGCCGCCAAACAGGTGGTCAGTATGGCACGTGATGCCTGTTTTTCATCGATTGATGATTGTCCCATAATTATTCCTCCGTCTCCCATGTCCTTTTGATCTCTGCCTGCAACGTTTGCAGCCGATCCAAAAGATCTGCCGCTTCTTCCCGAAACAAAGCCATTTTCGAGATCTTTTGGTCGATCATTGTAATTTGCTGCTGCAGCGTTTTCTCAATGTTCTCCAACTCCGCCATTTGACTCCGGTCGTACCGCTTTTGTCTATTGTCCCGGTAATCCCGAATCGATTCGTTCAACTGCAGAAATTGAAGCAGCTCTTGCAGCGAGAACCCGAGTACCTGTCGGGCATCGTTAATTTTTTGCAAACGTTCTATATCTCTGCGCGTATACAGCCTGACTCCTCCGTCAGTTCGCTCCGGCGGATTGATGAGGCCAATTTCCTCGTAATAGCGAATGGTGCGCTTGGTCAGCCCGGTTTCTTTCGCCACATCGTCAATCTTGAAATATGTCACGTTCACCACCCTCTCCAAACGACAGTACAACGTTATTATATGACTTAACTACCCTTAACGTAAACGTTAACTTTTAACCAAAAAAAGATTTGTGTCTTTTTGCGGGAAATCATGCATTATTCATTCCCTATCGATTGTCTGCCCTCCCTTTCGAATCGATTCCAACAGCTGTCCGCGCTGCAGCATGGCAAGGAAAAAACTGCAGCACGGTAAGGAGATGTGCTGTAGCATAGCGGGGAGATGTTTGCATATGGTAGAGAAGCCCGAAAAAGGAGGCTTCTTTCATGCTTTTTCGTCCCGCTTTGCTGCGGCTTGAGGACATCGGACCAGGCGGTTCTTACCGTACGTTGGAAGGCTTGGGAAAACTGCGCACCGTTTTGGAGTATCTGTCTGACCAGAAAGTCCCTTTCCACATCGCTTTGATCCCCCGCTGGATACAGATTGATTCTGATGGGAATCGCTACGAAAAAGGGATCGACGACAGTCAGCCGGATTCCTATACCCGTACGTTTCTGTCCTTAATAAAGTCTGTCCAGCAGCGCGGCGCCCTGCTCGGTATGCACGGGTACACGCATCAGTACGGGGAGGAAAAGCGGCCCGACGATAACCAGGACAGTGCAATCGGCTTTGAGTTTAACGTCAAAGACGCACCTGTCACCGCCACTGCTGCGTATGCGGCAGAACGCATCCAAAAAAGTCTGGCCGCTTTCCGGAAAACAGACTTGTACCCGCATTTTTGGGAAACGCCGCACTATTGGCAAACACCGGAACAGGAACAGACATTTCAACGGTTTCACCGTATTTTGTATCAATCGGACACGGCCGGACGTGCGGAAAACAGGCCTTATGTGACAAAAGAAGGAACTGTTTTCATTCCGACCCCGCTGTTTTATATTCATGAGCAGAACACGGTCGAACAGGTACTGGCGCAATTGGAGGATCGGCACGTGTTCGCCTCCATGTTTTATCATTCGTTTTTAGAGTTTCCTTTTTTGGAATCCGTAACCGGTCCGGACGGAAAAATTTTGCAGCGGGACGGTCTGCCCGTATATCGCTATCGGACGGGACAGGTTTCCAATTTGCAGCGACTGGTTCACGGGTTTCGGCAGCGGGGGTTTTACTGGACAAACCTGTATGATGTGCTGCCGACCGCTTGGATTCCGTTTACAGCCGCTCTGAGACAACCTTGGCTTGCGTAAATAACAGCAGATAGTTGAAATAGAGATTGCCGCAATGCATATGTTTTCTGGCGTACTCTAAATGCGGCCGGGAATTGCTGTACAGGGAGCCTGTCAATCCATATTCCGTATTGTTAAATATCGCGACCGCATGTTCAAAGCTGTCCGCTTTGCAAAACGCCAGGACCGGTCCGAATATTTCTTCTTTCATAACCCGTGCGTTTTCTTTCACATCGGCAAAAATCGTCGGCTGGATATAATAGCCGGGTCCGTTCGCTTTTCCCCCGCCCGTTACCAGGCGTCCCTCTGTTTTGCCAATCTCAATGTATCCGAGAATTTTGCGGTAGACCTGTGCATCGATCACAGGACCAACCGGGCAATTTTCTTCCGGCAGTCCGATTTGCAGCGAATTTGTCAGCTCTGTCACTTTTTCCAGAACGGTCTCGTAAAGATTCTTATGAACGATCGCCCGGGAACCGGCGGAACATTTCTGGCCCTGAAAGCCGAACGCCGATTGGACGATTCCGATTGCCGCCTCCATCGGGTCTGCCGATTCGTCCACCACTATCGCATCCTTGCCCCCCATTTCAGCCACCAATCGTTTGATCCAAATTTGTCCCGGCGCCGTTTTGGCTGCCCGTTCGTTAATCCGCAACCCCACTTCTTTCGAACCTGTAAATGAGATAAAGCGGGTTTTCGGATGTTCCACCAAAAAATCGCCAATCTCCTGACCGGAACCGGGCACCAAATTGATCACACCGGGAGGCAGGCCGATTTCCTCCATCAGTCCCACAAATTTTGCCGCGATAATCGGGGAGGGTGAGGCTGGCTTCAACAAAACCGTATTTCCTGTCACCACGGCTGATACCGTCGTGCCGACCAGGATCGCCAAAGGAAAGTTCCACGGCGGGATGATGATGCCGACGCCTAGCGGGATATATGTCAACCGGTTGTCTTCGCCAGCATAGGGCACCAATTGCTTCGCTTCGTGCAACCGAATGGATTCGCGTCCGTAATATTCAAGAAAATCGATCGCTTCTGCCACATCCGCGTCTGCTTCGACCCAGTTCTTCCCGACTTCGTATATCATCCAGTTGGCAAATTCAAATTTGCGTCTGCGCATGGCAGCGGCCGCCTTGAACAGATACCCGGCCCGTTCGCAAGGATCTGTGAACTGCCGGTCGGCAAACCGATGCCATGCGGCTGCCATCGCTTTGTCCGCCAGTGTTTGATCTGCCTGCGACACGTATCCGACAATTTGTTCCAGATTGCCCGGATTGATCGATTTTATTTTTTGCGGCGTGTAAATCTGCTCGCCGCCGACGATCAGCAGATACTCCCTGCCGAATTGACTTTTTACCTTTTCAAGCGCAGCCTGCATGGCCTGCCGGTTTTCCGTCTTAGAAAAATCGGTCAACGGCTCATTGCGAAACTCGATCATCAAAATCCCCTCCTCGGATTGTGGATACGGAAATCAAACAGATGGTGGAGCCATCAAATCGTAGCGGTATTACCTGCGAAACAGCGATTTTAGAACAAATGCAAGGTTGGCCGGGCGTTCTGCCAATCGCCGCATAGTTTCCGTTCGCCAAATAGGTTTCGATCAGGTTGACCAGATTCCGGTCGACATCCGATTTGTTTGCAAACGCCACGCTTTTTGATTCCTTGTAAGCCCCTTTCACAAAACGGATGTTGGGAGAGAATGGCGTAAGTCCGGACAGATCCGTTAGCGTCTTATACAAATACGCTTGCAGAACCAGCCCGATCGTTTCCCCATATTTCATAAGCAATTGTTTAAACAGGTCGATTGTTGCCTGGTTATGCGCGTAATCTTCCATGTCGATCCTGACAAACACATTCAATTCCTGTGCGCACTGCAAAATTCGGTGCATCAGCCGCTCACACAAAATCGGGTCTACATCGAGTCCCAACTGGGTCAACTTAACAGACAGATAGGATTGTACGCCGGCCGATTTGATCGCTTCCATTGTCGCGATGCAAGATTTGGCAGATTGTATGACCTCCCGCTCCGTTTGGACAAACTCCCCCAAATGGTCAAGGGTGGCTTCGATTCCTGACCGATTCAGCCGTAAAGCGGCTTCGATCGCGGTCTCGATTGTCAGTCCCGCCACAAATCGGTCGGCACCCAGGCGTAAACCGAATTTTTCAGCCAATCGTTTTGCCAGCCGATTCTTTGATAAGAAAATCAGCAAGTTTCGCAAAATAGATTCCATGTTCATGCCTTCCTTCTCAGTTCGATTCGATTGACGAACATGCACCGAATTGTTACTATAAAACTCATATCAGGATCGGATGAACGTGGCGGGCTGCACCGTCACCGGACGAACCTCTGGAGAGACCCGCCAAGGGCGCCGAAGGGGCAAGCGAAACGCGAAACTCTCAGGCAAAAGGACAGAGGAGACGAACGACGATGCTTTTTTGGTATGTCGCTGCGACTTCTCGGACCATTCGCCTGAATGGTCTTTTTTCGTTTGATATATGTGTATGCAGGTAAAGTAAAGGAGCGAACAGCATGGAAAAACGGGCTTTGATTACGGTAGTCGGAATTGACCGAATCGGCATTATTGCATCGGTTACGCAAACGTTGGCGATGAATCAGGTCAATATTCTCGATATCAGACAAACGATTGTCGGGGAATTTTTCACAATGATCCTGGTGGCCGATCTACGGCCATCAGATAAATCGATCCAGGACTTGCAAATGGAGCTGGATCAGGTTGGACAATCGCTTGGCGTAAAAATTACGGTGCAGAGCGAAGAGTTGTTCCGCTCGATGCATCGGATTTAAGGAGGACCCTATGAGCTATACCGAACAAGAAGTACTGGAAACGATTCGGATGGTGGAAACGGAACATTTGGACATTCGAACGGTCACGATGGGCATCCATTTGGATGACTGTCGTGCAGATACGCTTGCCGCCACCAAACAAAAGATAAGAGATAAAATCCTCCGCTTGGCTTCTCGATTGGTCCCCGTCGCCAGAGAAATTGAACGGGAAATCGGGCTTCCGATCGTGAACAAACGGCTTTCTGTTACGCCCATCGCCCATGCATTGCCTGGATTTGAGCAAGCGGGGTATGTCGAAATCGCCATGCAATTGGACGAGCTGGCGGAACAGCTGGAAGTCGATTTTCTGGGCGGTTTCTCCGCTCTTGTACATAAAGGAATGACGCCATCGGCAGAACGGTTGATCGACTCGTTGCCGGAAGCGCTGTCCGTCACGAATCGTGTGTGCTCCTCCGTTTCGGTCGCCTCAACCAAATCGGGTGTGAATATGGATGCGGTCTACCAAATGGGGCAAACAATCAAACGGATCGCTGAAAAAACAGCGAATCAGAATGGAATTGGCGCGGCCAAACTGGTGGTTTTTTGCAACCCGGTCGATGACAATCCGTTTATGGCGGGCGCTTTCCACGGCTTCGGAGAACCTGACGCAGTGATCAATGTGGGCGTGAGCGGACCGGGTGTCGTATTGTCTGCGTTGAAACGGTTGCAGCCGGGAGCAGATTTTGGCACGATTGCGGAAACGGTGAAACGTACCGCTTTCAAAATTACACGGGTTGGGGAGTTAGTGGGGCGCAAGGCGGCTGGCCGATTGGGTGTGCCTTTCGGAATTGTCGATCTGTCTCTGGCTCCTACCAACGCAATGGGAGACAGTGTGGCGCAAATCCTTGAGGCGATGGGATTGGAACGATGCGGTACGCACGGAACTACTGCCGCATTGGCTTTGTTGAATGATGCAGTCAAAAAAGGCGGGGCTATGGCTACCTCTTATCCTGGCGGTCTGTCAGGCGCATTTATCCCCGTTTCAGAGGACAACGGCATGATTGCAGCTGTGGAAGCGGGTGCGTTAAGTCTGGCCAAACTGGAGGCGATGACCTGCGTGTGCTCGGTGGGCCTTGATATGATCGCGGTGCCGGGTGACACGACAGCGGAAACATTGGCCGGTTTCATTGCCGATGAGATGGCGATCGGCATGATCAACAAAAAAACGACAGCTGTACGCGTCATTCCGGTTGCCGGTGCAAAAGCGGGCGATATGGTAGAGTTTGGCGGTTTGTTAGGACGCGCTCCCGTGATGCAGATGGTCCCCTTTTCCTCCGAACAGTTCGCGAAACGGGGCGGCCGCATTCCCGCACCGATTCAATCGCTGACGAATTAGCTGTCCGAGTTCCATATCAAAATCCGGTTATTCGATTTCTATGACAAAATCAGGCAAGCAGTTTCACGCTTCCCTTTGTCCATTCTAATATCGTTCCGGCGCTTGGCTCCGCCCATGTGACTGGCGTATTCGTTTTGGCAAGGGGTGTCGGGAATGAGTGTAAAATGCGAAGAAATCCAGATGCGTATCAATTGACATTGTGCTCGCCGCATCGATTGAATCCATCAAAAGCTTGCAGAGCCAATTAAAGAAGCTCGACCAATCGATTGCCCGCGTTTTGGACGGAATCCCAAACACTTTGCAAAGTGTTCCGGGGATTGGGCCGGTTTTAGCGGCAGGCATCCTGTCCGAAATTGGCGATATTCACCGTTTTAAAGACCAAGCGTCTCTCGCCAAATATGCGGGCTTGACTTGGAGTAAACACCAATCCGGTAAATTTGAAGCAGATGCCAGGAAAATGATTCGCTCCGGAAATCGGTATTTGCGTTATTACCTGATTGAGGCTGCCAACTCGGTACAGCGCAATCTACCGGAATACCGAGCGTATTACCAGCAGAAATACAGGGAAGTCAACAAACACCAACATAAACGGGCCCTCGCCCTGACAGCAAGAAAACTTGTGCGTATGGTTGATGCGCTGCTACGTAACAACCAACTCTACACGCCGGAAAGGCCGGTGAAACACACATAAGATAAAAATCAGGCGAAACTTGTCCCACTAAAACGGAAAAATCGGCTGAACTCTTTACATGCTACAAGCTTTCATAATTTCCTCAATTTTGCTATAATTCAGATTGAATGATTTGAATTTTCTAAACACTGGAGGGATAGTATGGGGAATCCGCTTATCGCCATCCGCTCAACCAGTGAACTACTGTCAAAAATGCAAGAATTGGAAACCAAGTGGACACACTTTATCCTCGATGGCCTCGAACCTGACCAAATGCGAATGAACGTTTATCAATCATGGAAGCGCTGTCAATCGTACGGCATAGACCCCAGACAAAAACAAACCTCCCTTGCAATGTCAGATAGACAAATGACCGAGTGGGTGAAAAAGTCCCACCTCTATCAAATTTCCCTGCCGGTCCTGCAGCATTTGAGCGATCAGATCCAAGACACCGGTCATTTAGTGACTCTCTGTGACAACAACGGAAAGATCATGTACTTGCAAGGCGACCGTACTATAATGGCCAAAGCCGAACACATGAACTTTGTACCCGGAGCGGATTGGAGCGAGCAAACAGCCGGTACCAATGCCATTGGAACTTGTATTGCGATTCAGCAGCCGATTCAAATTTTTTCTTTTGAACATTTTTGTGAGGGATGCCATCCCTGGGTTTGTTCATCTGCACCGATTAAAGATCCTTTGACAGGACAACTTTTGGGAGTGATTGATCTTACCGGCCCGTCAGAACTGGCCCAGCCTCACACATTGGGAATCACAGTCCTGACCTCACTTACGATCCAGCAGCTTTTCAGCGAAATTTCACGTAAAAAAAGTGATTATTTGCAGGCTTGCTTTACGCGAGCGAAGGAACAATGGAAAACCGACCTGGTAATCGTTTTGGATGCCGCCTTGCAAATTGTGAATTCCACTTCTGCAGCATTGTCCCTGTTCAACACGATCGATTGTCAACAATTTTGGTCACTTCCCGGCGTGGAGGACCTGAAATCGGCTCTATTAAACGGAATCAATGATGTGGCAGAAATTTATTTGCCTTTCTGGCGGGTAAAAATCGCCATTCACCCGATTGTTTCAGACAGCGAAAGGATTGGCTTTCTGCTAAATCTGAAAAAATCCGAATGGCATGGATCCGGGTCCCAGATGGTACACAACCATTGGTCAGAGATCATTGGACAGTCCAATCAGTTCAAAAACATTGTATATAAGAGCCAACTGGTGGCCCCCACCAACGTACCGGTTTTGCTGACCGGAGAAAGTGGAACAGGCAAAGAAAGATTCGCCCGTGCGATTCACCTTGCCAGCCCGCGCCACCGCTCTCCTTTTCTGGCTGTCAACTGCGGCGCCATTCCCAAGGAGTTGATGGCCAGCGAACTGTTCGGTTATGAAGCAGGCACATTCACCGGAGGAAATCCGAAAGGAAAAGCGGGCAAATTTGAAGAGGCCAACGGCGGAACATTATTTTTGGATGAAATCGGAGAAATGCCTCAGGATCTGCAAGTTTTCCTTCTGCGCGTGCTACAGGAAAAGGAAATAATCCGCCTTGGTTCTTCAAAGTCGATTCCGGTTGATGTTCGCATCATCGCGGCTACCAATCAAAGTTTGGAGAATCTGATGGAAGAGGGCAAGTTTCGCTCCGATCTTTTTTACCGGCTTAATGTTGTGGAACTGCGGCTGCCACCTCTCAGGGAACGAGCGGATGACATACTGCTTTTATGCGACCACTTCATCAGGAAGTTTACCGACAAATACGGCAAACTGGTAAGAGGGATCGATTATGCGGTGCTGTCGTTTTTCCGGGAATATCATTGGCCGGGAAACATCAGAGAATTACAAAACGTGATCGAACATGCCGTATTATTTTTACAAGGAGAACAAATTCAAATGTCGGACCTTCCCCACGCCCTGACAACAACCCTGAACAATAAAAAAGAATCACCCTTGGAATTGGAAGAAAAAAAATTGCTGATGCAGCTGATTCACGAAACGAACGGCAACTTGTCCGAAGTCGCAAGACGCTGCAAAATTGCCAGAACCACATTGTACCGAAAAATGGAAAAATACAACATAAGGTAGGGTGCCTTTCACAGCCCCCTACCCTTATGCATCTTCTTTACCGTGTCTTCTCGTTATCGCTGCGGAACGGGACGCCCCAACCATTCTTCATAAAAAGCGTCAATGTCCGGTTCGAAATCGTGAATAATCGGATACCACGGGGTTACGTTTTCTACTTCCAACTGCGTGCCGCAGGTCGGACAGTAATATTCCCGAATCACCTGCCATTCCGGATCCGGAGCCAATAGCTTCGGATATAACTCTTCCAGTTTCTGTTCGGTATCCCTTACATAGATTAATGCGTGCAATTTCCAATTATCTCGGCAGTCACAGAATTCATGGCCGCAATCACACTTCACAATCCGTTCTCCACTGTTCTTTTGAACAATATACAGGTGCAGACCGACTGGGAGCAGAATCCGGTCATCCCACGGCACTCTCTCCTGCAGGATGCCAAGATATGTCTCAAACCTTTCCGGGTCTTTAAAACTTGAAAGCATTTCCTTCAGTTTGAAAAAGTCAATCGTACCGTCAATCAGTTCTTCAATCGTTTGTTTGTCATATTTAGACATGAGTCATCCTCCTTTCGCCAATCACATTTTATTGAATTTGATTTTGGGCGCCGAAAATCGGGATGCCCAATTCGCTTTCCCTAATGACCCAGTCTTGCGGCAAGTTCCAGAATTGGCGGAACTCATTGATAAACTTTTCGCTCAAGGCAAAGCTGCTCGCATACATGTGGCGGACCTGGATTGCCGCATCCTTGTTGAGAATCTTCTGCCGTTCTTCCTTGATCCATTCCTGTGCTGGTTTTCCCCGTTTGATCCGTTCCTCTCTGATCCCGGCGCGTCGTTGTTCCGTTTTTTCCTCGTCAACGGTCCAACGTCCCTTTTCATCCTGCTCAATGACAGCTCCATACACCGTTTCCGCATATTTGGGCAGCAGATGGCCGTCATTCAGATCCGTTTCAATTGCCTTTGCCTTCCGCTCCAGCGGATCACCGAATCCGGGACCCCCTCGTAGATAGTTGAGATACAAATCGTAATTCTCAAAAATTTGTTCTGTAGTGATTGCCTGCTTATCCCGATTGATTTCTTGCGCTTCAATAAGTTTTTCATACTGCGGATCGCCGGGATCCGGATCTCCTCCTAACGGAAGCGGAAGTTGCTTTTCGATCAATTGCCGGATGTTGGTGCCGTGTGCTTCAAATCGGTATCCGGAAGCAGCAGGATAACCTCCCATCAAACCGCAGTCACTACTCATGTAGCCATTCCCCATAAAGAACATGGTCCAGTCTTTCGCTCCCCACACCATCCTCAGTGTCTCATAGCCGTTTCCTCCCCGATATTTTCCTGCGCCTCCTGTGTTGGGCTTGATTTTACGCCCCAGATACAACAACGGTTCGGCCAACTCCCATATTTCCATATCTCCCATGTCGCCTTCCGGGTTCCAAACCGCTGCAGCATGATCGATCCCGTCCTTGACAGCGCTTGCGCCGACTCCCTCGGCAGCCGATTCGAAGCTGTTGACGGCATGATTTTCATTGAATTGGTTATAACCCCCACCCTGTAGCCAATTGCTTGTGTTAGCGTTCCCCGCGTTTACTTCTTCCAGATAACCGCGGGCAAAATAAGTTCGGCTCAACGATCTCCACAACGGACTCCAGGCTGAGACCAGGAAGTGCCACGCATAGCTGTGAGCGGTTCGAATATCGTCAGGATTGAGCCAGGATCCGTACGGAAGCCCGAATTGGCTGGCATAGTAAGCCCCGTCATTTACCCGGTCGTTCGGGATCAGTGTTTGGGACAGCATGACCCAAATACCGCTGGTAATCGAAACCGGTGTGGCATTGTAACTGTGCCATCCCCAGCGGTTAACCCCTTCAAAATCAATTTCAAACTTCCCGTCTTTGTGGATGGTCATTTGGGAAGGAGCGTGCATGATTGTATTGACTCGCGCATAAGGCGGCACGTCAAGATCTTTGTAAGGAACGTCGACAAAGGAAACGCCACGGTATTTACCTGGGATGGTCATCGACTTGACTTGATTGATGAACCCCCTCCTCCCATCCTCGATGACTTCCCGCATAAACAGTTTGTATGCGTCGATGCCTTCCTCTTCAATAATCTGCAGCACCAAATCACGAATCATATGGCAGCCTGCCACACGTGTACGTTCATCCAGCAGCCAGTATTTGGTGGTGCGGATGGATCGCTGGCTTTCGATCAGCCAATCGCGCAGTAGAGTGTCGTTTTTTCCGATTTTTCTGCAGGCCACTTGATAGCCGTCATCATAGCGGGTGACAGGCCCTACTGTCATGCTTCCGGGAGCGGTTGCGCCCACATCAATTACATGGGTCACACCTCCTACCCAGCCAACCAGTTCATCTCCCCAAAAAATCGGAACGATCGTGTGGACGTCACAAGGATGCACATTACCAATCTGGCAATCGTTGTTGCAGAAAATATCCCCTGGTTCGATGCCGGGATTCTCTTCATAGTCATTTTTAATCATGTATTTGATAGCGGCCCCCATCGTACCGACATGGATAATGATCCCGGTAGAAGTGACGATTGAATCCGCTTCCGGTGTGTAAAGAGTGAAACAGAGCTCCCCTTCCTGTTCAACAATCGGGGACGCCGCTACCCGCTTGGCGGTCTCCCGGGCATGCACTACTCCTCCCCGCAGCTTGGCAAACATTTTTTCATAGCGGATGGGTTCGGATTCTTTAAACGGCAATTGCTTCAATCCCGCGTAATGTCCTGATTCACGGCTTAACCGATCAATTTCTTCCCTCATTTGTTTGAGCGTTTTTCCATTCCAACCGATTGTGCGGCGTGCTTGAATCCCCAAATCTTTTTCCCGAATCGCCAAATGCAATCCCTCCCTAAAATTTGTGAAAAACCGATCCATCGATTTACAGCATTACTTGCCAGGTTCCTTCAGGTGGAAGATACGGTGTTGGTCAAGATATGTCTCGTAACCCGGCGGAATGACAAAAGTTGTTGCCGGTGATTCCAGAATCGCAAATCCCTGAATGCGATTCCCTGCCTTTAAGGATTCCATTTCCCAAATGTCAGCCTTAACCCACTCTCCCTTCCAGTACACATTCCGGGTTCCCAGAAAGGCATTTTCCGGCGGTGTCTCACCCGACAGGAGCTCTTCTGGAATTTTGGGTTTCGGAACTTCCACAATTCCCCGAACGATGGCGCCTGTAACCGAATATCCAAGTTCAGGGGAGCGAGCGGCTTTTGCATACACACGTGCATACATATCCTCAAAAGAGTCAACCAATTTCTCCCAATCGTTCTCCGTTCGAATTTCACTGATTGGGGATTCGATTTCCAAATCGTTGAGTTGGCCCTGATACTGCATGCGGAAATAAAAACGGAATTCCACCTGTTCTCGCGAGAAATTGTTCTTCTCAAATTCATCTGCCACTTTGCCCATCAATTCTTGCCATGCCTGCTGCAGCTCACTACCGGCCGATGTCTTTTCCTGATAGTCAGCTCCGTTATTGACATTCAGATCAAGAGTCTTGTCATAGCGGTATTCGAAGTCAGCAGCTCCACACCCAAAAGCGGAAAATCCGGCTGCCCATGCCGGCACCAGGATATCCTCGAACCCAAGTCCTTTGGTGTAACCGGCCGTATGCAGCGGTCCCCCTCCGCCGTAGGAAAAACAGACGTACTGGGACGGAGAGTATCCCTTGCCGAGAATCATTGATTCCAAATAATTACGCAGTTGGGATTCGAGTAGATCGATCACCCCATAGGCAGCATCTTCCACTGACAAACCCAACGGATCCGCAATTTGTTCTTTGATTGCCTGATAAGCACGCTCCGGATAAAGTTTGATTTCTCCACCAAGAAAATTGTCGGGATTGATCAAACCAAGCACAACATGGCAGTCCGATACAGTGACGGTTTCAATTCCGCCTGCCGGGTTGCACACACCAACGCGATATCCGGCACTGTCAGGCCCGAGGGTAATCGATTTGAAATTCGGATCAATCCGTACAAAACTGCCTGCCCCAGCTCCGACCGTATCCATCGCCACCAACGGCAAGGACAGAACTAGACGTGCCATATCTGGACTGGTATTAATGCTTAAATCTCCCTGTGTAATCAAAGCCATGTCAAAACTGGTACCGCCGATATCTGAACATGCAATATTCTTAATATTCAGATGTTCACCTAAATATTTTGCCCCCACTACTCCCCCGATCGGTCCGGAAACCAAAGTTCGTGCCAACTCATTTGCCTGATAACTGATCGTTCCACCATGGCTTGCCATCACCCGCAAATCAAACCTGGCTCCTTTTTCCTTGATCCGCATGTCGATAGTCGAAAGCGTTTTGCGGGAAGGATCCGCTGCATAAGCCTCAATAATGGTCGTATTGGTGCGATGAGATTCTTTGCGAAGTGGATAATAATCTACCGAGGCAAAAATCGGTACTTCTTTGTCGTGTTTTTTCATGATTTCCTTTGCCATGTCCCGTACTCTTCTTTCATGAGCAGGGTACTTGTAGGAATGGAGAAAGCTGATCACAATCGCTTCCACGTTCTGATCCAGAAGGTCAACAACCGCTTGCTCCACTTCATGTTGGTAAAGGGGGATTACAACGTTGCCAAACAGATCGACCCTTTCCGTTACCCCCCTTGTCAACTCCTGCGGAACTAGAGGAGGATCATACCGGTGGGTGTTCAAATGCAGGCGGTCGGAATACGAGTATCCGAGATAAGCCTGAATCGCTCTTCCCATTCGGTGAAAGTCCTCCATTCCTTTGTTGACAATCAGTCCCACCCGTCTTCCTTTTCGGGAAACCAATCGGTTTAGCATTGCCGTCCCGGAATAGACGCCGGCCACTAATTGGGAAAAAGCCTGTTCGACCGTGGTATCCCAGTAGGAAAGAGCGTCACGTGCCGAATTCAAAAGGCCCACCGATTCATCATCCGGCGTCGATTGCGCCTTGCCAACCACAAACTCCCCTCTGTCGTTAATGATGAAGGTGTCCGTCATGGTGCCACCGGCATCAATTGCAAGAATTTGTGCTTTTACGCCTGCCATGTGCTAAATCCTCTCCCTTCGACGCTTTGATTGTATTGCAGGAATTGCTCCTGCTAATCGATACAACAAGCAAAAACAATGCCAACTACTTGTTCGTTTTTCATTTTTAAGTTTTCAGCAACCGGCCCAGGGATCTTCAGCGGAAGCACAGACTTGTATATCATCGATTTTTGTCCGATTGTAGCGATTCAGTACAACTGTACCGATACAAGCAAAACAAATGAATCGAAACGAAGGGGAAGTCCCTTGAATGACAAGAGACCTCCCCTCGGGAAAATTTATAATTTCTTACTGTCGAATCAATTTCATAACTTCAAAGCCTTGCTGTAACTGAATTTTTGGAGCATCGAAAATGGAGTACCTCCCCAAATCTGAAAGTGTTTAGGCCCCATACCATACACACGAGACAAAAGGAATTATTGTATCGAACCACGGCGGGAAGCAATTGGACGGTGCAATTGCCACTTTGGATGCGCTTCCCTCGATTTTTGAAGCGGTAAACCGTAAGGTTCCCTTGCTTGTAGATAGTGGATTCGCAGAGGCGCAGATATTTTGAAAGCGATTGCGCCTGGAGCTTGCTATATCCGGTCGAAGCCGCATTCGAGACGTTGACTCTTCTTTGATCATTAAAGTTTGAAGATCATAAAAATTCCTTTCCTCCCTCCTGTCTCCCGATTTATGCTTATTACTTCTTTATGATCATTACTTCCAAATCAAATAACTAGAACAAGTGTCCAAAGTTCCTGGAAAATAAAACTAAAAAGGAGAAGTCCGTATGTAACTCGACTTCTCCTCTAATTAGCAACTATTTTATTATCCGGTGTAAGTTACATGGTGGGCCTAAGTGGACTCGAACCACTGACCTCACGATTATCAGTCGTGCGCTCTAGCCAGCTGAGCTATAGGCCCTTAGGACATGCGTCGTTTGATGTTCCGGCGGCCACGAATGGCCTAGTGTTAGTAAACGACAAAGATTAATATATCAGGATTCCCCCGATATTGCAAATGTTTTTTCTGGAAACATCTACACTTTAATCAGTTGCCAAACATCGCAAAAAAACTTAACAGAATTGATCGGTAATACACCTTTACTAGAGCTTTCCAACTATAACAGGTGCAATCATCTTGAAGCGAAAATCATCGCTAAACTGAAATAGAGCTTGTTGAATAAATCCTTGTCTTGAAATGAACAACAAAAATCCGCCATTTGTTGGTAAGATGTAAGTGCGACCAAACATCACCAAGAAAGGCGGATCTAGTTTGATTCTAGCACTGAACATCACCAAAGAAAATCCTTTGTTACAGTTATTTTCCCGAATTGATCATTTGCTCGAACAATTTCAGGAGGAAGTCAGCCCCCGAAGGGGTCGTCCCAAGCTTTATTCGGATGTACAAATCCTAAAATGTTTTGTTTATCAAGCGTTTCAGCGAATTCATGGTTTCCGAGAACTTGAATGGCGTTTGCAACATGATCCAATTGCCCAGGCTCTAATTGGATTGACATCTGTGCCTGACTACTCCACGCTGTGTATTCGGGCACAAGAACTGGAAGACACCCTATATGAAGACATTTATCAAGTTGCTCTGATTGTCTTGCAACCAAAAACCCGTATCTGTTTTTGGGACAGTACCTCTTTGCGTGCTTCCCGCTTTGATTCAGAAGCTCGTAAAGGGAAGGGAACCCGATTAGGTTGGTACATTGGCTACAAACTCCATGCCATTATTTCGGAAGACAGGATTCCGTTGGCATGGGATCTAACCACTGCCAATGTCTACGACAATCAACTCCCGCACCTACTTAAAAAAGTTGTGCAACTCGATATCTTCATGATTTTGGCCGATGGAGCATACGACGACAAACGTTTGTTCCAGGCTGCCAATGAAACGGGTGTTCATCTGGCGACAGAGGTGAACCCCCGAAGAGCGAAGTCACTGGAGAATATCAAAGATCCATATCGACAACAAAATATCCGATATGTGAAGACTGGGCTTGGCAAACGGATGTTGCGCAAGAGATCGGCAGCAGAAAGGTTCTTTTCGACCCTAAAGGTACAATATCACCTCGAAAACCCACGACTATTTGGACAAAAGCGGTATCGACGGCATGTCATGTGGGTGCTTTTTGCTTACCTTTGTGATCGGCTGGTAGACAAGTCTACCGGAACAACCAGTGCGAAAGCTCCTTGGAACCGATAATAAACTCGAATCAGGAAAAATATCGAATGAAACGTGCCAATTAATTATTCAACAAGCTCTGAAATACTTTAACCCTGCAGGAAGTGTTAAAGACCCATCGGTTATGCCATGATAAAAGACGCCGAGAACAAAGGCCTGAATAATAAGGATTCGGTTATTATTGAGCCTACCAACGGCAATACGGGAATTGGACTCGCTTTTGCATGCGCAGCGTTGGGATACAAGCTGATTATATCACTTCCAGACACCTTAAGCGTGGAGCGAAGAAAACTTCTAAAGGCCCTCGGAGCGGAATTGGTTTTAGCACCAGGCTCAGAATGAATGAACGGTGCTATTCGAAAAGCGGAAGAACTAGCCACCCGAACACCAAACTCATTTATCCCGCAACAATTTAAAAACCCGGCTAACCCAGAAATTCACCGGAAGACCACTGCAGAAGAAATTTGGCGGGACACTGACGGTGAAGTGGATATCTTCATTGCAGGTGTGGGCACCGGCGGAACGGTTACCGGAGTGGGTGAAATCTTGAAACAGAAAAAATCTTCAGTGCAAATTATTGCTGCTGAACCTTTTGATTCAGCAGTTCTTTCGGGAGGTAAGCCTGGCCCGCATAGGACTCAAGGAATTGGCCCCGGTTTTGTACCAGATATCTTCAACAAGTCAATTGTTGATGACATCGTGACAGTAAAAAATGAAGAAGCATTTGAAACTGCACGTAAGTTGGCTAAGATGGAAGGGTTACTGGTAGGAATTTCTTCTGGTGCTGCCGCATTTGCCGCTACTCAAGTCGCCAAACGACCCGAAAACAAGGGGAAAACAATCGTTGTGGTACTGCCTGATACAGAAGAGCGTTATCTGTCTACACCTCTCTTTCAGGAAGACTAATCTTTGTTGCGAAAATTAGGAGCGACTCCTCCTAATTTTTTTCTATGATCGTCCAAAATAATTCAGGGAAAAAGTTGTAATAAATCTATCAAATCGAATTCGCACATTCCGACTACGTATTGATCTTTAGT